>JAFNAG010000594.1 GCA_017860135.1 Acidobacteriota bacterium
CCGCTTACACGATTGAGAATGGCTCCAACAATGTGGACCTGAGGATCGAGTTTCTGGCAGCCAAGCACCCAGGCCGCTGCGGTCCGGGTGACTTTCGCGGTGCTGACCGCAAGCAGAACGGGGGCTTTCAGACTTCTGGCGAGCATCGCGGTGCTGTGCGTGCCCTGCGCATCGGAACCGTCATAGAGTCCGCGATTGCCTTCGATGACGTTTACACCGGCTCTTGCCGCAGTCTGGGCGAACGCTTCGGTGCATCCCCGGAAGCCCATCAGATAGGAATCCAGGTTGCGTGCAGGCCGCCCGCTGGCCCACGAAAGCCAGGCTGCGTCGATATAATCCGGCCCCTTCTTGTAGGCGCGAACTTCCATCCCCCGGTGGCGGAGGGCGAGGATGAGCGCCAGGGCAATCAGCGTCTTTCCCGAATCGCCGGACATGCCGGCAATGACGATCCTCGGTTGATTGTCAGAATCTCTCATGTGCCTGGCGCATCACGCGGTTGCCTGAATCTGAATTCCCAGCAAGGGCTCCAGAAGCACGCGTTCTTCCAGCGGGAGTTCCATCAGGAAACGCAGGTCCCGGCTTTCGGCAAAGGCAACAGCCGAGTCCAGAAGGCGCAACGGGAGCTTGAACTCCTGTGTGCTTGCCGCAAGTTCCCGCCACATGGCCAGCCACCGCGGTGCTGCGGCATTTTGGAAAACCGGCGTAAGCAGGTCAGGAATGCAATCCACCAGCGCGTGAGCCAGCGCAGGGAGTGCATCATGTTTTTTGTGGATCAGGACGAGGATTTTCATGCGCAGCCGGAGTCCGGCCTCGTCGTCAAGGGACTGCTGCAGGGAACGCACAAAGGCGGCTGTATTGCCGGCGTCAGGGTTTTCGGGGCTGTAAAACCGGCTCAGCGCCGCGTCCAGAGCCGAAATTCCCTCGCGCCAACGGTCTGCCGCGAGGAGGATCTCGGCACGCTTGAACAGGACGAAGGAAGTCCGTTCCCCTAATTCGATGGCCCGCTCGACGGAGACCAGGGCTTCACGGTAGCGATTCACTCCGGCCTGGGCTGTTCCGAGCACAGCCCAGGCCAGCGGTTGTGCCGGATTGATCTCCAGCGCGCGCTGGGCGAGCGGCAGCGCCTGTTCACAGCGCCTGAGCTCAATCAGAGCCGCGCAGTTGTAAACATATGCCAGTTCGCTGCCCGGATCGAGTTCCGACGATCTCCCAAATGATGCCGAGGCCTCCTCGTAGCAGGCAAGCTCCGACAGCGCCATCCCGCGCCGGATCCACGAGGTCGGATCGCCCGCATCCAGTTGCAGCGCTCTTTCAAAGGAGGCCAGGGCCCGATCGGGCTGCCCGGCGCCAAGCAGGATGACGCCGTGGTCACCCCAGAAACCTGCCGTGTCCGGATGAATCTCGATCGCCCTTTCGCAGGAGCGAAGCGCTTCGTCGTGCCTGCCGAGCCTGAGAAGGACGGCGCTCCGGCGACTCCACGCCAGCGCGTCCTGCGGACTGATGGCGACCAGCGTGTCATAACATTCGGCAGCTTCTTCATAGCGGCCGAGGTTTTGCAGGCAGAAACACCGGGCGGACAGATCCTCAGCGCGGCTGCGCAAGGAGACAAGCTCCTCTGCAGCCTGTAAGGCTCGCTCGTAGTCCTTCTGCTCTACGGCGCTCTGGTATTCGGCGCAACAGACGGGAATGCGAGGATGTCCGCTGTCCTCGCCGCCGGACTGGAGTGCCGGAAGCGCGTACGATCGTTCCATGATGGCATCTGCCGGCAGGGAAGTAAGCCGCTGCTGCAGCTCGGCCGGGGAGTACCAGAGCCGGAGAAAATCGACGAGCATGCGAAGCGGTTTGCCTCTGTGTTTCTTGACCTCGATCGACAGGCGCATGAGCGGTTCGCGGAGCTCGTAATACCTGTCTGTCCCGACCAAAAACGAATGAAGGCACCCTTTTTTGCACAAAGCGGTGAGCAGCGCAGATGCGGTTTCCTGTTTCATGAAGCAACGGCGGGCGATCTCCTTGATCGGGACGGCATGACGGTACTCACAGATGATTGCGATGATCTTCCTCTGTTCGGGCGAGAGCCATGCCATGCGCGACTGGTAATAGGGCGTCAGGTCGTCGATGGTCCGCATCAGCGGCTCGATCAGTTCCTCCAGGGATTCCCGCGAGAGGAACTGCGAAAAGATCACGTATGCGCGGTGGTTGCCCCCTGCAAGGTACTTGAGCGCCCTCATCCGTGCCTTCCCGCGAGCGGTCGAGAGGAACGCGGAGAGTTCTCCGTCCCCCCGGTAGTCGGCAATCTTCGCCAACAATCGCATGGCATCCTCATGCGTCAGTTCCTCCAGGGTGTGGACGGAGCAGGATCCGGGGAGAGGCTGAGAGGCGCCCAGGACTTCTTCGAGCGGGACCTGGCTGGAGGCCAGCAGCATGCAGGAAGGATGGTCTTTCAGGAAACGCCGGAAACGCAACCGCCCGTCGGGCGCCATCCTCTGCAGCAGTTCGTCCAGATTCTCCATCAGGATGAGGAGAGCCCGGTTCAAGAGGAAATCCACGAGGGCCGCAGTCGCGCCCAGTTCCGCTCTCTCCGGAGGAAGGTTGTACAGGGATTGGAGGCGCTCGGAGAGGGCGGCATCGCCCCCGCCATCCTCGGACAGCACCTGCAGGGTGCGCAGCAGGAAGTCGAGGAAGGATGTGACTTCCCATTCCTCCTCCCGAAGCCATGCCAGCCGCAGGTGCTCGCGCAATTCAGACATCCCCTGCAGTCTGTAATAGAGGAGCGAAATCAAATGAGTCTTGCCGATCCCGCGCGGCCCGAAAACGAGAGTGTGATGCTGACAGCGAGTCGTGGCGCTTTCCCGGATGCGCTCGAGAATTTGCCGGGCGAGATCGTGGCGTTGCACGAAGATCCCTTCGAGCGCTTCCGGCGGCATCAGGCTCGGGGTAAACCGCGAGAGAAAAGAGCTCTTCTGGTTCATGCGGCACGACTCTGAGAATAAGCGGTCTGTTGGGAAGACCGCTCCAGTTTC
>JAFNAG010000595.1 GCA_017860135.1 Acidobacteriota bacterium
CACGCACGTCTCCCGGGAAACGATTTGCTCTATCTCGAGCCCGCTTGACCAGCTGTCGAAGGCGGTAGCTGATATCCAGAAGTTAAAGACTACGGATCCAGTTCGCTCCTGAAACCCGCTTCCCGGGAGGGCAGCGGTCTATGGGTAGGACTGGGCTCGAGGTTGCCGACATCTTTCGTATTCGTGGCCCGGCGTATCGAGAGGTTCATGGCCACGCCATGAGCTCGGCACAGCGGCAGGTCATGCGCGCCATCGAGATCTGCCGCACGGCGGTTCTCGGCGGTCATGTGGACAAGTGCGACCGCTGCGGCCACAGGAGGATCAGTTACAACTCCTGCGCCAATCGCCACTGCAACAAGTGTCAATCGCTGGCCCGGGCGAAATGGCTGGCAAAGCACAACACTCAGCTCCTGCCGGTTTCCTATTTTCACCTCGTCTTCACCGTTCCGGACCAGATCGCTGCCGTCGCCCTGCAAAACAAGAAAGTCGTCTACGGCGACGAGGGCGAACCATCCCGCCGCACGTCGGCGGGCGCGGTACTGCGAACGGTCAGGAAATGTGCGCGGGTCTCGCGGTTCGCCCGCAAGAGGACTCTCCGAATCCTGTCGGGCGAACAGTGACCTGCGACAGGGGAAACGTGGGGTTGGTGCGCATCCCCGGAGGCAGCATCGCGTACGAGCCGCACTCCTACGGCATGCCGTGGGTGATTGCCTTCCAGGTCCGGCTTACCAAGGCCGGGTCAGTGTTCGAAGTAAGCAAATGCGTAGCATGTCAATTCCGCCGGGGCGACAGCAGCCTCTGGCCGTTCCACGCCCGTGCTACTGGGCGTCGCGCGGCCCCCGGCATGCCTCGGGCTCTTACGCGCTCAGCTACAACGGCTGGTGGTACACCTGGTATCTAAGCGTCGGGGCGACAGCGTACGCAACCGACAGCTACGGCATCCTCAACCTTCGTTCGAAGCCGGTCAATTGCTACATCGACCGCTTCTCGATGTGCGGGCCATGGAACTGGATCCGGGCTATGTCTTCGCGCCCTGTGCGCTGGCCACGCTCTTCCTCCAGGAGAAATGGACCGTCGAGGCGCGCGAGTTGCTCGACAAGGTGGTCCTGCCCGACGCGATCCATCCGGCGGCGATGGCGGCATATTGCTCGGCTCAGACCCAGGTGCCGCGGCCGAGGAAGAATGGGTGAAGGCGGTGGGTTGGCTTGATATGGGCGCCAAAGTCGATCCAGAGAACCGGAATTTCAAAGAACTCATTCTGTCACGGGATGCGCCTCTGGCTGACTGCTACGGCGTTTACTCAGCCGAGGAGCTGCTTGGCATGGCACGCGCCATCGGCATCGATCTCAGGCCTTCGCAGAGGGCGGACGTTCTCTCTGCCGTGTGTGCCGCCCTGGAAAATGAGGAGACGGTTCGCGCCGTCCGGCGCGGTCTGCGGCCGGAAGAGACGGCCGCCTTGGGGGAGGTGGCGGAGGCCGGGGGCCGGATGGACTACGAAACGTTTACCCGCGCCCACGGCTCGGATGCCGACGACAAACCGGTCTGGAACTTGGCACAGCCGCAATCGCTTCTCGGCCGCCTCAAGTGCCGGGGACTGTTGCTCGAGGCGACCGTCGAGCGCCGTCCGTCCGTTTTCATCCCGTCCCGAATCCCGTTGGGGGAGATTTCCGCCTCATTCTCATCAGACCCCGTCCAGCGGCCTTGACGCACATGCTCCCCGCTAAAACCGGCATCCATGCATTGGTTGAGGCCCGCGAGATCAACGCTTCAAACGCGGATCAAGGTTTCATACCCGATATTGTTTGCCCCGATCATCGAAAATTTGAGAATTTGATTGGCTTGGCCGAGCGAGAAGCCAACCGGATCGACCTCCTCTGGGAGAGCCGCCATCCGTGGCAGATCGGCCATACGAGTTGATCCCGGCTTCCCCGGGCTACTACCATTCCCACAAGAATCTCAAACCGCCTGCGCATCATCTCATAAAACGATCCCGACAGATGAAGGGAAGGCGAGTCCAGGCACCACAGGACCTGATCGCATGCGGGCTTTGGTCCGGCCGCCCGGCAAGTCAATTGTGGGCCAGGTCGGTGGCCTAAGCCGGTTGATTTTGGGAGAGGAGGAACGCGTTGTCGTGACGCATTTCCCCTTGCTTTTGCCTAGGTTCCGACCTATTATCGGGATCGGATTCACGCAACTTGCGATTTCAGAAAAGTTTAGGAGGGCAGGACGATGAGCAAGCAGGCAGTGGAGACGTTCCTGAAGAGTCTCGACGAGAATGGAGATCTGAAGAACGAGCTGTTCAACACGGTGCCGGCGAAAGCAAGGGATGCTGTTCGAATCGTCGAATTTGCGGGCAAACACGGCTTCGACTTCTCGCAGGACGAACTGCTGAAGGAGGCCGCGTCGTACGCTGCTGCAATGGGAGAGTCGCTCAGCGACGAGCAACTGGAGGCCGTTGTCGGCGGAACTGAAATCCAGGGGCTAACGACCTACGGCACGACCTCCGGCCAGTTGCTTTTGCGCGTCAATCTATACCGTCCGATGGGATCGGGTCCAAACGCTTGAGTCCAGGTGGGATTGCGGTCTCACAATTG
The DNA here is from genome assembly GCA_017860135.1 of Acidobacteriota bacterium. Classification (GTDB taxonomy): domain Bacteria; phylum Acidobacteriota; class UBA6911; order UBA6911; family UBA6911; genus JAFNAG01. The sequence continues at coordinate 2,595 of JAFNAG010000595.1, forward strand.
CGCTTCATTGATGGCAACGGGAGGTACGCAGGCGCGGCGGGGAAAACGGCGATCGACTTATCTTCCTGTTGTCGGCTCGCGATCTGAAACACGTGATCGGCTGTGCGTGCGAATCCGCTGCCCCAAGGTTCGCACAAAATGTCGGGAGTTCGTCCGCAATCGAAGCGACCAGCTGCTCCCTCAAACGGTCTGTGGTCTATCGTGCAGAGACAGTCGTAATCGTCCAACTCGATCCGGTGCGCTTTTGTCGAACCGGCAAGATTGCTCCACGTTCCCTACCGTATCCACACGAGGGCCTGGGGATTTCCGGCGGGAAGTCCGGGGATCCAAACGTCGCGATCGCCAGCCAGTAGTTGTCTCAGGCGGATCCGGGTGCTGAACGGTTGTCTATTCCACCTGTAAACCGAGGGGGCACACCATGAAGAAGCTGTCGAATGAGGGGCGACAGCTGGGAGCCGCACCCGATGCCACCGGAGCTGCGCCCACGGGCATCCCGGCCGAGAACATCACGGTTCTGTGCGACGTAGACAATTCGGACGCCGCGGCCCAGCGGTTGCCAAACACCAAGAAGTACAATGATCTTTCCAAGATCTGTGACAGCCCGAGCGACTTCGACGCCGTGATTGTCAGCACAAGTGAGCACACACATACCGTCGCCACCTACCCGGCGCTGACAGCCGGCAAGCACGTTTCTTCCAAGAAGCCGCTCAATCGCGACGTCTGGGAAGCGGGATCGATTCGGCGCGCAGGAAAAACAAGCTGCCGTTTCGGAGCCCGACGGCTCGATCGGGCGCTGGAACTGGAAGGGCTGGAGCGAGTCGCCTTCCTCGACGAGGCCAGCGGCAGCGACGCCATCCTGGAGCAAAAGACCTCAAGGGTCCTCCGGCGCATCGGTCTCGGAACAGCTTCTGACGACCGAGAGCTCGTCACGGCGTTGATGCCTTTCGTTATACACCGGGAGTTTCTGAACACGATTCCCCCCCTTGCGTCGGTTCCACAGGATTACATCGTCCTTTCTGATACGAACAACCCGAGCGACTCCGCGTCGGCTCCCTCCCCGGAACTTGTATATCGCAACGTCCCCCTTCCCCCACTGCCCGTCTTGGCACCGGTGCTTGCCCCGTTTCTCGCCCACCTGGAGCACGACACTGAAGTCGCATTCGTCGACGGTCACAACGTTTACGGCGCGAATCGTTTCGAACGTCACGAAGGCACGCGCCTGCTCCGCAGGGCGGTCGGCTATCTTTACGACGAGCTGGCTGCCGACGGCGATGACTTCGACATCATCAGCTGCGAAGCTGACGGCTTTTTGATATCGAGACAACGCCGGAAGGGTCGGATTCCCCTGGAGGAACGAATGCGCCAGATCATTGCTCGCATGACCGGCACGAGCGATGATGTCCAGGCCCGGAACACGACACGTGCCCGCCTGGCGACCTTCTTCCGATACGCACGCACGAGCGTGCTGGCGCCCGCGACCGT
>JAFNAG010000208.1 GCA_017860135.1 Acidobacteriota bacterium
GCTTTTTCCTCCGTGGACACGGTGCCGATGACGGTGGCGCCGATATTCCGGGCCATCTGCGTCAGCAGGAGGCCGACTCCCCCGGCCGCCGCGTGCAGCAGCACCGTTTCGCCGGCTTTCAGCGGATAGGTTGAGTGTGTCAGATAATGAGCCGTCATACCCTGCAGCATCGCGGCTGCGGCCTTCTGAAAACTGATCGCATCGGGCAATTTCACCAGCTGCCCGGCGTCGACCAGGGAGTATTGGGCATAGGATCCCATCACGCCGGCATACGCGACCCTGTCTCCCGGCTTGACTTCCGTCACGTCCGCGCCCACGGACTCGACCATGCCGGCCGCCTCGTTCCCGGGAGTGAAGGGCAGCGCGGTTTTATACAGTCCCGTCCGGAAATAGATGTCGATAAAATTGAGCCCGGCGGCGTGAACCTTGACCAGCGCCTGGCCCGGTCCCGGCTTGGGGAGCTGTATCTCCTCATAAACCAGTTTTTCAAGACCCCCGGTTTCATGGACTCGAATGGCTTTCATAGGATTTGGCCCTTTCCGATAGAAAATTTTAAAATCAGCGTACGTCGGCGTTTTGTCGGCGTAGGTCAGCGTTAATACGCTTCAGGCTAACCCGCTGCTGTAGACTTCCAGGGTTTTCTGCGCCGCAAGATCCCACGTCATCCGGGCGGCGCGCTCCAGGCCGCGTATGCGCAGGCCGGCGCGCAGTTCTTCGTCCTCGAGGACGCTCTCCAGGACCGCAGAAATGGATGCCGTGCTGGACGCGTCGAAAAACAGCGCGGCGTCTCCGGCAACCTCGCGCAGGCTCGGGATGTCGGAACACGCAACAGGCGTGCGGCACGCCATCGCTTCCAGCGGCGGCAGGCCGAAGCCTTCGTAAGCGCTGGGAAAAACAAATGCGCGCGCGTTGCCGTACAGGAAGGGCAGGTCGGCTTCCGGGATGGTCCCAAGGAAGCGCACGCGGCCCCGCAGGCCGAGCATCTCGACGCGGTGGCGCGCCTCCGGGTAGCGCGGATCCTTCGCTCCCGCCAGCAGCAGCGACGGCGCGCCGCGCAGGCGGGCGTATGCGTCGATGAGCGCCGGAAGGTTTTTGTGCGGCTTGTTGCTGCCCACATAGAGAAGATAGTTTTTCGGCAACGCATACTTTGCGCGCACATATGCGGACTCTGCCTCCGTGCACGGCCGGAAAGTCCTCCCGACGCCTTCGTGGATGACGGAAACACGGGCGCGCATTCCCGGGAATGCGGCTTTCAGGTCGGAGTGAGTCGCTTCCGAAACGCAGATCACGCAGGCTGCCGCGCGCATTGCGAACGCAATCGACATGCGGTACCAGGCGCGCTGCCAGGGTGTGAAATACTGGGGAAGGCGCAGGGGAATGATGTCGTGGACCGTCAGCACGAAGGGGCGCGGCGACGCATAGGGCACGTTCCAGTGAAGAAAATGCGTCCGCTCAGGTGCCAGCCGCCGCAGGCTGCGGGGCAGGCGCACCTGCTCGCGCACCGAGAACGGACTCGCAGACGTGTGCACCAGCCGGACATTTTCTTCCGACGCAATCGCGGCGAGATTGTAGCGCGTGTTCGCCAGCCCCGGATTGTGCACAAGCACCAGTTCGCCCCGGTTTTTCTGGCGCGCCAGCGCGCTCACCAGGTGATAGGCATAGCGCCCGATGCCCGGGAAATGGTCGCTGATGGTGCGCACATCAATGACTGTCCGCATGTTCTGCCTGTCGCCAATTTCGTGAGGACGGGTCTCCAGACCGTTTTAATTTCGTGAGGACGGGTCTCCAGACCCGTCCGATTAAGCGAAAACCAGTCAGTCGCTTATCGGACGGCTCTGGAGAGCCGTCCTCACGAGCAACCAAGCTGCTGGAGAGCCGTCCTCACGAAAAAGAACTCTCCAGGGCCTTCCCCACACATATCCAGGCAATCCGTTCCGCCAATCACAGTGAGGCCGGATTGTCTCCCTTCGTGTCCGTCTTCCAATACTTTACCAGATCGCGCACCGTAATGGACCGGCAGGCCAGCAGGGCGGCGCCGTAGAGAGCCAGCAGAAGGGCTTTCAGCCCGAGGTCCCGTATCAGGGATCCCGTATGCACATGCGGCGCCAGGATCACCACGGCAGCGGCGATCAGCACCGTTGCCGTCAGCTTCATGCGCTCGTAGGGAATCGGCAGAATGCGCTGCGAAAGCGCATACAGCCCCAGGAGGGCCGCCAGGTGCCCGAGGCCCGTGGCTGCCGCCGCTCCCACGATTCCGTAAGGGGGAATCAGTACGAGATTGAGCAGCAAGTTCAGGGCGGCCGCCGCGCACATCGTGAAGGCTATCACCCCTGTCCGACAGGCGATGTATATGCCTGTCTGCACCACGAAATACATCGAGCTGAACAGCGTGCCCATCGCCAGCGGGCCTATGCAGGGCGAGGCCCCGGACCAGTTCTTATGCGTATAGGCATTGATAACCAGAAGCGCCTCGCGTGCGAACAGCGTCCCGGCAACCGCGATGGTCGAGGCAACGGCGGTGAACAGCGTCAGCGTGCGTCCGTAAATTTTTTCCGATCCCTCCCGCCCGATGATGGAAAAGGCAAACGGCTGCCAGGCGTTCCGGAACGCCCCGATGAGAAGCGCCATCATGCCGACCGCGCCGCTCGCGATGGCATACAGGCCGATATCGTCCGCCGAAACCCAGTGCACGAGAATCGGCCGGTTGACAAAGCCAATCAGCCACAGGGCCGAACCTGAAACGACCAGCGGCAGCCCTATGCCCAGCAGTTCCCGCAGCCTGGCCCAGTCGGGAAGGGCGAATGTCTCCCTCCGGTTCAGGACCATGCCCGCAACGGCCGTGGCCAGGTTTCCCGCGATGAACCCGGTCAGCATGCCCGCCGCCCCCAGCCTGAATATCAGGATCGCGGCAATGCCTATGAGTGAAGCCGCCACCAGGTTGCCGATCATGAGCAGGTTGAAGGCGTGCACGCGCCGTTCCAGGCGCAGCACCACCATCTGCACGCCGTTGGCCATCATGCAGGGCATGGCCACAAGCGCCAGCCGCAGGTAAAGGACGTAGCGGGGATCCTGGTAGAGCCACAGGGCCAGAGGTCTCGAGACAGCCAGCAGGATGACGACCGCAGCCAGCGTGAAAACCATTACCGCGGCAAAAACGGTCGCCACCAGGCGCCTGCGCTGCGCCACGTTTTCATGTTCGTAGTAGAAGCGCGCCAAAGCCGTGTCGAGGCCTATGAAGAACACGACCGCGAGCAGGCTGGTTACGCTGAAGATGACGTCGAGCCGGCCGTACTCATCCTTGCTGAGAAGAATCGGATAGATGAGGGCGACGATGATCCCGAGGACACGGTTCACGGCGGCGCCTACGCCGTAGCCGACCACCTCGTTCACAAGAGTCCTCAGGCTGATCTGCGACATCCATCCCCCCTCAAAGCGCCGCCCATTGTACCCCGACCGGCTCTGTCCCCCAAGCTGTAACGCTGACATACGCTGACAAAAACACCGACGCACGCCGACATTTGTATATTTATTTTCGGCGTCCGTCAGCGTTACCAAAAGGGTTGATCTGATTTGAGCGAACCTTTATCCTCAAGGCTCGCTTATGAGAGTGGTGCACGTTTTCAAAGATTGTTACCCGCCGACTACCGGGGGAGTCGAGCAGCACATCAGCCTGCTGTGCCGCAGGCTCGCCGGGACCGTGGACGCGAGGATCCTGGCGCCCAGCCGTTCCCGGCGCCGGGTGGAAGAGAATGTCGACGGCGTCCGCATCGTCCGCATCCCCGAGTTCGGGCGCTACGCTTCGGTGCCGCTCTGTCCCACGGCGCCCCTGGAATTGCGCCGCCTGCGCCCGGACATCGTCCACCTGCATTTCCCGAACCCGATGGGGGAGCTGTCCCACCTTGCCTCTGCACCGGGGAAACCTCTCGTCGTGACCTATCACGCGGACATCATCAAGCAGAAAGCCTTCCTCCCGCTCTACCGCCCGGTGTTGAACCTGATCTTTAAGAAAGCTCGTAAAATTATCTTCAGTGCAGAGCAAAATATCCCCCTTTCCCTGGTGCCGCCGGCGTTCCGGCACAAGTGCGCCGTGATACCGTTCGGCATCGAGCCGGAAGCTTTTTCCCTGCGCGGCGGGGAAGGTGCCGAAGCCGAGGCGCTGCGCCGGCAATGCGCCGGGCCGATGGTGCTCTTTGTCGGCGCCGCAAGATATTACAAAGGCCTCGATGTTCTGCTAAGGGCAATGGTCCCGTTGAAGGGCCGCCTGATCATGGCGGGGCGCGACACCCAAAGCGGGTCTCTCGCCAGCCTGGCAGCCGGGCTGGGCGTTCAGGACAAGGTCATTGCCTGCGGGGAAGTGTCCGAATCGCGCCTGCGCGTCCTGCTCAATGCGGCGGATATTTTTGTATTGCCTTCAATTGACCGCTGTGAGACATTCGGAATCGGTCAGCTCGAGGCCATGGCCTGCGCCAAGCCGGTGGTTTCCACGGACCTGCCCACCGGAGTGCGATCCGTGAACCGGCATGGAGAGACCGGCCTGGTGGTGCCTCCTGCTGATGCCGATGCGCTGTCGGGCGCCCTGAACCTGCTGCTGTCCGATCCCGGCCTCCGTGCCGAACTCGGCCGGAACGCGCGCAGCCGGGTTGAGCTCGAGTTCAGCGCCGGGCGCATGGTGTCGAAAACGCTTGAGGTTTATGGTGAAGTCCTCCACAGATAACCAGAAATTCCGGCCGGACGGCGGGGAATTTCTCAAACGCTCCTTCGACATTCTCCTATCCGGGTTCGGTCTGATTGCGTCCTCCCCCCTCTGGGCGCTGATAAGCGCCGCCATCGTCATCGAGGACGGGCTGCCGGTCTTTTTCCGCCAGAGCCGCTGGGGGAAAGACGGGAGCAATTTCCCCGCGCTCAAGTTCCGCACCATGTGGAAGGGTTCCGAAAAGGAGCGCTCGGTGCAGGCGGGACATTCCGATCCCCGCATAACCCGCGTCGGGCGAGTGCTGCGCGCATGCGCCATGGATGAGCTTCCCCAGCTGTGGAACATCTTCCGGGGCGACATGAGTTTCGTCGGGCCGCGCGCTCTGCCGATCAACGAAATACAGGCCTCGGAAGCAGGCGGCGATTTGCCGGACGAGGCGATACCGGGATTCAGGGAGCGGCTCGCAGTCCGGCCCGGCCTGACGGGGATTGCGCAGATTTTTGCGGACCGCGATACGACGCGCGCCCGCAAGTTCCGCTACGACCTGTTTTACATAAGCCGCCGCAATTTCTGGCTGGACCTCCGGCTCATCCTCCTCTCCTTTTATATAAGTTTTAGGGGCAGGTGGGAGGTTCGAGGGGGGAAACTGAAATGAACGTTGAACGTTCTAACGTTCAAACGTTCTAGCGTCTGCGGAGTGTGATTTGAGAGACGTAATTGTAATCGGGGGCGGACCGGCGGGGCTGCACGCAGCCCGTCGACTCGCAGCCAACGGCCATGATGTCGAGGTGCTCGAAGAGCACATGTCCGCCGGTGTGCCCGTGCATTGCACCGGCATCGTCGCTCCGGAAGTCTTCGATGAGTTTGCCGTCCCCCGGTCTTCCATCCTCAACGAGCTGCGCCGGGTGCGCATCCACTCGCCCGGAGGGCAGGTCGTTCAGTATCTCACCGAGCGTGTGGAAGCCGTCGTCGTCGACCGCCGCCTGTTTGACCGCAGTCTCCGGGACCTGGCCGCAGCGTCGGGCGCACAGATTTCCATGGGCAGCAGGGTGACGGGAGTCGAAACCGGGGAAAAGTCTGCGGTCGTGCGCTGCGCCGGGGGGGAGGAGCGCAAGGCCCGCGTCTGCGTGCTTGCCACAGGGGCGGCCTACGCGCTGCATCGCGACCTGGGCTTGGGTTTGCCGCCGCTGTTTCTCAATTGCGCGCAGGCCGAATTGCCCGCCGACCTCACACCGGATGTCGAAATCCACACCGGCCACGCGATCGCGCCCAAAGGCTTCGCCTGGCTTGTTCCTGTGCGAAGAAGCGCGGGACAACACTCCCGCGTGGGATTGATGTGCGAAGGGAACGCCGGCGCATATTTCGAACAGCTCCTGCTCCGCTTGAAGCGTCTCGATCCGCAGGCCGCCCGCGAGGTGAAGCCGCGCCTGGGCATCCTTCCCCTGGCTCCCATACGCAAAACCTACGGAAACCGCTTTCTGGTCGCCGGCGACGCCGCCGGACTGGTGAAGCCCACCACCGGAGGAGGCATTTTCTATGGCATGATCAGCGCCGATATCGCCGCCGCAGTCCTGTCCGAGGCGCTGCGCCTCGACCGCCTCGACGACGAACGGCTCTCGCGCTACCAGGACCTGTGGAAAAGCCGCCTCATGGAAGAGATCGAGGCGCAACTGACGCTGCGCCTGCTCATGCAGAAATTGACCGACAACGAAATGGAGGACATCTTCGACCTGTGGGCGACAGACGGTCTGATGCCTCTGATCCGCAAAACCGTCACCTTCAACCATTACCGCAAGGTCATCGCTGCGGTGACCAGGTATCCGGCGATGCGGAAGATACTATTTCATTAACGCTGACGCACGCTGACTTAACGCTGACACACGCCGAAAAAATATATATATAAATTTTTATTCAGCGTACATCAGGGTTCAACCTACATATGCACTCGAAACTGGGGATGTGGTGCGGGGCGTTGATGGAAGCGGCATGGCTCGCTGCGGCTGCCGCCACACCCTTCTATTTCAACATCTCCTCAAGCCAGGTCTTTGAGCCGGACAAAATGCTCGTGCTCAAGTTCTTCGCCATCCTCTCCGGCGCCGCCTGCGTTGTGAAAATAGTGGATTCGGCCCGGCAGCGCCGCGTCGAGGATGAAATTCCCCAAGGCAGGTTTTTATACAATCCCATCGCGATCGCCGTGGTCTGCCTCGCCGCAGTCTGGACCCTAAGCTCAATCTTCTCCATCCTGCCGGCGCGCAGCTGGTGGGGCTCTTTTGAGCGCGCCCAGGGGACTTTCGCCCTCTATGCCTATGTCATTCTGTTTCTTGTCGTGCTTCTCGAACTGCGGTCCGCGGCGCAGCTGAGGCGTCTTCAATTTGCATTTATTTTACCTGCTTTCCCTATCAGTGCTTATGCAATACTTCAATATTTAGGATCCGATCCGCTGCCCTGGAGCAATCCGGTTGCCGGCCGGTCTTCGGCAAGCATGGGCAATCCGATTTTCCTGGGCGCATACCTTATTATGGCGATTCCCCTGACCGTCAGCGGCATCGCGGATGCGGCCGGCATGATGCGGTCAGACGGCAAAAAATCCGGGAAATTGCTTGCGCTCTGCTGCAGCGCGGGCCTGGCGCTCCAGCTCATCGCGCTTCTGTGCACCCAGAGCCGGGGACCGGTGATGGGTCTGGCGGCCGCCGCTTATCTGTGCTTTTTCGTTCTCCTTGCGATGAAACGCAATGCACGCAAGGCGCCCTCGCTGAAATGGACTGGAGCCGCCGCCCTGGCCACAGCCGCTCCTGTCCTCGTGTTGGCCGCAGCCTGGTTCATGGGAGGAACGAAGGCGATTTCCTCGTTCGGCCGCGAGGTCCAGGAGGCCGAGGCGACGGTCAGCGTGCGCGTTTGCCTGTGGCAGACGGCAGTCAGCGCACTCGGCTCCTCTGTTTCATCCCCCTCTCCGTCCGGCATCGTGCCGGATCCCCTTCACTGGCTGCGACCTGCGATCGGTTACGGCCCTGAATGTATCGGGCATCGCGCCAACCTGAATGCGGTGCCCGGGCTGGTGAAGCTGCACGCGGACCAAACCGTTGACCGCCTGCACAATGAAATATTCGACAGCCTGATCTCGACCGGGTTATTGGGCGCGATTGCGGTCCTCTTCCTGTTCGCGGCTGCCTTTTACAGTGCACTACGGTACCTGGGTTTTCCCTGCGGCGGCGGCCGCAGGTTTTTATTTCCGGCTTTCGTCGTTGCCGGCAGTGTCGCCGGGGTTTTGCTGCCCTGGGCGGTGGGCGCGCCTTATTTTGCGGGCATAGGAATCCAGGTGGGATTACTGGCCGGTGTATTTGCATTTGCGGCCTGGAGCGCATTCCGCAACCTGATCACGGGCTCAGCCGGCAGCCGCAGTACTCTCGTGCTCTGCCTGCTGGCCGCGCTCACAGCTCATTTCGTTGAAACCGG
>JAFNAG010000005.1 GCA_017860135.1 Acidobacteriota bacterium
GGGCGGCTGCTGACTGTCAGACCTCTGCGCCTCATCAGGCGTTCACCGGGAACAATCACGCGGCGCATAGCCACAGTCTCACGTGTGGGCGACAGCCAGCGCTTTGCGGAGCAGGCCAAAGCCACGCCGTTCAGGCGTGATGGTTCACTTTCGTGATCGGTTCCGCTTTTCGGGAAACTCTATGCTGTCAGGGGTGGTTTGTTGCTCATGTCTGCAGTGTCGGCCTGGTCGGCCAGCATGGTGCGGTTTCCCCCGAATGCCTTTGCGGCATACATCGCGCGGTCCGCCTGCTCCACAAGATATTCCGCTTCCTGTGCCTCTGCGGAGGATGCGATGCCGATGCTCGCGGTGATTTCGGTCTGGAAGTGCGCCCCCAGCTTTTCCCGGATGCGTTCCGCGATTCCGAGAGCCTTGTCGATAGTCGTCTCCGGCATGATGATTGTGAATTCGTCGCCGCCGTACCGGTAACAGGTGTCCACATTGGACCGGACCAGGCTGAGGACGAGCTGCGATGTTTCCCTCAACGCCTGATCTCCCAGCAGATGCCCGTGCGTGTCGTTGTACTCCTTGAAGCGGTCCAGGTCAAAAAAGCAGAGCGAAACGCTGCGGCCGAAACGATGGCAGCGCTCGATTTCAGCCGTGATTGCGAAGAAAAACTGGCGCCGGTTGTAGAGCCCTGTGAGCTCATCGGTGATCGACAGGGATTTGAGCTGCTGTTCGAGCACCACGTTCTCCGTTACGTTCTGGACGATGCAGAGGAACCCGACCGGTTTCTTTTCGGGATTGCAGACACGCTGCAACGAGACGTTGAAATACACTATCTGTTCTTCTTCCCGCTGTGCAAGCCGGACGCGCTCCAGAGTGGAAATCTCGGGATTGGCAAAATAGACGGCCATCTCCCGGCGGAAGCGGGGATCCGTAAACAGCGTCAGAACTTCCTTCCCGACGATCTCTTTTTGGGACAGCCCGAAAATGCGCTCCGACCCTGCGCTGCTTGTCATTACGGCGCCGTGGATGTTCATGGACAACACGGCCAGGTTCTTCGCGGATTCGAGAATGGCCTGCATGTATTCGTTCGATTCCTGAGCGTGTTCGAAGGCGCTCAGGTTATCCTGTGCCGACGCTATGAGGGATGCGGTGCCCTCCAAAGTGTCGATATCCTCGGAAGGGAAGGCGTCCAGACGATCGCTGCGCACGAAGAGAACGCCGAGCAGCCTCCCCCGCAGTCGGAGGGGGACGGCGAGCTCGGAACCGAGTTCGCCGTCCGGAGAGAACTTCGAGTGGTTGTTGGCCGCGATTCTCTGCAGGCGAACGCACTCTTCCACCATTGCCGGCGTGCCGGCTTCCTCAGATCGTGATGCACGTGCGGCGCGTGCCGCCAGCAAAATCCCCTTGTTTGCGGGGCTGACGGTCCAGATCTGCACTTCCAGGTAATCGAGACTGATCCGGATCAGCTCGGTTGCGGCCCGCTGGAAATCCGCCTGGTCTTCTGCCAGGACGGCCTGCTTGGCGATCTCACTCACCATCGAGAGCTGACGCCCGCGACGGCACTCCAGGTAATGCATGTCGGAATTTTCCAGGGCCAGGGCCAGATGCTCGGTGGTGTAAGCGAGCAGGCTCATGTGGCTTCCCGTGAAGCGCGCCCCTTTCGGCAGAGCCAGCACCAACACTCCCTTGCACTTGCCTCGAAGCATCAGGGGCGAGTACACGGCGACTCCGGTCCCGCGGTGCAGGAGGTGGCGTCTTTCCACGCTATCCTGCGAAGACTCGTCTTCGATCTCGACAACCCGCATCCGGTGGTCTGTCGCGCACTGCTTGAGACGGGAGTCCTCCAGGGCAATCACCCTGGGACCGATCAGCGTGCCCTCCGGATCTGCATCGATGCTGTGGATCGTGGCTGTAGACCCTCTGGAGCGCTCTTGCAGCAGGCTCAGGCGGTCCAGTTCGACATGTTCCAGAAGGGACTGACGGCAGGAACGCAGAATATCGGCGAGGATAAGCGAGCCATGAACGGAGGTGGCCAGCGATGCTGCATCCGCGAGTGTAAGCGGAGCATCGCAGGTCCAATTTTCGCTCCTGTCCTGCAATGAGGAGGTCATGCCGGCGCCCTCCCGAGGCACCCGGAAACATTCATGGGCTACGCAAGTCCATGCGGACTCTGAGTGACCGCGATCTCATTCACCCCGCACACTGCCGCAAACCCGATTCTCATATCGGCTGAAACGGCTTCCGGCATAAGCTGTACTCTGGATGTATCCGGACCGCTTTCGCCGCCTTCCGGCTCAAACCGTGCTCCGGCCTGATCCGAAGCCGGCGGGCTCGAGGAGGAGAACTCCGCCTTTACCGATCCGGGCTCCTCTCCTGTTCACGCACGCAGGACTGGAAGTATTCGATCAGGGCCCGCGACCATTCATCGATCGCCGGAATTGCGATTCCTCCCGCCTGGGCGAGTTCGGGCCTGCCGCCTCCCTTTCCGCCAAGCTTTGCAGTGACCTGCTTGATGCCTTTCCCGCAATCCGCCGCCAAATCCGGCCCACGTGCCACAACCAGCTGCGCGGATTCGGCCAGGGCCCAGAAGACGGCGATCGAACGCGGCGCCGCGGTCACTTTCCGGGCCAGTGCCTTGAGATTCTCTATCCTGCGGTCGCGGAAGCTCCTGCACACTACCACCATGTCTGTGCGCGGCTCCGCCTGTCTCAGTAATTCCTGCGCCTCCATTTCCAGAAGCCGGTCCTCCATATGAGTCTTGTCGCGCTGCAGAACCACGCGTTCCTGCAGGAGTTTTTCCACCACCTCCGGCAGTTGATGAGGATGGGAGGAGAGGAGTTTCCCCAATTCGCGCAGCACTGCGTGGTCTTTCCGGAATGCCGGCAGGACTCTGCCGCCGCAGGCAAATTCGACCCGCACACCCCCCTTGTAACGCTCGCTGCCCAGGATGAAGATCAGACCGATTTCGCCGGTGCGGTGCACGTGCGTGCCGCCGCAAGGGGAGCGGTCGAATCCCTCGATATCGATCACCCGGACATCGCCCTCGCGCTGCGATTCCTTCCTGACCCCCAGGGGGCCCAGCTCTTCCCTCCGGACGTTCAAAACGTTCACCGGCCGGTCCTCGAAAACGACCCTTGATGCGAGTTCTTCCGCGTCCTGCAGGACTGCCGGATCCGGCTGCGGAAGGTCGAGATCGATGGTCGCGGACTGCTGGCCGAGGTGAAAGGAGAGGGTGTTCCCGCCTGCGACCTGGAGAAAAGCCTGCGACAGAATATGTTGTCCGGTGTGCTGTTGCATGTGATCGAAACGCCGGGCCCAGTCAATCCTGCCGCGCACTTCCCCGGATGCCGGCGCTGACTCGAGGATGTGGAGGATGTTTCCCGCGGCGTCTTCCTCAACGGCGACGACGCGCGCACCGTTCAGGAAGCCGGTGTCACAGGGTTGCCCCCCGGAGTCAGGATAAAACGCGGTCTGATCCAGAACCACCGCAGGTTTCCCGCCCGACAGTGATTGTTCCAACACGTTGGCAGTGAATTCGGTCAGGTACGAATCCTGGTAATAGAGGTGTTTTGTCATTTTGGCTGTTCACCCATCCTGCGTTGACGATATCGCGCAACCCGGGGATCTGACGCCTTCCGGCTCCGGGAACCGGAGCAGCCATTTAATCACAGAATTCCCAGGGGACACCATTTTTGTTCAGTACCACACGGCGGGTTCCGGCGGCGTGCAGCAGCTTTCTTGACACTGCTTCGGCGCGGTGTCTATACTCCCCCACATGAATACGCCAGGCACGGTGTTTCACGGAACCACCATCCTGATTGTCAGGCGTGGGGGAGAGACCGCCATGGCCGGGGACGGCCAGGTCACGCTGGGGGATACGGTCATCAAGACGACCGCGCGAAAAATCCGCCGCATGCACAATGACCGTATCCTGGTCGGATTTGCGGGCGCGACGGCGGACTCTTTCGCGCTCTTTTCCAGGCTGGAGGCGAAGCTCGAGCAATTTCACGGGAACCTCAACCGCGCTGCCGTGGAGCTGGCTCAGGAATGGCGCATGGATCGGGCCCTGCGGCATCTGGAGGCGGTGCTGCTTGCCACCGACGGCCGGTCCACATACCTGCTTTCAGGGACGGGCGACGTCATCGAACCCGACGACGGAACGATGGCGGTCGGATCCGGGGGCGCTTACGCGCTCTCCGCCGCCCGCGCGCTGCTGCGCCACACCAGGTTGTCGGCCCGGGAAGTCGCTCTCGAATCCGTCAGGATCGCGAGTGAGATCTGTATCTTTACCAACGGGGATATTATCGTCGAGGATCTGAAGCCGCCAAAACGCGCACGGCGACGGGGATGATCGCGCCCGCATCGGAAATGCCGGTTTCCGCTGAGCGGTAGCTGCCTGCGCGCACGAAAGGAACCTGACACCTGTGTCACAACACCGCTCTGCCGCCCGGCGCGGGCTGGATGAAATGGCGCCCCGCGAAATCGTGTCCGCACTCGACCGGTATGTGGTCGGTCAGCACGAAGCCAAAAAAGCTGTCGCCATCGCGCTGCGCAACCGTGTCCGGCGCCAGAAGCTTGATGCGGAGATGGCGGAAGAGGTTGCTCCCAAAAACATCATCATGATCGGCCCAACCGGCGTGGGCAAAACGGAAATCGCGCGCCGGCTGGCGCGTCTCGCCAATTCCCCTTTTCTGAAGATCGAAGCGACCAAGTTCACCGAAGTCGGTTATGTCGGCCGGGACGTGGAATCCATGATCCGGGATCTGGCGGAGACTGCCGTGGACATGGTGCGCGTGGAGCGCCTCGCCGAGGTGGAGGAGACTGCGGAACGGAATGCCGAGGAGCGGGTGCTGGACCTGTTGCTTTCCTCCATGGAGCCGCCGCCCGGTGGCGCGCATCCCGACGATTCAGTCCGCGAAATGGATTCGGTCGAACGCTCGCGCGAGAAACTGCGTCGGCAGCTTCGGGCGGGGAAACTCGATGCCCGCATCCTGGAGCTGGAAGTCCGCGACCACTCCGCCAGCCCATTCGCCTTCCAGGTGTTCGAAGGCATCAACATGGAGGAGATCCAGTTCAACATGAGGGATTTTCTCAGCGGAATGATGGAGGGGAAGCCGAGGCGACGCAGGATGCGTGTCGACGAGGCTCTGGATTATCTGGAACAGGAAGAGGAACAGAAACTGGTCGACATGGATCAGGTGGCGCGCATCGCGCTGGAAAGGGTCGAGGAGAACGGCATTATTTTCCTGGACGAAATCGACAAGATCGCCGGCCGGGAAAGCGGGCATGGGCCTGACGTGAGCCGCGAGGGCGTGCAGCGGGACATCCTGCCCATCGTGGAGGGAACCAACGTCAACACCCGCTACGGCATGGTGCGCACCGACCATATTCTCTTCATTGCCGCGGGGGCATTCCACGTGTCCAAACCTTGCGACCTGATTCCCGAACTGCAGGGGCGATTTCCCATACGGGTGGAAATGAAGGTTCTTACGGAAGCGGATTTTGTACGCATCCTGACGGAACCGAAGAACGCCCTGATCAAGCAGCATGTCGCCCTCCTGGCGACGGAAGGGGTAAAGCTCCGGTTCACGGAGGATGCCATCCGCGAGATCGCGCGCCTCGCGCGCGTCGTCAACGACAGCTCGGAGAACATCGGGGCGCGTCGCCTGCATACCATCATGGAAGCGCTTCTGGAGGAAATCTCATTCGAGGGGAGCGAACTGGCGAGGAAGTCCGTGAATATCAACGCCGAATATGTAAGACGAAGGCTCAGCAATATCGTTGCCGACAAAGACACCAGCCGGTACATCCTGTGATGCGCCCACGCCTCCTTTCCCGCCTGGCCTGCCTGCTGTTTCCCATCCTGCTCGGGCTGGCTGCGTGCGCCAAGACGGGTGCACCGGAACCGCCACAGGTCCTCATACCCAAGGCTGCACTGGACCTGGCCCTGCGGCAGCAGGGCACGAAGATCTTGCTGACCGTATCCATTCCGGTCGAAAACACCAACGGAACCCCCGCCCCCGTTCCCGACCGTGCAGAGGCGTTCCGCCTGGCGGCCGCCGGCAGGAGCGATGCCGGCCCTCTTCCTGAAGCCGATTTCCTCGCTCGTGCCCAGCCCATCCGGTCTCTCACGGCCCGGGAACTTGAAAACATCATGGCGGGCGGACGGTTGCACCTCGTGGACCAACCTGATCCCAAGGACCCAGTCGCAATGTACGCGCAGGGATACCGGTATGCCGTCCGCTTCATGAATCGCAAGAACCAGACCGCCGGTTTGAGCAATCAGGCATGGATTGCCCCGGTTGCGATCCCCGACGCTCCCGCAGGGCTGTCCGCCGAACTCTTTGTCGATTCCGTGCGCCTCCACTGGGAAGCGCCGCAAGAGAATTCTGACGGAACGGCGCCTGCACGAATTGCGGGATACAATATCTATCGCCAGGAGGAATCGTCCGGCTTTCCCACCGCACCGCTCAACCCCGAGCCGGTTTCCGGGACGTTTTTCGACGACCGCAATTTTGAGCTCGACAAGACCTATTACTATGCCGTCAGTGTCGTCGGAAGCAGGGAAAACCCGAATGCCGAGAGTCTTCCTTCGGTTCCGATCCCCGTCACTCCACGCGACACGTTCCCTCCGGGGCCTCCCGTAAATCTCGCCGGCCTGGTCGAGGGGGGGGCTGTGACCCTGATGTGGGGTCCGCCCGACGCGTCCGATATTGCAGGGTACCGGGTCTATCGCCGTGAGGAAGGAACCGCCGATCGCGTTCTGTTGAGCGGAAGCCTCGTCAATACGCTGAGCTACCGGGATGAGCGGGTGCCGCCGGGAAAGAAGTATGAATACGCCGTTTTCGCCGTGGATACCCATCAGAATATCAGTCAGGCAGCCATTACGATCGTGGAGGTGCAATGAAATTCTGTCGCTTCAGTCATTTCGAAAAGCTCATGTGCGGGATCCTCGAAGGCAACGGTATACGGGTCTGCCGGGGAGACCTTCCCGGCCCCCTGGAGACCACGCGGGAAACAATCGCCCGGGAACAAGTACGGCTCCTGGCGCCGGTTGTGCCGGGCAAAATCATCGGGATCGGCCGCAACTACGCGGCCCACGCGAAGGAATTCGGAAACATTCCGCCCGAGGAGGAGCCCATGATTTTCCTGAAGCCGCCAAGCGCGGTGATCGCTCCCGACGATCCGATCCTAATGCCTGCGGCTTCCCATCGAGTGGATCATGAGGCGGAATTGGGCGTGGTGATCGGGAAAACAGCGCGACGCCTCGCTGCAGATGACGATCCGATGAACTATGTTCTCGGCTATACTTGCGTGAATGATGTAACGGCCCGGGACCTTCAGAAAAAGGATGTTCAGTTCACTCGGGCGAAGGGCTTCGACACCTTCTGCCCTCTCGGCCCCTGGATTGAGACGGAACTTGATCCTTCCGATGTGCTCGTGACGGGTCGCGTGAACGGCGAAATACGGCAACAGGCGCGCACCAGCGACCTGCTGTTCCCCGTTCCATGGCTCATCCGCTTCCTGGCCGGGATCATGACTCTCTGTCCGGGCGACCTGATCGCCACCGGAACGCCTGCCGGGGTCGGGCCGCTTGCGCCGGGGGATGTCGTGGAGGTCGAAGTCGAGGGTATCGGCGTACTGCGGAATCCCGTGCGAGGTGCAGGAGAATACTGAACGATGCGCCCGTACCATGAGGAAGCCGGAAAGTCTGTTATAATTACTCTCCCGGCGGGCGCTCCAGGAGTTTTGCGGATCGTGGCACTATCGGTGAGAAACGGGATTGGCTGAGGCCACCGCAACCGGCGCGAATTGCGCATAACAGGCAGAGCCGCGCTGGCTCCAGGGCAACTCGTGCTATTCGCGGCTGACTCATTGCACCTGATGGATCTATGGATATTTCCGACAAGCTGAGGGAACTGGACCGGCTGAATCGCAGGGCCGAAGCGGGGGGCGGTCCCGATCGCCTTAAACGGCAACATGATGCCGGTAAGCTGGCTGCCCGCGAGCGGATCCGGGTGCTCCTGGACGAAGGAAGCTTCGAGGAACTCGACAGGTTCGTCGAGCACCGTTGCATCGACTTCAACATGGCGGACCAGAAGATCCCGGGCGACGGTGTGGTTACGGGATATGGCCGGATCGACGGGCGGCTTGTATACGTCTTTGCCCAGGATTTCACCGTTTTCGGAGGCAGCCTGAGCGAGTCCTATGCGGAGAAGATCTGCAAGATCATGGATCTCGCCATGAAGATGGGCGCGCCCGTCGTCGGTCTGAACGACTCCGGCGGCGCCCGGATTCAGGAGGGCGTCGTGAGCCTCGCGGGCTATGCCGACATCTTCCTGCGCAACACGATTGCCAGCGGGGTGATTCCGCAGATTTCGGCCATCATGGGACCATGCGCCGGAGGCGCCGTCTATTCCCCTGCCATCACCGATTTCATCCTGATGGTCAAGGACACAAGCTACATGTTTGTCACCGGGCCCGATGTCATAAAGACGGTCACCCACGAGGAGGTGACCATGAACGACCTGGGAGGGGCCGTGACGCACAACAGCACCTCCGGAGTGGCTCATTTTGCCGCCGCCGACGACCGCGAATGCCTGGCCACTATCCGCGAGCTGCTGAGCTTCCTCCCGGCGAACAACATGGAGGATCCCCCGGTCAAGCCGTCGAACGATCCATGGGACCGGTCGGACAGCAGGCTGAATACGGTGGTTCCGACCGATCCGAACCAGCCCTACGATATCAGGGACGTCATCAAGCCTGTGGTGGATGACCACTATTTTTTCGAAGTGCACAAACATTACGCAAAGAACATCGTGGTCGGCTTCTCACGGCTCGACGGGCATCCGGTCGGCATCGTCGCCAACCAGCCCGCTTTCCTGGCCGGCACGCTGGACATCGCGGCATCGTTGAAAGGGGCGCGTTTCGTGCGGTTCTGCGACGCCTTCAACATCCCGCTGATTACGTTCGAGGACGTGCCGGGCTTCCTTCCCGGCACCGCCCAGGAATTCGGAGGCATCATCAAGCACGGAGCGAAACTGCTCTACGCTTTCGCCGAAGCCACCGTGCCCAAGATTACCATCATCACCAGGAAGGCATATGGCGGGGCCTATTGCGTAATGTCCTCCAAGCACATCCGCACCGATCTGAACTACGCCTACCCCACTGCTGAGATCGCGGTCATGGGGCCCGAAGGGGCGGTAAACATCCTCTACCGGGCTGACTTGAAGGGAGCGGAGGATCCGGACGCTTTCCGGGCGCGGAAAGTCGAGGAGTTTCGCGACAAGTTCGCGTCTCCCTATATCGCGGCCCGGCGCGGATACATCGATGAAGTCATCGAGCCGAGCACCACGCGCCGCAAGCTGATCGTGGGGTTGCGCATGCTTGGAAACAAGAGAGACGTGAATCCGGCCCGAAAGCATGGAAACATCCCACTATAGTCACCGGGTGTGGAATGTTCAAAAAGGTGCTTATCGCGAACCGCGGTGAAATCGCCGTCCGCATCCTCCGGTCTTGCCGGGACATGGGAATTTCGCCCGTCGCCGTATACTCCGAGGCGGATCGCGCTTCCTTGCACGTGCGGCTGGCAGATGAAGCCTACCTCATCGGTCCGCCGGCTTCCGGCGACAGCTACCTTTCCATTGCGAAAATCATCGAGGCCGCAAGACGCTGCCATGCGGATGCCATCCATCCCGGCTATGGCTTCCTCTCGGAGAATCCCCGTTTTGCCCGCGCCTGCGCGGATGCCGGGATTCCCCTCGTCGGGCCGTCGGCCGAATCCATGCGCCTCATGGGGAGCAAAACGGGAGCACGTACCGTGTTGCAGAAGTCGGGAGTACCGATCGTGCCCGGCACCTACCGCGCCCTCAAGTCGTCCGGCGAGGCGCGGATGGAGGCGGAGGAAATTGGATATCCGGTCATGCTCAAGGCGGCCGGGGGCGGCGGGGGAAAAGGGATGCGGCTGGTCCATGACGCGGCGCACATGGCGGGAGATTTCGAGGCGGCGGCTTCGGAAGCACAAAACGCCTTCGGGGATCCCTCCATCTACATCGAGAAGTACATATCCCGCCCGCGCCATGTGGAAATCCAGGTGCTCGCCGACAGCCACGGAAACGCGATATACCTCGGCGAAAGGGAGTGTTCGCTGCAACGACGGCACCAGAAAGTGGTCGAAGAGTGCCCCAGCCCGGCGCTGGATGAGGATTTGCGGCAGAGGATGGGGGAAGCAGCCTTGCGCGTGGTCCGCGCCGCCGGATACGAAAACGCCGGGACCGTGGAATTCCTCCTGGACGAAGACCGGGAGTTTTATTTTCTCGAGATGAACACCCGGCTCCAGGTGGAGCATCCGGTGACGGAAATGGTCACAGGATACGACCTCGTGGAGCAGCAGTTTCGGATCGCGTCGGGCGAGCGCCTGGGCATCCGCCAGGAGAGCGTGCGGCTGCGGGGCTGCGCTCTTGAATGCCGCATTTATGCCGAAGATCCGGAGCGCAACTTTTATCCCTCTCCGGGCCCGATCCGCGAGCTGGTTGAACCGCAGGGCCCCGGCGTGCGCGTCGATTCCGGCGTCTACCGTGGTTGGGACGTGCCCATACATTATGATCCGCTCCTTGCCAAACTCGTCACCTATGGCGCCGATCGGATGCAGGCAATCGCCCGCATGCGCCGCGCCATTGCCGAATATCGAATCCTGGGGATCCGGACCAACCTCTCGTTTTTCGCTGCTCTCCTGGAGGACCCCGAGTTTGTGGCGGGGCGGCTGTCGACAGACTTTATTGGGGAGTTTTTCGAACGAAGGCGTGCGGCCGGGCCTTCCCATGCGCCGCTGCATGCGGCATCCGTAGCCGCCGCTCTCGCCTATGCCGAGGCCGCCGTGAATGGAGGGATCAGGACGGAAGCCAGGCCCGGAAGCGCCTGGAAGATGGCCGGCCGGGGTGGGAATGCGCGACTCCGGCCGGGCTGGAGGTGAAGGAGAAAGCGCCCCGCGCCCGGGGAATTCCTGATCCTGCGCGGGCGCCATAACCGTAGCGAGGGGTTTTCCCGCGCCCGTTCCCGGAGGCAGCCGTGATCCTGCAGATCGATCATGAAAATCATCGAGTGACGGTGGAACTGGCCGGCGACGCCGGCGCCCGGAAAGTCAGTCTGAACGGTTCTGAAGTCCTCTACGACTGGATTCGGCTCCCGGACGGGCACTGCTCGCTGATTCTTGACGGGCGGGTGTATGACTTCATCATCGAATTCAATGACGGCGGTTGCTCCGTCACCGGCCGTGATGGCTCGCTTGTCCTCGGAATCGCTGATTCGCGCCGCCTGATGCATGTGCGGGATGTGGAAGAAGGTCAAGCCGGATTGCAGCGAATCTCCGCCGAGATGCCCGGCAAGGTGGTGCGCATCCTTGTGCGAGTGGGGGACGAGGTCGCCTATGACCAGGGGCTTCTCGTGCTCGAAGCCATGAAGATGCAGAACGAAATCCGGGCTCCCAAGAGCGGCAAGATCCGGGAGATCGGCATCAGACCCGGAATGGCGGTCGGCACCGGAGAGTTCCTGCTCAGCCTCGACTAAACAACCCTCATTCCGGCAGCCACGCATTCCACCGATTTCACGAACGTGAGCTTCCCTCTCCATTCGGGAAATCGGTGGAATTCGTGGCTGCTTTTCGCGGACTGGTTTTTCATGTACCCGGGGAGTGCGTCCCCTCGCCGCCGGGAGGCTGGCGCCGTCTCTTTCTGGCGGCATCGGCTCGAATCAGTGGCAGCAGCTCTCCCAGCAGGTACAGCGACCCGGTTACAACCACCAGGCCGTCGCGCGGGGATTCTTCCCATGCGGCGTGGAGCGCCGAGAGGGCGCTGTCGTGAATCCGGATGCGCCTCCGGAACCGCGAATGCTGCGCGGCGATATCCGCAGGGTTGGCGGAACGGGAGTTGGCAACGGGAGCCAGGTGAATGCTCCTGGCAAGCGGGAACAACATCCGCCCCATGCCCCGGATGTCCTTTTCGCGCACTGCCCCGAACACAAGGTGGATTTCCCCGCTCTCGCGCCGGGTCAAGTGGTTGCAGAGCGCGCTTGCCCCTTCGACGTTGTGTGCACCTTCCAGGAGCGTCCGACGGCGGGCGGGATACACGTCCAGCCGTCCCGGCCATCGAGTCGCCGCGATCCCGCGCCTGACGTCCGCCACGCGCACGGGGAAAGCCCCCAACTGCTCCACTCCCGCGACCGCGAGCGCGGCGTTGCGGGCCTGATGCAGTCCTGCGAGGGCCAGCGGCAGGCGTTGATAAAACCGATTTGGAGTGATCAAATCGATTGTAGCCTTCGGGCCTCGCTCGGCCACTACCCTGATGCTGTAATCCTCGTCGATTTCCAGCAGCGGCGCATGCATGCATCGGGCTTCCGCTTGCACCACGCTCTTTGCTGCCGGCGCCCGGCACCCGGAGACGACCGGGACCCCCTCCTTGATGATTCCTGCCTTCTCCCAGGCAATCTGCGCCAGCGAAGAGCCGAGCAGGTCCTGGTGGTCCAGAGAAACGCCGGTGATCACGCAGCACCCGGGGCGGACGACGTTGGTTGCATCCAGCCTCCCCCCCAGACCCACTTCGACGACGGCGATTTGGATTCTCTCGCGTGCGAACTGCAGGAATGCGCAAGCCGTTAGAAACTCAAAATAGGTCAACCGGACGTCTAACCGGCGGCGCCTGAACAGTTTCTCCTCGATTTCGAAGACCTGTGATGCGACGGCGGCGAAGCGGCGCGGGGAGATGTCGCGCCCGCAAACGCGAATGCGCTCCTCGAGCTTTTCCAGATGGGGTGAAGTGTACAGGCCGGTCTTCCAGCCTGCGGTCCGCAGTATCATCTCGGCCATCGCCGCCACGCTCCCTTTTCCATTGGTGCCGGCGATATGAAGAACGGCGAACTTCTCATGAGGGCTGCCCAACGCCTGCGTGACCGCCGCTATCCGGTGCAGACCGAGGTTGATGCCGCGCACTTCATTTCCGCGGCCGAACAATTGATGGAGAACCTGACGGTAATTCAAGGCTTATGACAGGAAAAAATTCAACGAATCAATCAAATATTCGCGCAGGTCGCGGCGGTCCACAATGGCGTCCAGCATGCCGTGCTCGAGCAGGAATTCGGAGCGCTGGAAACCGCTCGGCAGCTTCTGCCTGATGGTCTGCTCGATCACGCGCGGCCCCGCGAATCCAATCAGGGCGCCGGGTTCCGCGATGATCAGGTCGCCCAGCATGGCGAAGCTCGCCGTGACACCCCCGGTCGTCGGGTCAGTCAGCAGGGAGATGAACGGGATACGGGCGTCGTCCAGAACCGCCAGGGCAGCACTGATTTTGGCCATCTGCATGAGCGAGAAGGTTCCCTCATGCATGCGCGCGCCGCCGGATGCGGAGACGATGATGATCGGCAATTTTTCCCTCGCCGCACGCTCTATGGCCAGGGTCAGCATCTCGCCCATGACCGCCCCCATCGATCCCCCGATGAATCCATATTCCATTGCTGAGATCAGGGAAGGACGCCCGCCGAGTTTGCCGATTGCATTAATGACGGCATCGTTCAAACGAGTGGCCGAACGCGCATCCGCCAGTTTTTTCAAATACGGCTGCCGGTCGATGAAATGTAGCGGATCCGTCGAAACCAGGTTGTGGTCGTAAACCTCGTACACGCCGTCGTCGAACAACAGACGGAGGCGGTCCCTGGCGCCGATCTTGGCGTGATAATTGCACTTCGGGCAGACCTTCTCGTTCGCTTCCAGGTCTTTCTTCCAGATGATGGTGCGGCACCCTTCGCATTTGGTGAATAGTCCCTCGGTATGGATCTTTTTCTCCTCATCCCTGGAGGCAGGAAGCGGCTGCTGCTGCTTCTTGAACCACGATGCCATAGTCGTTACTCCCGAAGGGCTGCCATCCGGCGATCCTGCCACCATGGACGGGATATACTGGCGCCTGAGCCGCCTATGCTATCACTTGGCCCTCTCGCGAGTCCAGAGCGCAGATGACGGCTGCATATTATGCAACTTCTCCGGCGCGCTGTCATCTTGCCTGTATGATAGGCGTTTAGAATGCGGAGCTGTATCCTGAATAACTATTGAGGCTTTTTGTGGTTCAGTTTTCTCCCGTTATGTCCGATACCATTGAGGCAAAACCCTGGTATGGTCTGGAGCACGCCATACCGGACGAATGGGAGCGCACGCATATCGGTCCGGAAGCGCACCGGGGTTTGCATTGGGAAAACGAGGTGTATCTATGAAATCGCTACGGCTGGCAGGATTGTCTGTATTGCTGCTGGCTGCCGGCGCAGTCAGCATGCCGGCGGGACAGGCAAAGAAGCGGGTGGCTCTCCTGGATTTCGAGTTCGGCACCGTTCAGCGCTGGTGGGGAGGTGACTGGGATGTCGGCAAGGGCATTGCCGACCTGGTGGTTACCAACCTGGTCAAGGACGGCACCTTCTCCGTGGTCGAGCGCAAGAAGCTGGATGCGATTCTGCAGGAACAGAATTTCTCCAATACCGACCGCGCCAACCCGACGACCGCGTCCAAGATCGGCAAGGTCCTCGGCGTGAATGCGATTATCGTCGGATCGGTGACCCAGTTTGGGCTTGAAGATAAGTCAACGAGCGTCGGAGGGGTCATCGGGCGGATCCCCGGTTTCGGCGGCGGCAACGTCGGGACAAAGCAGGGCAAAGCGAATGTTGCGATAGATGCGCGGCTGGTCGACGTGAATACAGGCGAGATACTGGCCGTTGCATCGGGGAAGGGGACCTCGAAGCGATCCGGTCTGCTCCTTGGCGGCGCGGGGGGTGGCGGCGGCGGCTATGGCGCCGGAGGCATCGACATGTCGAGCAGCAACTTCCAGGACACGATTCTGGGAGAGGCGACACGTGCTGCAGTCGAAGACCTGACCGCCCAACTGATTGGCCAGTCCAGTCGCGTAGAAGCGACCACAGTGGCCGTTGAGGGTCTGGTTGCGGATGCGACCGGGGATACCATCATCATCAACGTCGGCAAGAACGCCGGCGTCGCCGTGGGCATGAAACTTTCGGTCGAGCGTGTGAGCCGGGAGGTAAAGGATCCATCCAGCGGGAAAGTTCTGCGCAAGATTACAAGCCCCGTCGGCGAAATTCAGGTTACGGAAGTGGACGATCTTTCGGCGGTGGCCAAAGTGGTTTCCGGCCAGGGGTTCAAAGTCGGGGACATGGTGAAAAGCAAATAGGCCGCCGGATCACGCGGGAGTAGCAGCCGCATGGGGCTCCTGCTTCTGCGCACTGCACGATGTACGTGCCTCGCCGGTGAGGACTGTTCGCTATCCGCTATGGTCGGGCTGGAACCGGGCTGGCAGTCCTGGTTGCAGTTCCTCCAGCCGGGCAGCCAATTGTGCTGCTTCCGTGGCCGGCTCGAGGCAGACCCGATCCCGGCACACATAGGCTGTCGGCCGCCCGGAAATCATGATGCGGCCTTTCAGCAAAGACACGTCGGCGGTCTCTCCGCACACCACTACTTTATTGGGAATATAGCGGGAGAACACCTCGCGCAGCATCGATATGGTTGCTTCCTCCCGCGGATTCCCCACGACCGCGATCTCGGCAATGTCCGGGAGTGCGAAATCGAAAGCACACAGAAGGTTTCCGAAGGCGGACGGATGCTGTCCTGCCGTCTGTGCCATTGCCTTCACAACCGTCAAAGCCGGCTCCAGCCAACGGTCCTCCCCGGTGAAACGAGCCAATCGCAAAAGAGCGTACACTGCCACCGAGTTGCCGGAAGGTGTGGCGTTGTCGTACAGGTCCTTGGGGCGGCTGATGAGGGGCTCCTGTTCGCTGGAGGTGAGGAAAAACCCGGTGCCAACCGGATCGCGGAATTTTTCGACCATTACGCAGGCGAGTCCGGTCGCCTCGTTCAGCCAGCGCGTGTCGAAGTCCGCCTCGTAGAGCGCAAGCAGTCCATCCATAAGGAATGCGTAATCTTCGAGAAACGCGTCGATTTTTGCCATGCCGTCCCGATAGCTGTGCAATAAGCGCCCTTCAGGCCGCAGTCTGGCCAGAAGGAAGCCCGCGCACCGGCGCGCGGCCTCACCATAGTCCGCGCGCCCCAGGCTGCGGGCGGATTCCGCGAAACTCCGCAGCATGAGCCCGTTCCAGGAGGTCAGTATCTTCTCATCCCGCTCCGGTCTCACGCGGCATTCGCGTGCGGCGAACAGCTGTCTTCTGCCATGATCCAACACTTTCAGCAGCTCCTGCTCGGGTACTTTGTTCAGACGCGCCACCAGGGCTGCGTTTCGAGGGATCCAGAGGATGTTTCTGCCTTCCAGGCTCCCCTCGTCGCTGATGCCGTAATACCGGCAGAACAACTCGGCTTCGTCGCCTGCGAGCAGGCCCTCTACTTCCTGACGCTCCCATGTGTAGTACTTTCCCTCCACCCCTTCGCTATCCGCATCCTGCGTCGAGAAAAACCCTCCCTCGTGCGCGCTCATTTCGCGCAGCACATAGTCGAGGGTTTCTTCCACCGCGCGGCGGTATTGAGGATTGCCGGTGAGAAGGAACGCGTCCAGGTAGACCCGGCTGAGCAGTGCGTTGTCATACAGCATCTTCTCAAAGTGGGGAACCAGCCAATGGGCGTCCACCGAATATCGGTGGAATCCTCCTCCGAGCTGGTCATAGATGCCGCCGGACAGCATCTTCTGGAGGGTCAATTCCACAACGTCGAGCAATCGCCGTTTGCCGCTGCGTGCAAATACCCGCATGAGGAAATCCAGCGACATGGACGGGGGAAACTTGGGAGCTGTACCGAAACCTCCGTTCTGCTCGTCGAAACTCGCCAGCAGGGCTGCCGCAGCCGCCTCGAGTGTTTCTTGGGTCAGTTCTCCAGGCCCAGGGGCGAATCGGCTGCTCTTCTGCAGCTCGCGGGCAATCGAGGCTGCATTCCTGTCAATCTCTTGTCTCCGGGTTCGATACGCATCGGCGACGCCGGAAAGAACGCTGGGAAAACCGGGAATTCCGTGACGGTCCTCAGGCGGGAAATAAGTGCCCCCATAAAACGGCACCTGGTCCGGTGTGAGGAAAACGGTCATGGGCCAGCCGCCGCGCCCCGTGATCATCTGCACGGCCTGCATGTAAACGGCATCCAGATCCGGCCGCTCCTCCCGGTCCACCTTGATGTTGACGAACAGCCCGTTCATGAGCTCCGCAATCCTCTCGTTTTCAAAGGATTCCCGCTCCATGACGTGACACCAGTGGCAGGCGGAGTAGCCGATGCTCAACAGGATCGGCTTATCCTCCGCTTTCGCCTTTTTCAGCGCCTCTTCCGACCACGGGTACCACTGCACCGGATTGTGGGCGTGTTGAAGCAGGTACGGACTGGATTCGTGGATCAAGGCATTCGTGAATCTGTGTTTGGACATGTACTGCAGAGTAGGGGATGCGCAGGTAAAAATCAAATCCCGGCCTGAGGATTGCGCCGGCCACGGGGATGCCCTCCATCCGGAGTGTCACGGCATTGCCGCGTTGAAGGTTCGCTTTCGCGGAGGATTCCTGCAGCCAGGCAGCTACTTTGTGACGCGCCTGCCGCGCTTTCGGTAGCTTGCCTCGATGCTGCTCCGTATGCCGCCGCGAGGCGTGAATTCACCGCGTACTGTCATCCTGAGTGGACGGCAGGCCTGTACCAGGTCGTGGAGGATGCGATTCACGGCGTTTTCATAAAATATCCCGATGCTGCGGAACGCATTGATGTATTCCTTGAGCGACTTCAACTCGAGGCACCATCGGTCCGGGACGTAGTCCACGACGACGGTGCCGAAGTCCGGGAGACCGGTCCGGGGACAGATCGCAGTGTACTCAGGGATGTGAATGCGAATCTGATACCCGGCGTACTGGTTTTCCCAGCACTCGATTGCCGGCAACGCTGCGTCGATTCCGGATCTGGCGTGCTTTTCAGTATAGCGTCTCATGTCAGACCGGACCTCCTGACTCCCTCATCAGATTCGTATTTGTGCACAGCATACTCGCCTTTCCGCACCTTGAAAAGACGAGATTCCGGCAACCGAAGGTTCACGGCGATCTTGCAGATCATCCTGCTATGGGGAATCATTCATTTTATATAAAGCCCGCCCCGGAGACGACCGATAAGCAAGTTGTGTTTTCCGAAGGATTTGTGCGCGGCGAAACCATTCGTTGAGTGAACACCATGAGGATCAAGGCAGCGGATTTGCTTTTTATTTGCTCTCCCAGGCTGAATCAGCTGCAGATCCTGCGCATGATCGCCGCCAATCCGCACCTCACGCAGGCCGCATTGTCCGCAGAGTGCGGGCTGTCGGTATCCATGGTGAACAACTACATGAAGGAGCTTTGCGAAGCGGGTCTGATCGAGTACCGCCGGAAGAGCACGAAGAATGTTTCGTATCATCTCACCTCCCTGGGCCGTGCGCAGCTGGAATCCATGGAATCGGAACTCACCGGCGATGCCATTGCCCGCTTTGCGAAGACCAAAGAACGCCTCCTCGAGCGCATCCTGGCCCTTTGCGCCGGCATCCCATCTCCCCGGGTCGTGCTCTTTGGGACCGGCCACCTCTCAGAACTTGTCTTTCATGCCTTGGCCAGGTCCGAAATCGGCGTGATCGGAGTATGCGACGACAGTCGCCCCATCGGCAGCCGGTGGTGCGGATGCGAGATCCTGAATCCGCGGCAGCTCGTGGAACTGGCGCCGGATGCCGTCATCATCACTGATTGGGGGCATGCCGATGAGATCTGGAATCGACTCGAAGCGCTCCTGCCGGGCCATATCCGGCTGATCCGGCTCGACCGCCACTCGCCCGCTGCCGGATCCGGCCGGGTGACGAGGCACCCCTCCCCAGGTTCCAAGCCCTCTATCGCATAAACCGACTGCGAATGCGGAGTTTTCGAATGCGAATTGCGGATTCCGCATTCGAAGGATTCCGCATTCCGAGTTCCGCATTCCGCATTTGTACATCGGTTGGCTTCATGATAAACAAGAAGCGTGGATTCAATCGCTCAGCGCAAGATTTATACGATTTTTGAAGTCACCACCGAAATCAAGCAGGCCCTCGAACGGTTCGGCATTGTGTGGGTGCAGGGGGAAATCTCCAATTTCAAGCATCACACTTCCGGTCACATGTATTTCAGTCTCAAGGATGACCGGGCGCAACTCAGGGCTGCCTGTTTCAGGAACAACAACCACTACCTGAAATTCCGCCCGGAGGACGGGCTGGAAGTGCTGGCGCGTGGCAGGATCAGCGTGTACGAGCCGCGGGGGGATTACCAGCTTCTGGTCGAATACATGGAGCCGGTTGGCATTGGCTCGCTTCAGCTGGCCTTTGAGCAACTCAAGCAGAAACTCCGCAAGGAAGGACTTTTTGCAGAGGAGCACAAGGTCCGTCTGCCGCTGCTTCCGAAGAAGGTCGGCGTGGTCACTTCCCCGACCGGCGCCGCCATCCGGGACATGCTGCGAATCCTGAACCGGCGCAACGCGTCGCTGGACATCCTGATATATCCGGCCCGGGTTCAGGGTGCCGGAGCGGCGGAAGAGATCGCGGCCGGCGTGCGGTACTTCAACACGCGCGACGACGTTGACGTGATCGTCGTCGCCCGTGGCGGCGGCTCGATCGAGGACCTATGGGCGTTCAACGAGGAGGCCGTCGCCCGCGCCATCTTTGACTCCGTCCTGCCGGTGATTTCCGCAGTCGGGCACGAGGTGGATTTTACCATCGCGGATTTTGTCGCGGACCTGCGCGCGCCTACTCCCTCGGCAGCTGCCGAAATGGTCTCCGGAGCACGGGACGATCTGCTGGTCACGGTGCGTTCCCTGAGCCGGCGCGCCGTGCAGGCTGTGCGTCTGCTCATCGAAAAGCGGCGTTCTTCCCTGGAGCGTCTGGCACGCAATCGCGCATTCAACATCGCGTCCAACAAGGTGAGGGAGCTCCAGCAGCGATTCGATGAGGCCACCCTGAGAGCGACGCAGGCAATGGCGGGAAATCTGACGCGCCTTCGGCATCGGGAGCGGATGCTGCATACGCGCCTTGTCAAGGTGGACTTGCGCCTGGCGATCGCGAGAAGGCGTGAGATTCTTGCCGGCAAGAAGAATCGGCTCAGGTCCGGCGCCCGGTCCTTGCTGCAGCGCATGAGATCCCGGCTGGAATTGGACATGGGGCGCATGAATGCGCTCAGCCCTCTGGCAATCCTCCAGCGCGGCTATGCCATCTGCCGCAACGAACAGGGGTTGATCCTGCGGGATGCCGGTCTGGTCACCCCCGGAGATCGTGTGGAAGTGAAACTGGCGCGCGGGGAGCTTGACTGCCGGGTGGAACAACAGAAGATCTGACCATGCGTGTGTTTTGATCCGCCGGCCTGGAATGCGTAATGAGCGTATTCCGTTCTCTCCCGGCGATTGCGGGAGCCTGCAGGTGAAGCCCGCGCGTCCGGCAGGGGCTGTCTGGCAATGTGCGGAGGAGCGACGTGGAAATGAAAATGAAGGATTTTGAGGGCAGCTTGAAACAGCTCGAGGAAATTGTTCTTCAGCTCGAGGGGGGAGATCTCACGCTGGACAAGGCTCTGGCTCTCTTTGAAGAAGGCATCAAGATCAGCCGGTATTGCAGCTCCAAGCTGGAGGAAGCAGAGCGCAAGGTGGAGACCCTGATCAAAGACGCAGACGGAAGCCTTGTGGAATCCCCTTTTGCGAGTGACGAAGAAGAGGCTTGAACGAAATCGGGATGCGGAAATTTCGAGTGCGATTCTGGCGGGTCATTACTTGTTGCGCTGACATCTTGCGGTAAGCGCAGTTGCGCGGGCTGAAAGTGGCCAGGCCGGGATGTTTGTTGCGGAATGCGATGGATATCCAAGTCTATCTGTCCGAACTGAAAGCTGAGGTCGACCGATGCCTGGACCGGCTCCTCCCGGGCGAGCATACGGATCCGGTCACGATCCATCGTGCCATGAGGTATTCGGTTTTTGCCGGCGGAAAACGAGTGCGTCCGATCCTGGTGCTGGCGGCGGGGGAGAGCGTGGGCGGGGTGCGAGGCGCGCTGCTGCACCTCGGGGCGGGCATTGAAATGATGCACACCTACTCTCTGATCCACGACGACCTCCCTGCGCTGGATAACGACGATCTCAGGCGCGGGCGCCCCACATGTCACAAGGTGTTCGGGGATGCCATGGCGATCCTGGCCGGCGACGCCCTGATGACCCGCTCCTACCAAGTGCTGGCAGATTTGCCCGGCGTCGCCGATCCGGTCCGGCTTGCCATCATCCGCGAGATCGCCTTCGCGACGGGTACTGTGGAAGCCATGATCGGCGGCCAGGTCGTAGATCTGGAAGCGGAAGGCAAACCAGTCGAGGCTTCGGTACTCGAGTATATCCACCGCTCGAAGACAGGAGCTCTTCTGACCGCCTGCACTCGTTGCGCTGCACTGGCAGCCGGTGCCGATTCGGGCCAGTTGCGGGCCCTGACGGAGTATGGCCGCAAGATCGGGCTTGCGTTCCAGATCATCGATGACATCCTCGACGTAACATGCACCAGCGAAGAGCTCGGGAAGACGGCGGGCAAGGACCAGAAGGCGAAGAAGGCGACCTATCCTGCGCTTTACGGCATCGAGGCTTCCCGCCGCAAAGCCCGGGAGCTGATCCTCGGCGCGGTGGAGGAAGTCCGGGATCTGGGTGAGCGGGCCGAACCGCTGCGCGAACTGGCTCAGTTTGTCTGCAGCAGGACTGCATGACTTCATGACAAGTCCCAGGCGACGCATTGACCAGCTGCTCGTGGAGCTGGGGATAGCGGACAGCCGGCACAAGGCTCAGGCCCTCCTCCTGGCAGGCCAGGTGCTGGTGAATGAGCAAAAAGTCGAAAAGCCGGGCCGGATGGTGGATCCCGAAGCCTCAATCCGGATTCTCGGAGAAATGCCTTTTGTCAGCCGGGCTGGAGGAAAGCTGCAGGCTGCCCTGGATCACTTCCATATCGAAGTCGCAGGCCGAATCTGTGCCGACCTGGGGGCTTCGACGGGAGGATTCACCGATTGCCTTCTGCAGAACGGCGCCGCCGAAGTCCATGCATTCGATGTCGGCGTCAGCCAGCTCGCCTGGAAACTGCGCTCCGATCCTCGAGTGACGGTCCACGAACATTGCAACGTGCGCTACATCAATGCGCAGGACCTGCCGCCGCTGCTCACCCTGATAACGGTGGACCTGTCATTCATCTCGTTGACGAAGATCCTGGAACCCCTGTCGGCTGCACTCCGGGGATGTCTGGGACTCTCGCGTCCGCTGCCGGCCGGCCTTCAGGCGGACCTGATCGTGCTCGTGAAACCCCAGTTCGAAGTTGGAAAGGGGGAAGTGGGCAAGGGGGGAATCGTGCGGGATGATCGCAAACGGCTTACAGCTCTCGCCCGGGTCAAGGAGTCAGCTTTGGCTGCGGGTTTCATCATTTCCGGCGATCTGCTGTCTCCCGTACCCGGCGCCGGGGGAAATCAGGAATTTTTGCTCCATTTGCAGCTGCCATTTGTTCTATCATCTGGCTCATGAATTCCCCAATACGCAGGATCGGCATGGTATTGAAGCGTCACGATCCCCATGTCCGGGAATACGTGACCGAGATCATCCCCTGGTTGCAGGCGCGTGGCGTAGAGGTATTCCTCGACCACGAAACAGCTGCCCAGTATCCGGGCTCCCGCAGTGTTCCGGCGCCGGAAGAATTGCCCGCGCACGCGGACATCATGGCGGTGTTCGGGGGCGACGGCACATTTTTGTACGCCGCCAGGCTGATGTGCGGAAGCAGCGTCCCTCTCCTGGGAATCAACCTCGGTTCGCTCGGCTTTCTGGCGGAGGTGAAGATCGAGGAGATGCACGCGGCCTTCGAGCGCCTCCTGGCAGGGAACTACCGGATCCAGGAGCGCGTGCTCATTGAAGTAAAAGTGCGCCGGAACAGGACGGAAGTGGCCCGTTATCTGGCATTGAACGACGCCGTGATCAACAAGGGCGCTCTGGCCCGGATTATCGAGCTCGAAGTTTGGGTGAACGCCGAGCTCGTAACCATCACCCGCGCCGACGGGCTGATCATTTCAACGCCGACCGGTTCGACCGCCTATTCCATTTCCGCCGGCGGACCGATTGTCTATCCTACTCTCGGCGCATTTATCATCACTCCGATCTGTCCGCATACCCTGTCCAACCGGCCGGTCGTGGTCCCGGACGGCTCACCTGTAGGTGTCTGCCTGCGTCACGGGGCTGACGTCATGTTGACTGTGGATGGCCAGGTCGGCATGCCGCTGCATCAGGGGGACTGCATTGCCATGGAGAAAGCCGGCTCGACGATCCGGCTGGTTCAGGCCACGGATGCCACCTTCTTCAAGTTGCTGCGCGAAAAGCTCAAGTGGAACTGAAAGTTCCGACAGCAGGGAGCCTGACCGGCATCAGGACCTGGGTTCGTTCGGGTGGCGTCGGGAGCAAAGCAACCTGTTCGGGGCCCCACCTTCAGGGGCCGCACGCGTCCGCGTGAAGCTGGCGGGAAACCACTCTGAGAAGTGAGCGTACGTTCCAACAGGAAGCGCGGGCTGAAGCCAAGTGGGCGCGGACTCCAGCCCGCGCGCCGCAACCATGGACAATGCCTCGCCCGACGTCCCGAGCGCCGTTTCACAATTTGCTCAGAGACCATGTCCCGGCTGTTTCCTGACAAAAGTCGCTCCGGTCGGGCGCGCCGGGCATGAGATGCAGTATCCGAGCCTTCGGCATAATCGGGCGAAGGTGAAGACAGGGAAGCCGACGACGTTGAAATAGCAGCCTTCGATTCTGTCTATGAAGAGCGAGGCGTATCCCTGGATTGCATAGGCGCCGGCTTTGTCGCGGTATTCGCCTGTGGAGACATACCATTCGATGTCTTGGCGGCTGAGGCGGCGGAAATGAACACGCGACCTTGCCCAAGCGGATCTCGAACGGCCTGCGGCAATGTCGATCAGGCAGATGCCGGTGACCACCTCGTGCCAGCGGCCGCTGAGGCTGCGCAGCATGTCTCCGGCCTCTTGTGGGGAGGCGGGTTTTCCCATAAACCGGCCCTTGACGATCACCACGGTATCCGCCCCGATAATGATCCCGACTCGATGCCGAACGGCCGCAGCGCGCGCCTTGACACGGGCGGCCCGCACGGTGAAAGCACCTGCCGTCTCACCCGGTCCTGGCTCCGGTTCGGGGATATTGCCGGGTTCTATGCGCGGGGCAAAACCAAGCGCAGCAAGAATTTCGCG
The DNA here is from genome assembly GCA_017860135.1 of Acidobacteriota bacterium. GTDB lineage: Bacteria > Acidobacteriota > UBA6911 > UBA6911 > UBA6911 > JAFNAG01. Next base: position 24,222 of record JAFNAG010000005.1, read on the forward strand.
TCGCCGCGGCGAAGCGGATGCCAGAATGAACGGAACGTCCACTGCCGGGAGGGTTGTAAACGCTTTCGCTCTCTGGTACTTTAACGCCGTCATCCTAAGATCAAGTCCCCGATGAGGTTGCGAAGCGGCATCCGGCCGCGAAACCAGTCCGATGCCATGCGCCCTGAATATATAGCATACACAGCAATGGAACCAGTCTCGACCGTCCTTTTTTCCCTGTATCGCGGCACGCCGTCACGTGAGGACTGGCTGCTCGCTTGCCTGCAAGGGGCATGGCCGGGATTGTTGGGCGAGGCCGTGGCCAATGCATGCAGGCCGGCCCAACTGAAGGGCAGGGAGCTTACGATCGAAGTGGCCGACGCGGCTTGGCTGCCGGCCTTGGCCGGTATGAAAGCCGAGTTCCTGAAGCGGATTCGTGAGGCGGCCGGACACGAAATACAGGAGCTGACCTTTGTCTGCAATGGTGTAAATTGATTCCTGCTTCACCCCGGGTCTAATGCCATAACCTCCTCCCGTTTCCTGATCCCGCTGGTCTGCAGGCAGTCCCGGAGCTCCCTCCCTGCTGAGAGATTTTGGATCCGGAGGGCTGTTTTGCCGTCTAAGGAAAGTTGGGTGCTCAAAGTCGTCTTTGGCGTCAGGAAGAATGCGTGCGATCATGCTGCAATTCAGGCTGGCCGGCGACGCCTTCCTCACTGGGCCGCTGCTGCGCGCACGCGGTTTCCGGGGGCTCATCGGACCGAATGACGGTTCGCGGCGCAAGGGCAACGGCATGGACGTCCGCTTCGGTCTCAATCCCGGGCCCGGCGGAATGGGTCTGGTTCTGAACACAGATATAGTGTTAGAATAGCAGGTTTTATAGGCGAGCGGCGCGGTGCGCTGACGCATTTGAGTCCATGGAGTCTGAGATGTCTGGATACCGTCGTTTTTGGAAGATTGAATTCGCCCTGGTTGTATGCCTGGCTTTGATTTCATATTCAAGCCATGCCTGGACGCAGATCCGATGGGTCGGGAAGGTCGAACCGAACCCGGAGGGTACGACGGATCCGCTCGTATTCGACGTCAATATTCAAACGGGCGACAACATCTCCCCCAACATCGTCCTTTCTCAGGACGGAACGCGAGGCTTCGTAGCCTATGCCGGTTCGGGAGAGGTCATGGAGTTCTCGCTTGCCACCGGAGAAGTCCTGAATCGCATCGATACGGGAGGCAAGCCCGCTTTTGCAACGTGCCTGCCTGACAAGCGCACGCTGCTGATCGTGTCGGTGTTGGATAACCGGATATTTGCTGTCGACATGGATTCCAACCCGTCCCGCCAGGTGGCAACCTTCACATTCGCTGACGCGCAATTCGGGTTCGGCAGCATCATCGAGCTCTCGCCTGACGGGAAAGTCGGATACATCTCCTCTACCGGGACTGGCGAGGTGATCAAGTTCGCCACCGGTGACGGCCTCGAAATCGGCCGGTTCAGGGGAATGCGATATCCGGCTCAGATTACGGCGACTCCCGACGGCGAAACCATCATCATAGTGGATACCGACATAGGAACACCGGAATTGCTGTTTGTGGACACCACGACTCTTTCGAAAAAAGGCTCTCTGAAGAATCCCGATCCCACGACCATGGTTGTGGTGTTCAGCATTTTCAACAAACCCGTGCTTGCTCCTGATGGAAAAACCGGGATCATGGCGAGCCGCGGCCAGAACAGCGTCCTCTACAAGGAGCTTGTGTTTCTCTTCGATGCCACGAACGGGACGATTCTGGATACCGGCGAGACCGGCGCGGGACCCGGTTTTACCGGGATTACCCCCGATGGGAAAAACTGGGTGATCCTGAACATGTTCAGCGTGACGGTGATTCCCACGGATAATTTTGACGGGCTCCAGGAGTTCAATGGCGCGAGTGGCGATCCGCTTGGCTCAGCCAACATCGCTATCTCTCCCGACTCCAGGTTCGGCTACTATGCCGCGTCGGCTTACGATCTGATCTTCCAAATGGAACTCAGCACCGGGGCGGTGCTCGACCAGTTGCTGGTGGGGGATAATCCCAATGTCTACCTGGACCAGGCTTCCAGCATGGCTGTTTCACCGGATGGCAATACCATCATCGCGCTCGAGTTTATCAGCAACAACCTCGAACTGATGACTCCGACCACGCGCGTGGCCGCCGTCAAATTCCTCTGTTCACCGGATATGTACACGGGACTCAGCCTGATCAACCTTTCCACCAAGCGGTCGGAACTGACTCTGTTCGCCATGCAGGATTTCGGCGAACTCAACCAGGAAGAGGGGGTCGTCAATCCTGTGCGTCTCACGATGGAGCCCAACGAGCAGTTTTCGACCACTGTCTCGGAGCTCTTCAATTTTGACGACAATAACGCCCCGAACGGGGAGCGCACCGGCTGGATCGCCATCTACAGCACCGAACCCGAGATTACCGGCTATCTGGCGATCGGGAAGAAAGATCTGACGAGCCTGAACGGATTGCCGCTGGAATCCAAACGCGCCAAGGAGTTTATCCTGCCGGAAATGGACAGGCTCGGCGATCAGACGATGGAGATCAGCCGACTGAATGATACTTATTACTATGTCGATTACGAGACCCAGCGGGTCGCCAAGGACGGAACGGTAATCGACAAACTTTCGAACCAGTCGGTGATGGGCAACAGCCGGCTGAGCCAGTACCTCCCCGATCTCTTCCCGCGGACCGATGTCGAGAAGGAAGGCTATCTCTTCATGTATGCGCCGGCCGGATTGATGCCCGCAGAGTTCTATTTCAACGGCGTATCCGCCGAGGCCATCAGAGGCCTCGACCTGGACAAGTTCGTGGGCATCAGGAAAGTGTATGCGCCCCACTTCGCAACCGTTCCCGGCTGGATCACGCGGCTGAATCTCATCAACGCCAGTCTCGAAGAAGCGGATGTAACTCTCACTCTTCACGGGGCGGATGGCGCAGTGCTCGGGCAACCTGTGGAACGGCACTTCAAGAGCGGCGAGCAGCTGAAGGACGATCTTACAAACATTTTCACGAGTCCCGAAGCCCTGAATGCCACCGGATGGCTCGAGATTGAGAGCACGCAAGACCAGATTGTGGGCATCATCACCTTCGCCGCTGATGACAACCGTTTCACCGCCAGCTTCGAGCTTAATGGCACGCCGTTGGATCGCTTTCTGATCCCGGTCGTTGTCCAGAATGAATCCTACGAAACCGGCGTGGCGCTGCTCAATCCTCATGGCGAGGAAGCCCAGATCCAACTGGAGATCTGGGGATTGGCCGGCAACGTGATCAACCGGACCACCCTGAAGCTGGGACCGATGTCTCACACCGCAGTCTACATGAACACTCTTTTCCCGAATATGGATCCTCTTTTACTGGGCAATTTGAGGATTCGATCCGATAAGTCCCTGTACGGCTTCTCGCTGATGAACGATTCGGGCTTCAAATTCCTCATGCCCATGCCCGCGATTCCGTTCTTCTGATCGGGAAGCACCGGAGCAAGCACATTTGAAACGAGCCGGCCCGCCGAAGGGGCTCCAGTTCGAGGGCCCCGGCAGGGACCGGCGCAGCGGAAGCGCATCCTCCGTATTCCCGGCCTGTGCCGGGCCATGCGGACGATTCATCGGAGAGGGGAAGGGCATCCCGGTTCCTTCGATCGAGGATTGCTTCCCGGATACTACGGGGCACGCACCAGGCAGGCGGATCCATGTACGAAAAATATTTCGGCTTAAAGGAAAAGCCCTTCAGTCTGACCCCCGACCCGGAATTTCTTTTTGAGAATGAGCACTTCCGGCTTGCGTTCGACAACATCATCTATGGAATCAAGAGGCACGAGGGATTCGCCACAATTGTCGGCGACGTCGGGACCGGCAAGACCACGTTCTGCTGGGCACTGCTGGGGAGGCTGGATCAGAACATCCGGACGGCTCTCATTCTGAACCCAATGCTGACCGGGGAGGATATGCTGAAAGCCATCCTCCAGGATTTCGGCGTGAGGCCTGCGGGCCAGGAGATCGCGCCGCCGGCAGGAACAGAGACCCCAACACCTTATGATTCCAGCTGGATGGAGGGAAAGACCAAAAAGGAGCTTATCGACCAGCTCAACCTCTTTCTCCTGCAGGGAGCCGAGCAGGACATTTTCAATATTCTTATCATCGACGAGGCGCAGAATCTCTCCCTCGAACTTTTGGAACAGCTGCGTATTCTCTCCAATCTGGAGACTGCCAAGAAAAAACTACTGCAGATCATTTTTGTCGGACAACTGGAGTTCGAGGAAAAGCTTCATCTCCCCCAACTCAGGCAGCTGAACCAGCGGATCACAATCCGTTATGCTCTCGAGCCGCTCTCGAAGAAGGACACGGTCCAGTATATCGAGCATCGTCTTTCTGTGGCAGGCTCGAGGCGGAGCGTCGGCTTCACGACGAGAGCACTTCAAGGCATCCATGCGCACTCGAAGGGGTACCCGAGGCTGATTAACGTGATCTGCGACCGTTCGCTGCTTGCAGGGTACACTGAACACACGCGCCTGATCACGTCCAGGATTGTGCGCAAAGCCGCCCGGGGCCTCAACGGGGAGGAACGCGGGCGCCGAATCCGTTATGTCGGCTCGAAGAAGGTGCTGGTGCCGTTGGCTGTCCTGCTTCTGCTTGCCCTGATGGCAGCCGTCTATTTCTGGGCGTGGGGAGGGACGCTGGCGGTTCTCAAGGCAGATTTGACCAAAGCTCCGCCGCAGGTCTCCATGGCTGCCTCCACGCCTTCGCAGCAGGACGCGCCGGCCGAGACTGCGCTCCCGCCGGCGCCTTCGCCCGTTCCTCCGGTCACGGTGCTGCGTCCGCCGGATCCGGCTCCCGCAAGCGGGGCGCAACCGGTGCTCGCGCCCGGCGCGGGTGAGGAAGCGCCAAGATACCTGCTCCAACTGCATTCGCTCGAGAGCCGGGGGGAGGCGGATGCCGCACTCACCTCGCTTCAGAAGAACGGGTATGCCGCCTTCGTGAAAATGCAGGAGACACAGGACGGCGCCCGATGGTACGCGGTATATGCGGGCCCATATGAGAGTGCTGAGCGCGCCCGCCAGGATGCCGCCCGGCTCATGCAGCAGAAGATAGCCAAACCGATTCTCCGGCGCATGGTCGTCCCCCCTGCCGGTTGTGATTGACACCCCGCCCGTCTTGTTTTCGTTTGCAACCGGCGTCCGTGCATGCTAGCATTTCTGCTTGTTTTTCGATGATTTTCAGGAGGATGCCTTGTCTCTCACGAGAGAAAAGAAGAGTGTGATCGTCGATGCCTACCGCACGCATGGCACCGACACCGGTTCGCCCGAAGTCCAGATTGCGCTTTTGAGCGAACGGATCACCTACCTGACTGAGCATTTCAAAGTTCATGCCAAGGATCATCACTCGCGCAGAGGGTTGCTGAAGATGGTCGGCCAAAGGCGTCGGCTCCTCGATTACCTTAAATCCAAGGATGTTAGTCGCTACCGGACCGTGATCGAAAGGCTCGGGATGCGGAAATAGCAGATGCAGATTTGCAGTACCGGTTCCGCGTGGAAGCGGTTGGATCAGGTCTCGGACCCGCCCCCCTCTGCCTCGCAAAGCCTCACTGAACCCGCAGGAGCAGGGCTTGAGGCATGGTTGCGATTCCATCAGAGTTTACAGAGTCATCACCGGCGAAATGATTGGTATGGCGCCGGAACATTTTTTTGCTCCACAAACCAGCATGCCGTCGGAGGTGTACGCGCGGACAGAACCTGGGATGCAGTGGGATATGGATTATGAGTTATGAGTTAATGACTATCGGCACTGCACGATAGTCATTAACCCGTGACTCATAATCATCGTTCCTGAATTCCTGGGCCCGCCTCAGCGTACACACCGCGCATTGCATATCAGGAGGATTGAATCATGAAGCATCGAGTATCCACCGAGATCGGTGGTCTGGAATTCAGCATTGAAATGGGTAAAGTGGCCACACAGGCGAATGGCGCCGCCTACGTCTGTTTCGGCGATACGGTCGTTCTCGTCGCGGCCTGCGCCCTGAAGGAGCCGCGGGAGGGGGTTGATTTCTTCCCTCTCACGGTGGACTATCGCGAGAATACCTATGCGGCCGGAAAGATACCCGGCGGCTTTTTCAAGCGGGAAGGGCGGCCCAGCGAAAAGGAGATTCTCACATCGCGCCTGATCGACCGGCCGTTGCGCCCGCTTTTCCCCGAAGGGTTCAGCAGCGAGGTGCAGGTGATTGCACTGGTGCTTTCGGCCGACAAGGAAAACGACCCCGATGTCATGAGCATTACAGGAGCATCCGCGGCGCTCTATTGTTCCCCGATTCCCTTTTACACCCCGATTGCAGGCGTGCGTGTCGGCCTGATGGACGGCAAGCTCGTTGCCAATCCCCCCTTCTCGCAGCTGAAGGAAAGCAGCCTCAATCTGATTGTGGCCGGGACAGAGGACGCGATCGTGATGGTCGAAGCCGGCGCCAACCAGATTGCCGAGGAGACGATGATCGAGGCCCTCGATTTCGGCCACGGGATCATCCGCAAACTCATCGGGCTGCAGCGCGAGCTGTACGAACTGATTCAGCCGGTGAAGCGCACGTTCGTGAAGCCTGCTTTGGATCCGGCTGAATATGATCGGATCGAAAAAGCTTACTCCCGGAGCATCTCGGAAGCGCTCCACATCAAGGGCAAGCTCAACAGCTACGCCAGGCTGGATGAAATCGTCAAGGAAATCGTCGACGGCATCCCCGAGGAAGAAGAGGAGCGGCGGGCTCAGGCGCAGGCGATTTTCCAGCACATCATGGAGAAGGTCTTCCGGAAGGAGATTCTGGACGACAGGGTTCGTCCCGATGGTCGCCGCTTCGACGAGATCCGTCCCATCAGCATCGAGGTTTCACTCCTGCCCAGGACGCACGGATCTGCGCTGTTCACCCGGGGAGAAACTCAGGCCCTTGTGACGGCCACGCTTGGGACAGCGGATGACGAGCAGCGGATGGATACCCTCGAAGGGGAGTCGTTCAAACGCTTTATGCTGCATTACAACTTCCCGCCTTTCAGTGTCGGCGAAGTCAAGCCGTTGCGCGGGCCGGGCCGGCGTGAGATCGGGCACGGAGCGCTGGCCGAGCGTAGCATCGCTCCGGTGATGCCGACGGAAGAGTCATTCCCTTATACGGTGCGGGTCGTGTCGGATATCCTGGAGAGCAACGGATCCTCCTCCATGGCAACGGTCTGCGGAGGCATCCTCGCGCTCATGGATGCCGGCGTGCCGATATCCTCTCCCGTCGCCGGCGTGGCGATGGGCCTGGTCAAGGAAGGCGAGAAGTATGCGATCCTGACTGATATCGCAGGCGCCGAGGACCACTACGGCGACATGGATTTCAAGGTTGCCGGGACGGAAAAAGGGATCACCGGCCTGCAGATGGACATCAAGATCGGGGGCATCACGCACCAGATCATGGCCGAGGCGCTGGCCCAGGCCCGGGAGGGACGCCTTTTCATCCTGCGGAGCATGACCGACGCGATCAGCGTGCCGCGCCAGGACATTTCCGCCTACGCCCCCCGGATCATCACGCTTCAGATCCCCAAGGAAAAAATCGGCGGCGTGATCGGGACCGGCGGCAAGATCATCCGCGGCATCATCGAGCAGACCGGGGTCAAGATCGACATCGAGGACGACGGCAAAGTCAACATCGCCTCGACCGACTCGGATGCGGCGCAAAAAGCGATCCGCATGATCGAGGACCTCGTCATGGAAGCCGAGGTGGGGAAAACGTATCTGGGAACGGTCACGCGCCTGGTCGATTTCGGGGCCTTCGTGGAGATATTCCCGGGGACGGAAGGGCTGCTGCACATTTCGGAAGTGGCCGATTACCGCGTGCAGGACATCAACAGCGAACTCAAAGTAGGCGAGCAGATCCTCGTCAAGGTTCTCAGTATCGAACCGCCCAATAAGATCCGGCTGAGCCGCAAGGCCGTGCTGCGCGAAGCCGCTGGCCTGCCGCCCGCAGAGCCGTCCTCGCGGCCGCCCAGACGTCCGGACCGGCCCCGCGGAGGTCCGGGCGCGGGGCGTGATCGCGGAGGCCGCGAGCGGGATCGCAGGCCGCACGGCGGTCCTGGACGTCATTCGAATCACTGAAACATGGCAGGGAGGCCCTGAATCTACTCCAGACCTCAGACTTCAGGCCTCGGACGGGGAGAGCTCCGGAGGTTTTGCGAATGAGGAAACCTCCGCGTTCCCCATCTGAGGTGCGGGCTTCATCCGAGCGAGCATGGGCTCAGGCCAGGTGAGCGCGCGCTTCAGAGGGTGTCCAACAGTTGATTCACGGCGCGACCAGGCCCGGCAACAAATAAGCTCGCCCGTCAGGCCGGGATAGAGATGGAGCGTGGTTGCGCGCCGAAGGTACGGCGCTAAATTCCTGAAAATATAGAGGATGTGCCGGCCCTTCGGGCCTCACTTGTGGCCGCGCCGTAACCCCGCGCCGACGCGCGGGGTTATTCACTTCCGGCGCTTCGCGCTTCAGCTTGCCGTGGCGCAACCGTTGGACACCCTCTGAAGCCCATGCCTCACTGGCAAACTCCCGCATCGCGATGCAGGAGGAAGCCCGCCTCGCTGAGATGTTGATGCGCCAGGAGACTCCTCGCTTGCCCCGTCTGGAGTCCGAAGTCTGAAGTCTGCAGTCTCGCTTCTGCCTCTGGTTTTTCCCCTCCACTCTGCTATCATTCTCAGACACACGAAGCTGAGCGCCTAAGTATGCCCCTGTATTCCGACGGCGTGCTTGACGAAGTGCGGAACTCCGTCAACCTCGTCTCTCTCATTTCAGAGTATGTCGCGTTGAAGAAGCGCGGGCGCAACTATGTTGCGCGCTGTCCTTTTCACACGGAAAAAACCCCTTCGTTCAATGTGAGCGAGGAAAAGCAGATCTTCCGGTGTTTCGGGTGCGGCGTTGGCGGCGACATCTTCAAGTTCGTGATGCAGGTGGAACAGTTGTCCTTTCCGGAGGCGGTCCGCTTCATTGCGGAGCGGCACGGGATCGTTTTGCCCCAGCCGGCGGCGCGTCCGGAATCGGAGTCCGGGAGCGACACAGAGACGCTGCGGCGGGTGATGGAGGAGGCCGGTCTTTTCTTTCATCAAACCCTGCTGGAGCAGGAGGAGGGCCGTTCTCCCCTGGAATATCTGCAGGGGAGGGGGGTGACGCGACAGTCCATCGACCGTTTCAGCCTGGGGTATGCTCCGGCGGGCGGCGGCGACCTGCTCGCAAAATTTCAGCGTAAAGGATTCTCAGTAAGTATTTTAGAGGAATGCGGACTGATCAAACGATCCGAGGACGGAACTCGACACTACGATGCGTTTCGTGGACGGATCATGTTCCCCATTGCCGATATCCGCGGCCGGGTGATCGCGTTTGGCGGCCGGGCCCTGGGGGACCGGCAGCCGAAGTATTTGAATTCCCCGGAGACCAGGCTCTATAATAAGAGCCGGAATCTCTATGGGTTGACTTATGCCCGTTCAGGGATTCAGAAGCTGGACTATGCCGTTTTGGTGGAAGGGTACATGGACTTTCTGATTCCCTTCCAGCATGGCATAGAAAACGTTGTGGCTTCCCTGGGTACCAGCCTCACACAGCAGCAGGTCAAGCTGCTGGGGCGTTACACCCGTGAGGTGGTGGTCAGTTACGATCCCGATTCTGCCGGGCTGGCGGCAACACAGAGATCGCTCGATCTGTTTCTCGAGGAGGATTTCCGGGTACGTGTGTTCCGATTGCCCGAAGGCCAGGACCCGGACGCATTCGTGCGGAGTGCGGGTGCGAATGAGTACATGGAGCGTCTGGGGCGATCCACTCCCTACCTCGATTTCGTGCTCGACAGCGCCATGCAGCGCCAGGGAAAGCTCGGCGATCCGAAGAGCAAGATCCAGGTGATGAACGCGGTTTTGCCCTACCTTGCGAAGATTCCCAATGCCGTAGAGCGGTCGGATTACGTATTCCGTTTTGCCCGCAGGCTGCAGGTCGAGGACCAGCAGTTGCTGGCGGAAGTGAAGCGGGCGGCGCAGCAGAAGAAGACGCGGCTGCCGGAAGCCCCGCTGGCGACAGTGGGGGTCATGAAGTTCGCAGAGAAGCGGCTCCTGCAGCTGCTGCTCGGCGATCCGGTGCTCCAGCAGCACATACTGTCTGCATGCTCAGTGCAGGATTTCGCCGGTCTGGCGGCGGAGAGGATATTCGCCGCCCTCCTCGAGTGTTTTGAAAGGGGCGAGAGCGGAACGTTCGAAGGTCTGCACCGGCGGTTTGCCGGCCAAGAGGAACAAGTCATGCTGGCGCAGCTCCAGATGGAGGATGTGCCGGAGGATCTTTCACGGGAGACGGCAGAGAGTTTTCTGAGTGCGCTGCGTTCCATCCGGCTGGCGTCGAGGCGGCAGGAAATCCTGTCAAGAATCGCTGAAGCCGCCGAACGGAACGACGATGAGATGCTCAACAAGCTCATCGAAGCGCGGGTCCAAGTCGACCGCGAACTAGTCAGCCTGTCCAGAAAATAGCCGGAAAGGAGACAGCGGGTTTGTCAATCGAAGAAAAATACGACGAAGTAAAAGAGTTGATTCTCATGGGGAAGGAACGCGGGTACCTGCTCTACGATGAGGTCAACGACCTGCTGCCTGAGGGGATCTGCTCGTCGGACGAGCTGGACAGCATCTTCTCGCTTTTCGGCTCCGCGGGCATCGAAGTAATAGATTCGGAGCAGAAGTTCCAGGACGAAGGGAAGAAGGACGACAAGCAGGAGGAGGGGGGGGAGGACGGAGAGTTCGACTTCGGCGCGATCGCTCTGGACAAGACCAACGACCCCGTACGCATGTATTTGCGGGAGATGGGGACGGTTCCCCTGCTGAGCCGGGAGGGCGAGGTCGAGATCGCCAAGCGCATCGAGCACGGTCAGAAGGTGGTGCTCAAAGCGCTCTCCCGCTCCCCGCTTGTCGTGCGCGAGCTGCTGAATGTCGCCGACCGCGTGAAGAAGCAGCAGATTTCAGTCCGGGATGTCATTGTCTTCAACGACGACGAACTGACCGAGGAGCGGCTGGACGAGAAAAGGGGCGCCGTGCTCGAGGTGCTGGAGAGCATCCGCAAGCATGAGCGCGCGGCGAACCGGATGCGCAACAAGCTCACCCGCTGTCGGAAGGGCTCCCGCCTTTACAAGAAATATCTGTCCATGCTGGCCCGCTACCGCATACCGATCGCGTGGAAAGTCCGCGCACTGGATCTCAGCCCGCCGCAGCACGACCGGCTCGTCGCCGTAATCAAGGACACGGTGGACGAGGTAGTGGCTCTCGAGCACGAAATCCACAAGCAGAACCGGAGCCTCGAAGGGCCCCGGCGTGTCGAGGAGTCGAGGGCCGTAAAAAAGCTGATCCGACAGCATGAATCCCGGATACGGGCTATTGAAGAGACTGCGTTCGCCAGCATCCCCGAGTTGAAGCGCACGCTGGCCACCATCAAGGCAGGCGAACTGGAGGCCGACATCGCCAAGAAGGAACTCGTGGAGGCCAACCTGCGGCTGGTGGTTTCGATCGCGAAGAAATACACCAACCGGGGCCTGCAGTTCCTGGACCTGATCCAGGAGGGGAACATCGGCCTGATGAAGGCGGTGGACAAGTTTGAGTACCGCCGCGGGTATAAATTCTCGACCTATGCGACCTGGTGGATCCGCCAGGCCATCACCCGCGCCATCGCCGACCAGGCGCGCACGATCCGCATCCCGGTGCATATGATCGAGACGATCAACAAACTGATCCGCACTTCGCGCAGCCTGGTGCAGGAATACGGCCGCGAGCCCACCAGCGAAGAGATCGCAAAGAAGATGGATTTCCCGGTGAGCAAGGTGCGCAAGATCCTGAAAATCGCCCAGGAGCCGATCAGCCTCGAGACGCCGATCGGCGAAGAAGAAGACAGCCATCTGGGGGACTTCATCGAAGACCGGGCCGTGGTGTCTCCTGCGGAGGCCGTGATCAACATCAACCTGAAGGAGCAAACCGAATCGGTGTTGAAGACGCTGACGCCGCGCGAGGAGCAGGTGATCAAGATGCGTTTCGGTCTGGGCGACGGCAGCGAGCACACGCTCGAGGAAGTGGGGCAGCGGTTTTCCGTAACTCGCGAGCGCATCCGTCAGATCGAGGCCAAAGCGCTGCGAAAACTGCGGCACCCGTCGCGAAGCCGCATGCTGAAGGCGTTCCTCGAAGGCACCGCCGTGCGGGATTAGCCGGTCTCTCGCGCCGGGTCATGCATTGCGAATCCGCTGCCGGGCCCGCCCGCAACGGGATTGTGTTGCTCTCCTCCCGCTCGTCGCCAATGCTCTTGACGCGGATGTTTCCCGATTCATGAGGCTGATATTTTGGGGACCCGGAAGGACGCCGCGGAACGCGGCAATGCGGCCGTTTGTCGGCAAGCGCTCCTTCCGGCGTTCTCCCGCATCCCATCTCATAACCTTCGTCCATTCTCATACATGATTCATGAATAATTCGGGTCAAAACGCTCCCTCTCAGACGCCGGCTTCCTGCTTCGTCTCCCTGAGGATCTTTTCCATGAGTGCATGCAGCCGCTCGTGGGTGCCCGCTCCCATTTTTTCAACCTCGATTTTCTCGAACACCTCCGCCAACTCCAGCTGCTCCGCATCGCTGAGCATCCGCTCCGCCATCACGAACAGGACGTGATTCTCTTTCTCGATATGGGAACGCAGCAGGCGGGCATAACCGGACGCCGCTTCCGCCCATTTTCGCCCGGCCGCCGCATCGCGAGGGTAGGCGTCCGCCGCCTCCGACATTTCGCGGATCAGCGACCTCCCCAGGGTGTGCTCGTGGAGCATGACGGCGATCGGCCCTTCCTGCGCCGGCATCCCCTTCTTTACGAGCAGCGGGAAGAGGGCGTCTTCCTCTTTGCCGTGATGGCACTTATCCGCGAACAGCTTGAAGAACTCGAGCAGGCCGGACAGCGTCTCCGGTGATACCCGGGTTCCGCGGTTCAGCCCTGATGCCGCCGCCTCCGCGGCATCGAGCATCCGGAGGATGGCTTCGTGTTCGTGTCTCAGAGTGGCAGTGGCGTTGTTCATAACCTTCTCCTTTGCATGTACTCGGTTCGGGATCATGCCCCCGATCAATAAAGTGGACATCAAGATCCATATGCAGGTCATAGCCCTCAGCCTCCATGTCCGTTGATATTTCGTGCGATCGCCGCGAGGTCGGCGAGCGTGCTGGTTGTTTCCAGCGGTCGTGGAGCGGGCAGGCGTGTTCATCGCTGCATTGCGGCAGCCCAAGGACGCAGCGCTGGAGCCGCTCGACGCTTCCGCTGGCCTCCAGCACCATCAACAGGGTCACTTGGTCGGCCGGGCGGGCCAACTCGTAACCGCCGCGCAGGCCTTTGAAGGACCGTATCAGGCGCCTCTGGGTGAGCGTCCGGAGGATCTTCCAGAGAAACTGCGTCGGGATGGCTTCCTCCTCGGAGATCTCACGCGCCCCGGCAAGCCTGCCGGCAGGCAGGGAAGCAAGGAACGTAACCGCCCGAATTGCGTATTCATCGGCTTTCGTGAATAGCATACAAATGGATCTTATAATCCATTATAATAATA
>JAFNAG010000051.1 GCA_017860135.1 Acidobacteriota bacterium
TCGCGGAGTCAATCGAAGAGGTGATCAAGAAGGGACTGGTCTGAGAAGCCCGGCCGGGAGGTGTTCTCTTACGCGGCGGACGGCCTGTCGCTGCGAAAAACTCAGTGGCGATTCAAATCGTTGCAGATCCAAAAGTGGGAGGGCTTAACCGTCGATACAGGCGACGATTCGCCTCCCCGGACACAGCGGCTGGCGCCGGAGCCGTCGGGTGGAAACAGCGCATCCTGCGGCCATGTCCGTCATCCTCTTGCCAATACTTCAGAGCCTGCAGGACTGCTGATACCTCGCACATTCAGAAGGCAATCGAACCGGCCGGTTTGTTCCACATCGGAATCTCATTGGGACAACTTGCGGCTCGGCTGAACATCCCTACCTTACCTGGCAGTCCGGGGCTTTTCACATTTCGAAGTGTCTTTGGCAATATCCGCGGCTGCCAGAAGGCAGCGATGTATCCAAATCTGCGCCTATCCCCTATCAACCAGCAGAATTAGGCCTTGACCACGGAAGTAACCGAGATTAGCATTGGCCAGCATTGACTATTATTGAGGATTGACAGGCCATGAATAGTGAAGAGCAACTGTTGACGCTGGAAGATGTGGCTGATCGTCTGAAGATTTCTGTCAGCACTGTACGCCGATGGGTAAAGTCAAATGAGTTGAGGTCAATCAAGATAGGCAATCGTGGCCAGTACCGCATCAGCCTGGGAGATCTTGAGGAGTTTCTGGCGGAACAGGAGGCTCAGCAGTCGGATACATCTGCGGTGGCCACCTTGAAGCGTGGCCGGGAATGGAGACAGGCAATCGACTGGGCTCGAGAGCATACCAAATACATCGTGGTTACCGGGGGCGTAATATCGGGTTTGGGGAAAGGGATCGCGGCCGCCTCCATCGGCAAACTGCTCAATTCGCGTCTGATGGTGGTGCCCATCAAGTGCGACGGATACCTCAACACCGACCCGGGAACGATGAATCCGATCGAGCACGGCGAGGTGTTCGTGCTGGATGACGGCGGCGAAGTGGACATGGACTTCGGCCACTACGAGCGCTTTCTGGGAGTGACCTGCCGGTTCGAATGGAACCTGACCATGGGCAAGGTCTATAAGACCATTCTCGACCGTGAGCGGGAAGGGTTTTATCTCGGCCAGACGGTGCAATTGATTCCGCACGTGACCGATGTGATCAAAGAATGGTTCTATGAGATTCCCGGGCGCCTGCAGGCGGACATCGGCCTGATCGAGATCGGCGGCACGGTCGGCGACATGGAGAACGAATTGTATTTGGAAGCGGTGCGGCAGCTGCGCCAGGAAGTGGGCGAAGAGAACGTGTTGTTCGTCCACTTGACCTACATCCCCGTCCCGGCCGCGGTGGAGGAGCAAAAATCCAAGCCGACCCAGCAATCGGTCAAGCTGCTGAACGAGCGCGGCATTCGGCCGGACATCATCATTGGCCGGTGTACCGAGCGGCTGACGGAAAAAATCAAACGTAAGATCGCCTTGTTTTGCAACATCGACAAAACCGCGGTGATTTCCGGTCTCGATGTGCCGTCCGTGTACCAGATCCCCCTGGTGTTTGAGGAAGAGGGCCTGACGGAGATCGTCCACAAGCGGCTCACCATCTACTCGCCGCCGCAATTGCTGGAATGGCGCAACCTGGTCAACCGCCTGTTGTCACCGGCCGGGCCGCTGATTCGGGTGGCTATTTGCGGAAAGTACATCAACCTGCACGATTCCTACGCCAGCGTGATCGAGGCGGTGCGGCACAGCGGAGCGCATATCGACGGCCAGGTGGAGATCGACTGGCTGGACACGGACGAGCTCGAGCGCAGCAGCGAGTCCTGCGCCGACTTTCTGCGCAGGGTGGACGCGGTCATTGTGCCCGGCGGATTCGGCACCCGCGGCATTGAGGGCAAGATCCAGGTGATTCGGTACTGCCGCGAGAACGGAATTCCCTTTTTAGGAATCTGTTATGGCATGCAGCTGGCGGTGGTGGAATATGCACGGAGCGTGGTCGGTTTGGCCGGCGCGCACACCACGGAGGCGGCTGAAGACGGATTTGAAGTCGCCGAACCGGTGGTGTGCATTCTGCCCGAGCAGGTCGGCGTCACCCAAAAGGGGGGGACCATGCGGCTGGGTGGCCATGACATTGTGCTTAAGGGAAATTCGCTCGCAGCCCGGCTCTATAAGAGCCAGAGAATCCGGGAACGTTTCCGTCACCGCTATGAGGTCAATCCCGACTACGTGGCGCGGCTGGAGAGGGCCGGCATGGTGTTTTCCGGGCACAATCCGGCCGGCACGATCATGCAGGTGATGGAGCTGCCGGATCATCCTTATTTCCTGGGTTGTCAGTTTCATCCCGAGCTGACCTCCAAACTGGAGGAGCCGGCGCCGTTGTTCCGTCATTTGATCCGCACCGCCTTTGAGAGAAAAAAAGTGCCTCCGGCTTAGGAGTTTCGATGCAAAGCCGCAACGGAGCCATGTTGGCGCCGGCCGACGGCCCCGCCTTCTCCTGCTGGCCTGCCGGCGCTCGGCTGAGCCCCCGGTGAAGCGGTGTCCAACACTTGGTTTACGGGCTACCGGCTGAAAATGGCCCTGGAAGTCAGGAAGGGAGTCGGGAAGTGCGGCGGCACTACTGCCGCAGAGCGGCATGGGCTACGCCCGTCCTTGGTATGCAGTCTCGGGGCTGTGCCAGTCGGCATTGCAGGTCCCTATCCTTGATCCCAGGCATTGGGAACCCCCGGCAACCCGCATGTGTGTCGGTTTCCCCTTCCCATGCCATCCGAGATTGCGGCTCATTCCCGATTCCAACCGAACGGATGCCATATAGTTGCGGGAACCTGTGTTCTTTCACCCGATGGGTTTTTTGTTGTGCTGGCGAGAATGTCAATGGTATAGATTCCCCAGCATTTGAGGAGATTTGCCTCAGATGGAAACATTCCGTGTCTGCGTGCAAGTTTGTCGCATGGTCGACATGCCTGCAGGAAAGAAGGAATTCATCCCGATCGGTGACGGCCGTCCCATGGACAAACCAATGCTGAGCTTTGGGGAGCTTCTGCACAAGGTCCATCTTATCTCCCGAGAGAGCGACCGGCCCGACTGGTCGCTGGAGGGGTTTCTCATGCAAGTGGCGGAGATACTTCCATGGGGCTGGCGGCACCCGGAGATCGCAGCCGCCCGCATCGTGTTCGACGGCCAGGCATACAGCACCAATGGCTTTCGCGAGTCGCCCTGTTGCCAGGACTCCCCGATCCTGGTCGGCGGCGAGTGCCGGGGAAACATCCAGGTAACCTATCCGATCAAGAAGCCGGCACCGGAAGAGGGCCCGTTCCTGGAAGAAGAGCGCAGCCTTCTCGATGAGGTTGCCAGGCAGGTCGGCTTCATTCTGGAGCGTGTGGAAATGGAGCGGGAGAGGACGAAACTCCATGCGCAGTTGCGCCACGCGGATCATCTGGCGACGATCGGACAGCTGGCGGCGGGCGCGGCGCACGAGATCAACGAACCTCTGGCAAGCGTGCTCGGATTCGCCCAGCTGGCGAAGTGCTGTCCAAACCTGCCGGCTCAGGCGGACCAGGAAATCGAAAAGATCATCAACGCGGCGCTGCACGCGAGAGAGATCGTCAAGAAACTGATAACCTTCTCGCGTCAGATCCCCGCCCGGAGTGCAGCATGCAACGTGAACGATGTCATCCGCGAGAGCCTCTACTTCCTGGAGGCCCGCTGCCTGCGCGAGGGGATTCGCCTCGTTTGCAGGTTGGCGGAAAGCCTCCCCGAGATCACCGCGGATGTGGCGCAGTTGCACCAGGTGGTGGTCAATCTGGTCGTAAACGCAATCCAGGCGATGCCGCACGGCGGGATTCTGACCGTCGAAACGCGCGTGCACGGGCGGCAGATCCTGCTCGCTGTGGAGGACACGGGCACCGGAATGTCCGAGGAGGTGATGAAGCAGATTTTCATCCCTTTCTTCACTACCAAAGGGGCGGGCCACGGAACGGGACTCGGGCTCCCGGCAGTTCACGGAATCGTGACCTCTCACGGCGGGACAATTCAGGTGCACAGCCGGCCCGGCCTGGGCTCCCGCTTCGAAGTGACACTCCCTGTGCGGGAAGTTCCGCACGCCAAGGAGATTGATTAGCGATGGCCGCATCATCCCCCAAAGAACGCCTCTTGATCGTCGACGACGCTCTCGATACGCTGGAACTGCTCCAGAGAAACTTGAGCTCGAACGGTTTCCAGGTATGCACAGCCGACAGCGTGGCCGAAGCGGTGCGGGTGCTGGAATCCATCAGCGTGGACCTTGTCATCACCGACTTCAAGATGCCCGGCGCATCGGGGCTCGACCTGGTGCGGCACGTTCGCGAAAACCTCAAGGACACCGAGGTCATGGTGATCACCGGGTATCCGACGGTCGAGGGCGCCGTGACTGCGGTCAAGAGCGGTGCGGAAGACTACATCACCAAACCGTTCACGCAGGAAGAACTCCTTTCCGCCGTCCGTCGCGCGCTCGACAAGCTGCGCGCAAAGAGATTGGTGCGTGGGGGTGCACAGGCGGCGGCCCCGCCGTTCGGGTTGATTGGCGAATCGGAATCCATACGGAAGGTGTTCGATTCCATTCTCAAGGCCGCAAGCACCATGGCCACCATCCTGATCAGCGGCGAAAGCGGCACCGGCAAGGAACTGGTGGCGCGGGCCATCCACTACCGCAGCCCGCGGGCGGCATCGCCGTTTGTCGCCGTCAACTGCGGCGGCATCCCGCAGGAACTGCTGGAAAGCGAGCTGTTCGGGCATCTGAAAGGAGCGTTTACCGGCGCCACCGAAACGCGGGCGGGCTTTTTCCAGACCGCCGACGGCGGCACGATCTTCCTGGACGAAATCAGTGAAATGTCGCTGCTGATGCAGGTTAAGCTCCTGCGCGTGCTGCAGGACCGCGAAGTGCGCATGGTGGGATCGACGCGAGCCAAAACCATCGACGTGCGCATTCTGGCCGCGACCAACAAGGATCTGGCTGGCCTGGTGGAGAAGGGCGGATTCCGCGAGGACTTGTTCTATCGTATCAATGTGATTACCATCGCCCTGCCGCCGCTGAGATCGCGCGAAGACGACGTCCTGCTCCTCACGCACCATTTCATCAGGAAGTTTTCGAAGGAATACGGCAAGCCCGCCCGTCAGATCTCCGAACGCGCCCTCCAGGTGTTGAAAGACTATCCCTGGCCAGGAAACGTCCGCGAACTGGAAAACATCATCCAGCGCCTGGTGGTGATGACTGACGGCGACATCATCGACGTACCCGATCTGCCGCCCCTGATGCGCTTCTCGGCACTGCGCGGCGTCGGCTTGCGCCGCACCCTGGCGGATGCCGAAGCCGAGTACATCCAGAGCGTTCTTGCCAGCGTGGGCGGCAACAGGAGCCGGGCCGCTGAAATCCTGGACATCGACCGCAAAACTCTGCGCAAGCGCCTCGCACATCCGGCTGATGGAGCACCTCGAAAATGACGAGCCGCCGCAGATTGCACAATTATTGGCGCCCGTGAGATCAACTGTGGCTGGTTCTGCGCGTCCACCCTTCGCGCACACGGATGCCTGATTGCACCTATCCTACCGGGGATTAATTCCTCACTGGTGCTTCTTTCCTCATAGAAATAGACTTCCTTGAGCACTTGAGAGGATCGCCATACACATGCGTAGATTTGCGGAAAAAAATTAGGATTTCTTTTATTTATAATGATATAGACCAATGCTTCTCATCCCGGTTGCCGCGGCCTCACCCCGGCTGGCACGGGTGTTGCCTGATAGGAGCCGGTGGCAGGGTTGGGAGTACCGTTTCTCGGCATAAGTTCTGGGTGGGGAAACGTCACGCAGTCAGCCGCATGCGGTCCGGGATCCAGAGATGAACGTATCTCAGGACGGGCGGCTCAAGGGCTTGTGTGCAACGTGCTCGAAGGCCGGTGTTTGTGCCTTGGAATGGGCATCCCACCGGCCGATTCTCCAGTGCGCCACCTATCAAGCTTTTGATCCTACCCGGTTTACCACATCCGACACGACAGCCAAGGCGACCCGTTCCGGCGAGGAGGGGATGCGCCGGGGCTTATGTTCCGATTGCGAGCTTCGTGATGGCTGCCCTTCCTTCCGGTCGGAGGGGGGTGTTTGGCATTGCGAACACTATTGCTGACTGTGGAGGACACATCCGGGGTTTTCTATCCGGTAAGGCGGAGGTTATGAAAACGCAGGAGATTCAAACCATCGTAGAGAAACATGCCGGCCAGCGCGGGGAACTCATATCGATTTTGGAGGAGATTCAGGCCAGATACAGCTATCTTCCCGAAGACGCGCTGCGCACTGTCGCCGAAGAAACCGGGCGTTCTCTGGTCGACATTTACGGTGTTGCGACTTTTTACAGCTGGTTCAGCCTCAAGCCCCGGGGAAAGCATTTGCTGTCCTGCTGTCAGGGGACCGCATGTCACGTCAGGGGGGCGCCGAGGGTTGCAGAGGAGCTTCAAAAGCAGTTGAAGGTTCGGCCGGGAGAGACCACGCCGGACGGTGAATTCACTCTGGAGACTGTGAATTGTCTGGGGGCATGCGCGCTCGGACCGATCGTAGTGTCGGACGGCCATTATTTTCCGAATGTCGGCTCTGCCAAAGTCAAAGACCTGATCGGCAAGACCCGCGCCGGCCTCGACAAAGTTGATGTCAAGTCGGACCAGCGCATTTTCCCTGTTCATGTCAACTGCGCGCGATGCAACCACAGCCTGATGGATCCGACTCATTTCCTGGACGGCATTCCGGCCATCCGCGTAACGGTCTCCTCGGGTGACAACCGCGGCTCGCTGCTGTTGTCATCCTTGTATGGCAGTTACACCATCCAGTGCGAGCTCGAGATCCCGATGGATGCGGTAATGCACTTTTACTGCCCGCACTGCCACGCGGAACTCTCCGGCGGGAGTCCCTGCCCGGATTGCGATGCGCGCATGGTCCCCATGATCGTGTGCGGCGGCGGCATGCTGCAGATTTGTTCGCGCCGGGGGTGCAAGTCTCATCGGCTCGATTTCGACGGCATGAATCTGTGATGCCTCGAGGCATCCGCCCTCACCCTATGATCGATGTGCAAGGGAAAAAGGAAGGAAAGCGTCCATGGAGAAACTCAAGTCTTTAGATGATCTCAGGATCCTGCAGGACCGACTGATCCACAGCATGGACACCCAGCTGCCGACGATCGTCATCTCCGCAGGCACCTGTGGTCAGGCCAGCGGCGCCAACGACCTCATACGAGTCACAAAGCGGGAACTGTTATACAAAGGCCTCCTGGACAAGATCCGCCTGCGAATCACGGGCTGCCACGGCTACTGTCAGGCGGAGCCCTCGGTACTTGTAGAGCCCGGAGGGATTTTTTATCCCAGGATCGGCCTGGACGAAATGGTCCGCATCGTGGAGGCTACTGCCGCAGGTGAAGTTGCGGAGCGGTTGTTGTGGAAAGATCCGAAGACTCGGAAGCGGGTCCAGGCGATGAGCGACATCCCCTTCTTCCGGGGGCAAGAGCGCAAGATCCTGTCGCGGAATGAGAGGATCGATCCCATCCGCGTCTACAGTTACATCCAGGACAACGGTTACGCGGCGCTGGCGAAAGTCCTGGGTGAGAACAACCCGGCCGGAGTGATTCAGGAGGTCCGGGCATCCGGCCTGCGCGGCCGGGGCGGTGCCGGGTTTTTGACGGGCCTCAAGTGGGAACTTCTGGCGAAACAGAAAAACGGGCGCGGAAAGATCCTCGTCTGCAACGCGGACGAAGGGGATCCGGGCGCCTACATGGACCGGAGCGTTCTCGAAGGGAATCCTCACAGCATTCTGGAAGGGATGCTCATCGGCGCCTTCGCCACAGGCGCGCGCGAGGGGGTCATCTACTGTCGCAACGAATATCCGCTGGCGATCAAACACCTGACTATCGCCCTGCGTCAGGCGCGGGAACTCGGACTGCTGGGCAACGACATCCTGGGGACCGGCTTCTGCTTCGACATCAGTCTCGTGCGCGGGGCGGGGGCCTTCGTTTGCGGCGAGGAAACGGCGCTCATGCGCTCGATCGAAGGCAAAATCGGCGAACCCCGACAGCGCCCCCCCTTCCCGATTCAGAAGGGGATTGAAGGCAAACCGACCGCGATCAACAACGTGGAAACCTGGGCAAACATACCGATCATCATCGGCGAGGGCGCCGCCCGATACGCGGCGGTCGGGACGGAAAACAACCACGGAACCAAGATCTTCAGCCTGGTCGGCAAGGTGCAGAATACCGGTCTGGTGGAGGTTGCCATGGGCACCACGATCTCTGACATCGTCAATGAGATCGGCGGCGGCGCGCCCGAGGGGTTGCGGATCAAAGGCGTGCAGACCGGCGGGCCGTCGGGCGGGTGTATCCCAGCGCGCATGTTCGACCTCCCCATCGATTATGACAGCCTGACGCAGGCTGGTTCGATCATGGGATCGGGCGGCATGATCGTCGTCGACGAGAACACCTGCATGGTGGATCTCGCCAAGTATTACATGTCCTTCCTGAAAGACGAGTCCTGCGGCAAGTGCTTCACCTGCCGCAAGGGGACGCAGCGGATGCACGAGATCCTCGACGACATCAGCAAAGGGGCGGCGACCCTCGAGCATCTCGACCTGCTCCACGACCTGGCGGTCGTGGTCAAGGATACGACAATGTGCGGCCTGGGCCAGACGGCTGCCAATCCGGTCCTCAGCACGCTGCGCTACTTCAACGAGGAGTACCGGCAACACATCGAAGAGAAGCTCTGTCACGCCTTCGTCTGCAAAGAGCTGGTGGGGGCTCCCTGTAACGCCGCCTGCCCCATTGGCACCGAGGCGTGGCGCTATATCGCTCACCTGGCCCGCGGCGAGTACGAGGATGCGTATCGGGTGATCCGGGAGACGAATCCTTTCCCTTCGGTATGCGCCCGTGTCTGCGACCACCCGTGCGAAGAGAGGTGCCGGCTGGGCACGACAGGCAATCGGCCGGTCGCCATCCGTGCGCTCAAGCGATTCATCACCGAGAATGTGGACCCTGCGATTTACACGCCGGTGGTGAAGCCGGCGGAGAAGTCAAGCAAGCCGCCAGTTGCGGTGGTGGGATCGGGCCCGGCGGGATTGACGGCTGCGCATTACCTGGCGCTCGAGGGGCATCAGGTAACGGTACTGGAAGCCGACAACAAGCCGGGCGGTATGCTGGTGAGCGGCATCCCCTCCTACCGGCTGCGCCGGGACGTGCTCGACAAGGAGATCGCCGCGCTTGTCGTCGAGAATGTCACGCTCAAATGCAATATGGCTCTCGGCCGCGATTTCACCATCGACGACCTGTTCCACCAGGGATTCAAGGCGGTGTTCCTTGCCCTGGGCGCGCACAAGAGCCGCCGCCTCAATATCGAAGGCGAGGACCTCTCCGGCGTGTTTCCCGCCATTCAGTTTCTCAAGGCTTTCAACCTGCAGGGGAAACGGCTCGCCAGAGGGCACGTGGGAGTGATCGGAGGAGGCAATTCCGCGATCGATGCAGCTCGCGTCGCACTCCGGCAGGAAGGCGTCGAAAGCGTGACCATCCTGTACCGCCGCACCCGGCTGGACATGCCCGCGCTCAAAGAGGAGATCCAGTCGGCGCTGCAGGAGGGGATCCGGATCGAGACGCTGGTTTCTCCCGTGAAGATCCACTCCAGGGAGGGAGTGGTCACCGGGATCGAATGCGTCAGGAACGAGCTCACGAAGATGGACGCCAGCGGGAGGCGCACTCCGGAGGCCGTCCCAGGCACGGAATTCAGCCTGCCGATCGACACGCTCATTATCACCATCGGCGACGAGCCGGATATCGACTACATCGCCTCCATGGGAGTCTCCTCTACATCCAGGGGAACACTGCAGATCGACGCGCAAACCCTGGCCACCAAACGGCCGGGCGTCTTCGCGGGCGGCGACGTGGTTACCGGGCCCGACACTGTTGTCAATGCCATCGCCGCCGGAAAACGGGCCGCGCTGATGATCGGACGTTACCTGGCCGGCGAGGAAATGAGACAGCCGCTGCCCGCCCGAAGGCCGCAGCACTATGTCGAACCATGCAATCTGTCGGAGGAGGCTCTGGCGGAAATACGCCGCGCAGAACCGCCGCTTTTACCAACGGAGGTGCGACGTCGCAGCTTCTCCGAAGTGGAGCTGTGCCTGTCGGCAGATGACGCGGTGCGCGAGGCCAAGAGGTGCCTGCGGTGCGACCTGGAGTTCACCACCCCGGCGCGGGAAGACATCCTGCGGCTGGAGACAGGAGCAAAACCCGTATGATCCAATTGAAAATTAACGGTCTCAATGTTTCGGTGGAGGAAGGCACGACGCTGCTGGAAGCGGCGAAGTTCATCGGCTTCCCGATTCCCACTCTGTGCCACATGGAGGGGCTGTCTCCTTATGGAGCCTGCCGGCTTTGTGTTGTGGAGATCGGCGAGGGCGCGCGCAGCAAGCTCGTGGCTTCCTGCACCTATCCTGCGGAAGAAGGCATCAAGGTGCGCACCGCCTCGGCACGTGTGCTGCAGGCGCGCAAGATGATCCTGGAGCTTCTGCTGGCCTCCTGTCCGCAGTCGAAGACCATCCAGGACCTGGCTTCGGCGCACGAGATTCGCCGGCAGCGCTTCAAGCAGGAATACGAGGACTGCATCCTCTGCGGGCTTTGCGTCCGCATGTGCGAAGAGCAGATGGTGGCCCGGGCGATCGGGTTCCGGGGCCGGGGTGAACGCCGCAGCATCGGTACCCCCTTCAACGTGAAATCGGAAGTATGCCGCCTGTGCGGCGGCTGCATCTACGTCTGCCCGGCCTGCCAGCTGCGCTGCACATATGCCGAGCCGGAAAAGGCGATTTGCGGCGGTTGCGCCAATCTGAGTCCGCCGTGCGTGGAAAAACCGCAGTTCGACGACATGATGTGCTACATGGCCCCCTGTGTAGCCTGTGAAATCAAGAAAGACTGAGAAATCCAAAGGAGCTCTGCATATGTCATTATCAAAAGTAAATGCCTCGGCCGCCACACTGACCAAGAATCGTACCGAAGGATCCGTTGTCCCTTCTTCCGGCATGTGCGTTACCTGCGTGGACGGCTGCGTGGGGATGTGCGAGATCGGGAAGTCCGCGTATCGCGGACATGAGGTGCTCTATCCACAGCCCTTCGGCGTGATCACCACCGCGGCGGAAAAATACTATCCCGTCGATTACTCCCACTTCAACATCATGGGAACCGCGGTCGGCGCGCACGGTGTTGCCGCCGACAGCGACCAGGCGATCTTTCCGGCCGTCAGGCTGGATGTCGCCCTGGGTCATGACCGCAAGATCAAGTTCCGCCTGCCCTGGATCATCCCGGGCATCGGCTCCACGAACATCGCCAAGAACAACTGGGAAGGGCTGGCCGTCGGCTCGGCGCTGGCAGGCACCGGCCTGACCATCGGCGAAAACGTGGTCGGCATGGACCCCGATGCGGTGATGAAGAACGGCCGCGTGGTGGATACGGCAGACCTGAAGCGGCGCGTGAAGCTCTACCAGGACCATCAGCGCGACGGGTACGGCGCCATCATCGTGCAATCCAACATCGAAGACACCCGGCTGGGCGTGCACGAATATGCCGTCGAAAAGCTGGGCGTCGAATGCGTCGAGCTGAAATGGGGACAGGGCGCCAAAGACATCGGCGGCGAAGTCAAGATCAACAGCCTGAAGAAGGCGCAGCTGCTCCATGAACGCGGCTACATCGTCCTTCCCAATCCGACCAATCCGTTCGTCATCAAGGCCTTCGAGCAGGGCGCCTTCAAGGAGTTCGAGCGCCATTCGCGGGTCGGTATGGTGACCGAGGAGTCGTTCGCCGAGCGGGTTGCCGAACTGCGCAGGGCCGGAGCGAAATACATCTTCCTGAAGACCGGCGCGTACCGCCCGGCAGACCTGGCTCGGGCCCTCGCATTCTCGTCCAAGTACAAGATCGATCTCCTCACCGTCGACGGCGCCGGCGGAGGAACCGGCATGAGCCCGTGGAAGATGATGAATGAGTGGGGCGTCCCTCCCGTCGAACTCCACTCCCTGCTGTATCAGTATGCCAAGAGACTCTCCGACGAAGGGCGTTATCTCCCGGCGCTGGCCGTTGCCGGAGGATTCACCTTCGAAGATCAGATCTTCAAGGGCCTCGCGCTGGGCGCGCCGTTTGTAAAGCTTGTGGGCATGGCCCGCAGCCCGATCGCAGCCGCCATGGTGGGAAAAACCATCGGCCGCGCGATCGACGACGGACAGATCCCCGTCTACATCGAGCGGTTCGGAAACTCCATCGACGAAATATTCGTAACCGCGAGCTCCCTGCGCCAGGAACTGGGCAGCGAGGAATTCGAGAAGCTCCCCTCCGGCGCGCTCGGGCTCTACACGTATTACGAACGCCTCGCCCAGGGCCTGCGCCAGCTCATGGCCGGGAGCCGGAAGTTTACGACGGAATATATCTCACGCGACGACATCGCCGCCCTGACCAGGGAAGCGGCCGAAATCAGCGGCATTCGTTATGTGATGGAAGTGGACAAGGAAGAAGTCGAGGCAATCCTCGCAAACCGTACCCTTGTCGCCGCCAGCTAGACCGCGGCCTGTCCAAACCGGAAGGCCGATGGGCAGCGGACCAACCGCTGCGGTGGGATCCTGAGGGAGCCAACAGGCGGGAGTTTCCCTGGTCCGCTCACCCGAACTGCGCAACGAAGAAATGTCCGCGGGATACTCTCCCGCGGGCAGCCGGTCTCCGACGGGCGGGATTCCCGGGGCAATCCGATCTGCGGCATCGGGAGCCCGTTCCACGTCACCGGACCGTGGCGGGCGGAAAGAACGCAGGGCGGCCGCCTGTGCTGCAGGAAGCTGCCGGGCTGGCCCTGAAGCCATCCGGCAAACCGGCTGCAGGACCGGCGAAGTCGCGTGCCGGGAAGGGCAGGGCGGCACACCGCTGGGCCGCTGCCGGCCGGCGTTTAGATCCAACTCCCGCCTTCCGTATGCATTATCGGGGCTGTGGACGGAGGCTATGGCTGCCTTTGCCGGCAATCCACACGCCTGCCGGTCCCTGCCGGCGCTTGCCGTGTGGTTGCGGGCGTCCGGGATTTTTCGCCATGCGCTGCTCCGCCTTGATCCGATTCCCCCAATAGTGCATCTATTATTAGATGATGATTCCTTGGGTGGAAAACTATGGGCCTTGACAAGAGGTGGATTATCGCAGCAAGCCCGCTCCTGATCGCCTTGCTTCCTCTGAACCCTGCAGCATCCGGCCGGCAAAAGAGCCAGTCCGAGGGACAGACCATCCGGCTGACCGTAGAGATGGTCTCGCTCCCGGTTGTTGTGACCGACCGTGCAGGCGTGCGGATATTGGATCTGCAAAAAGATGACTTCCAGATCACGGAGGACGGGGTTGCCCAGGAAATCGCAGGCTTTGCCCTGACGGACGAACCGGTATCCATCGCCCTGGCAATTGACACCAGCGGCAGCGTCGAGGGTCAGCTGGCGCGCATGCAGAACGAGGCGATTCACTTCGTCAATCTGCTCCACCCGGACGATTCTGTCGCCATCCTGTCGTTTGCAGAAGATGTCCGGCTTCTCGAAGACTGGAGCATCGACCGCAGGCGCAATGCGCGCGGGATCAAGGAGAGCCGCCACGGCACGTGCACGAAAGTGTACGAAGCGGTCTGGCTTGCGCTGGAGGAGGTCCTCAAGCCGGTTCAGGAAAGGAAGGCTCTGGTGCTCTTCACCGACGGCGAGGACACCGCCAGCCAGAAGGCGTCGCAGAAGGAGACTCTCGAACTCGCGAAGGAAACGAGGGCGGCCATCTACTCGGTCTACTTTCAGCCGGATTCGCGTTCCCTTATCGGGATAAACGCCGGCGGCAACCCGTATCCTCGCAGGATCCCGACCACCCCCCCCATCATCCCTCCCAGCGGAGGGGGAGGCTGCGGGGGATTTGGGATGCCGAGCGGCGGTCACTCTTATCTGGAAGATCTCGCCGAATATACCGGGGGAAGAGTCTTCGACGCGCACAAGCTTGAGGACCTGGGTCCGGCATTCGATGAAGTGGCGAAGGAATTGGCCAGCCAATACAGTATCGGCTACTACTCTACCAACAACAAGCGCGATGGCAAGTTCCGGCGTGTCCAGGTCAAGGTGAAGCGGCAGGACTTGTCCGTGCGGACGAAAAAAGGGTATTACGCCCCGAAGGATAAGGCATCGAAATCGGGCGGATAGCGGGAGTCACCTGCATTTCGACCCTTGTCCCTGCCAAAAATCGAGTAGTGTTTGAAATCGGCGCCTTTGCAGCTTGTGGCGGCGCCTTCGCAAGCCATCGTTGATGTGTCGATATCCCTGCTCGCCGGCCATGCTCCGACGCTACGAACACGAGCCGCCCTCCAGGTCGGGATCCTGGCTCTCCGCCGCCAGCCGGCGGCCCTCCAGCCAACCAGGCGAAGACGAATCCCCATTCGGAGTGCGGACTTGCTCGTATGAATTTCCCATTCCCGGCTATAGCCCGAATGGCGCAGAGCACTCCTGCGGAGCAAGCCCGCAACGGCCGTCGGCCGGCATCGAAGGTTCTTCCTCTCACCTGCCAGGGTCCGGATTGAAGCGTCGCCGCCTGCTTATTGTGCCGGCAGGGACTGCGAAAGGCTCGACAGGTTCTGAGGGGCTACATGAATGGCACCGCCGCGCGGGCTGTCGAGGTCAGCTATCAGGAAGAAGCAAATCGACACCGCGAGCGGCACAAGCAGAAGCGCAACCCAATCCGTCCGACGCGCACGATACCCGATCAGCCAGCAGCATCCGATGCCGATGATCGCCATCAGGGACCACGCCGCAACCGGGATGCGGTTCAGCCATGCAGCCTGGCTGCTTCGCTGCGATTTGGTCACGTCGTTCATGCCGGAAACCAGAACGCCCATCAGGGGTGCGGGGACCCCGGCGATCGCTGGCCGGAGAGTTGACCAGAGCTCCGTCTGGAGCCGAAGCGTGTCCGCGGTGATCTCGGACGCACGGCTCGAGCTGCGGGTTGTGTAGAACAGCATCCGCTGATCGAGATACTTCTTCAGGAGCGTCTGCACCTTCGCCGCATCCGAGGGAGCCAGCAGATCGGCCAGGGAATACTCCGTGCCGATGGCGATCGCCTCGGCCTGCTCGCAGGTCTTACGAAGGTCGTATCGGTTGACCGCCATGGAGAAGCTGAACCCGATGATGAAAAACAGGAGGGTCAGGGTCGCGCCGAGCAGGAGGCCGGCATCGCTCCGCCCCTCCTCCTTCGAAACGCCCTGTCTCCTGCGAAGGCTGTCACCGAACCAAGTCGAGAGCACCGTGAGAGCAAGCGCTGCAACAAAAACGAGAAGCGGGTAATTCATTGATAGGAACTCCCTTTGTGGTGAGTTGCGTTCATAAAGACAAGTACTCCACATTCAACAGATCGTGTCAAACCCGCAACCGCGAAAATCTCGCTGGAGAACTATAGGATATGAATCAGAGCTGAAGGAAGTAACTGTCAGAATTGGCAGGTACCGCATTTGGGCTACAGGCTGCTCAACTTCGAATCACACCAGCCACTTTTCCATTCTTAGTGACTTCCTCTGAATCCGCAGCGCTTGCGCGAGTGAGTCGGCCATCGGAATCCGGCGCGCGCCCGCGAAACGGCGTTCGCAGTAACCGGTGTGCCGGCGAGGAGATCACTCCTCCAAGCTCTTGTCCCGGATGTCCGGTGACAAGAACGCCCGCCGAATCCTTTACTGCCAGGATTTCAGGCCTGGCCCTGGGGGAATGCCGGACAGCAGGTCCCGGTTTCGTCGGCATTCGGAGGATCTGTCCACCTAATCTATTTTCACCGGTTTGAGCTGACCAATTTTTATCGTGTCCCCGACATGGGCAACCGGGAACAGGAAAACCAGGCTGATGCTTGTGCCTGCCTCCAGCTCCCGGAGCGTAATGCCGCCCACGGTTATATACCCGAAGCCGCCGAGAACCGTCGTCTCGGCCACAATATACGACAAGTCAAAAAGATCTATCTCTGAAGCTGGATTTCGGGGAGAAATGCCATCCGCCTTTGAGGCAATGGCGGTCGCGGATCTCCCGGCAGGCATCAAGAGTATCACATCACGGGGATTTTCGTTAATCTCCAGTCGCAATGTCGATGGGCCGCGGTTTTTGAAAGTTACGACAACCGCGGCAGGGTGGCCAACCAGAAACTCGCACCCTGCGAGCTTGAGTTCGTAAACATTCTGGTACCGTTTGGCGATCCCAGCCATGCCAGGCGGGTTTGTGAATTTGCAGAGTGACGTGTAGGGCCAGATCCTGGCAGACATCTCCAGTCCTTCCTGACCATGAGAGAAACCGGCGACAAGGAGCGCGAGCAGCGGAAACGCCGCGATGCGTCGGGACGGGGTAGTCATGGCTGGTTACACAAGTGAATGTAAGAATTCTTTTATATCATCTCATGCGCACAGTTTCAGCTCCAAGATCCCCTCTGTCGGGTTTTGCGAATAGGACAGTATCGCGGGCTCGTGGACCGTATTCGGGCCGGATCCTGTGCTTTCAGGTTTGCGCTCCTGCGCGCATCACTCCCCCGATGTACTGGGGTCGGCGGGCGATCGCGAGCAGGTAGGCGCTCGCCCCGAGCACGGACGGCTCGGATTCGAGCGCGCGTGCCACGTCCACGATCCCCTCGCGCAGCACCGGGTCCTCCCAACGGGCGTCGAAGTCGGGCAGGAACCACCCGGGACCCTCCGACAGACCACACAAGCGGTTCTTCTCATTGAGTGTCTCGATGGAGGCCTGCTCCTGAGCTCCCACCTGCTGTCATTTTCCCAGGCTGCTCCAGGGACTCATGCCGCCAGCGACGGCCAATATACCATGGGGACCAGCAGGAAGATCAGTGATTCATGCGCGCCTCGGCCCCCTGGTCAACGGCAGGGACATAAGTCACACTTTTCTTGCGCGCCCCGGCAGGAGTCCTGCTTCTGGCATCAGGTCGCAGGCCCTAACAATGCGCCCGTATGCCGGCCACGTGCGATCCGGGGCCTTCGCCCAACCCCGAATTTTGCTTTACATTGTTTCTGCCATTCTCCACACTGGATCGGCCCAACAGAAACGAGATCGTAGCCATCTACTATCCTGGCGTGCGCAGCGGGGAGCTTGGGATCGGTTATGGAGGTCAAAGATACACCCATCCCTTTGAATCGGCGCTGGGGCAGGGTTTTCGTGCTTTTCTGCGTTCTTCTTGTTCTCATCGATATCATTCGCCTTTTCGTCCTGCCGCGGAGTTACTGGCCAGTCTTTACCGACGCTTTCGAGACAGTGGTTGCCCTTGTGGGAGCAATGGCGTGCGGTTTCGCGGCGGTGCGGTCGTCGATGTTTACCAGAGGACTCTGGGTAATGACCGCAGCGTACCTGGCACTGCTTGCCGTGGCGGATTTTCACGATTTCTGCGTGGGGATCCATGCAGGCGATGCAACGTTGATTTCGGTGCTCGAGATCGTCGGTTGGTGTACCTACGTTCCTCTCGCATTGCTGGTCTTCTTTCCCGCGAGGGAAGAGGGTCAACTGCGCTGGAAATGGATCCCCATTTTCGATTTCGCCCAGGTGTCCATCGCCGTTGCGTTGGCCTATTTTCACTTTATTTACCTGCCTCACCTGCATTCCGGCCAGGGCTGGGCTCAGTTCGGAACTGCCGAACTGGTACGCAATATTATGATCTCGGTCGGGTTGCTGGTCCGCGCGGCCGTTGAACCGTGTGCGCGGACGCGGCGCTTTTACCAGGGGATCGGCGGAGCATTCGCCACAATCACGTCGCTGAAGATAATCTTTCCCCCCTCCTATCAACCGGTCATTATCATAGTGAGGCCTGCCGCGCTGCTGGCGATCGGCGTCTTCGCAGCCTATTGGAATGATCTTCTCGACAACGAGGTTGACATAACCCAACGGCCGATCGGGCTGCGGTTGACTCTGAGTCTGTTCTCAGCTGCGACCCTGATGCTCGTCGTCTTGCTTGCTATCGGTGCGCCGGCCCAATATCGCGGGGGGATGTTCCTTATTGTGGCCGCGTCGGCCATGCTTTTCATCTCGCGCAGTTATCTGGCCGAGCGCACACGCTATGCGACCGCGTATCAACTGCGGGACTCCGAACGGGAATATCGGGTTCTGTTCGAGAGTGCGATTGTCCCGATCTTGATCATCGAACCCCGCAATGAGCGCATCCTTCAGGCAAACCCTGCCGCCTGCCAGTTGTACGATGTTCCTCGAGAGGACCTCATCGGCGCCAGTTTCAAGGATTTCACGAAAGACGTGGCCCGCGGCAAAGGACAGTTTGCCGAACTGGTGCAGACCGGCGCGTGCCACACATTTCAAACCGTCCACCGCACGCGCAGCGGTAGGGATATCGACATTCTGGTAAATGCTTCCCTTATCCAATATCGCGGCCAGAAGGCAATAATGAGCTTCAACCGCGACATCACCGAGCACAAGCGGGCCGAGGAGGCCCTGGAAAAGAGCCGGCGTTTGCTCACAGAGATGGAATAGATCGGAAGGGTCGGCGGATGGGAGATCGATCTCGATACGAGGAAACTGACATGGACGCCGGAGATCTACAGCATCCACGAAGTCGATCTTACCTTCGAGCCGACGGTGGAGGCGGCGATCCAGTTCTATGCCCCCGCTTCCAGGCCGGTTATCGAACGGCTTGTGCGCCGGGCCATCGAGCATGCTGAACCGTATGATGTGGAGCTGGAGATCATCAC
>JAFNAG010000052.1 GCA_017860135.1 Acidobacteriota bacterium
GGTCAGAACTGCCGGAAAATGGTGAGTTCATTTACCAGAGCCTAACACAACCATGGGAGGTATGGTATCCGCGAAAATTGAGCTGTTTTTTGCAGGGATCACGGGTATTGTATCCACCGATGCGTGTTTTGATCGTGCTTGCGCACCCCAAGGGTGATTCATTCAACGCCGCCCTCTGCACCCGACTCCGGAAAGGACTGCTCGAAGCCGGACACGAGGCTGACGTCGCGGACCTGTACTCCGAGGGATTCGACCCCCTCTTGCGCGGACCTGAATTGGACACGCTCGGATCCTGCCGGCCCCTTCCGGATGTCGCAGCCTACCAGGAACGGATTCTGAGCGCCCAGGCACTGGCTCTCGTCTTCCCCTTGTGGTGGTTCGGGATTCCCGCCATTTTAAAAGGATTTATCGAACGCGTCTTCCAGGAAGAGTTCGCTTTCCGCATCATGTCCACAGCCAGGGTGCAGGGCCTCCTGAAACACCGGAAGGCGCTGATCCTGTGCACCACCGGAGCTAGCTCCCTCGTGTACAGGGCCCTCCGTTTCGAGCCTCCTCTCAAGAAGATCCTCGGCGAGTGGACCCTGAAAAGCTGCGGAATCCGCGACGTCCGTCAGGTGGTCTTCTACGACGTGGTAACCGCCAATGAGAACACCCGCTCCCGCTACCTCGACCAGGCGTATCAACTCGGACTGGAGTATTTTCAGTAATCCATTCATGAAAGGTCTGGCGCGACCTGATATCGATCGGTTCCGGGCCGATGAGTCGGACGCACTCTTCCCATGTCTGGAAGCGATCCCGCCATTGCAAGTTTCGCCGTTATTTCTTCAGGATGCGGTCAAGGTAATCCTTAAGCACCGCGTAGGGGACTCCCTGGTTCACGCGTTCCTGGCGGCCATCGGTTGTGGTGATGAAAAAAGTCGGAGTCACGGTAATACTTCGGCTGCGCCCCAGTAGGATGCCGTTATCCACGGCTGCGACGGTGGCAGGGTCGGCGGCGAGCCGTGCGATCCTGGCCAAATCCGCAGGATCCAGCACTCTCGCCAGAACCGCCTCGATGTTGCCATCCAGCGACCACTGAGCCTGCTGGGCGTACAGCGCATCCGTCACGCGCAGCCATCGATCCCTGCCGATTTGAAAGGCCGCGTGCGCGAAGCGCGCCGCTTTTCGCGCATACGGATGCATGTCGAGCGGAAAATCGTGGTACACGATGTAGACCTGCTTCGAGGCCGCATATTCTGCGAGGACGGGCTTCAGGGTTTCGATATAAAAAATCCGGCATACAGGGCACTGGTAATCGGAGAAAACTTCGATCTTGACCGGTGCCTCCGGCACGCCGCCGAGGCTGAATTCGCCGGTCTTCCTGGCGCCGGGTTGTCCGGCTGCGGGCGCTGGGGTCGATGCCGACGGTCTGGGGTTTTCAGCCTTTTGTGCCGCGCCGTCGCCGGAAGAACACGCGCTTGCCTGCAGAACTGCAAGCACGGCAAACAACCAGATCCATGGGGCACGTTCGCCTGTATGTTGCAATATCCCGGCCATTTCGGACTCCCGTGCGCGTTGATTAAGAAGATCCAGTATACATTGTGGATTTGGAGGCTAGAAGTGCAAAAACCGGCGGGGAGGGGGCATGAGCATTGACCGGGCTTCCGCTGCACCGGTCACCCCCTCACAAAGCGAATCCGGCGCAAGGCTGCCAGGGCGCCGAGGTTGAGGGCCACGGAGGTGAACGCGCAAGCCGCAATGCAGTCGCCGTAAAGTGCAGGGGGGACGGGTGCGCCGAGAGCCACGTCTGCGGCCGGTAAGCATGCCACAGACACCGGCAGATCTCCAGTCGTGTGCGACCTGCGGCCCGGAGGCAGGGAATGTTACAAGACAAGTGGCTTCACCTTTCTTCTTGCGATGGCGGGGGTACCTCACTATGCTGATTGCCCAGCGCGCCCGACGGCGCCCCGGCTGCTGAAGAAGCAGCAAAACGGGAGGCGGTCGAGCGCAGGTTCAAGCAGCGTGGATTTCTTGATTTAGGAGGACGCCGTGCATAAGTTCTCGATGCCCGGCCGGCCGGAGTGGCCGGCGGCGGGTATATTGGTCCTGATCCTTTGCTCGTGGTCGATAGCCGCTCCGGCCGTCGATTTTTCCAAATATCACAATTATGCGGAATTGACCGCAGCGATCCAGAGTCTGGTCAAGGAGCACCCGGACATCGCCAAGGTAGTGGAGGTCGGCAAAACCCGCGAGAACCGTTCGATCTGGGCCGTGGAGATCATGAACGCTTCCGGGTCGGCCTCGCCAACGCGGCCGGCATTGCTGGTGGCCGCCAATTTCGAGGCGGATCACCTGGTGGGCAGCGAGTTGGCTCTCTTCATGATCGATTATCTGCTGAGTTCCTATGCCACGAACGCGCAAGTCAAGCAGCAGATCGACAGCAAGGCCTTCTACATCGTCCCCCGGGTGAATCCGGACGGTGCCGAGCTGTTTTTCGCTCCTGTCAAGGCGGATCGGAGAACCAATACGAGTCCCTTCGACGACGACAACGACGGACGGACGGACGAGGGCGGCGCCGAGGACATCAACAAAGACGGATTCATCACCCTCATGCGGATCAAAGACCCGAACGGTCCCTACATGATCCACCCCGACGATCCCCGCTTGATGAGGACGGCCAATGCGCAACGCGGCGAGGTCGGCGCTTACCGGATACTCCATGAGGGGCTGGACGCGGACAACGACGGTTTCGTCGGTGAAGACGGACCTGGCGGGGCTGATCTCAACCGGAATTTCATGCACAAGTACCCTTACTATGCGCCGGACGCCGGTCGCTACATGGCGAGCGAACCGGAAGCACGCGCCATGCTGGAGTACGTGCTCCATCATCGCAACATCGCAGCGATGCTGACCTTCGGCGAGAGTGATAACCTGATCGCAGGACGGCGCGGTGACAATGCCGCGTCCCAGGCGATCGACCTGTTTGCATTTGCGCAGCAGAGCAATGCGGAATCCAGGCGAACCGGCATGTTTCAGGCCGGCGGTGGTGGAAGAGGCTTTGGCATGGCGCGCGGCGGCGGCGGCGCACGCGGCGTCCGGGGCGAGACGGCACCTGCAGCGCCGACGGGCCGCGGCGGCGGCCAGCCGGCGCGAAGGCCCGCGGAGACCATTAACGCCGCTGATGCAGAATACTTCGCGGCCATCAGCGACAAGTACCGCGAGCTGACCGGATTGCGCAACGCTCCGCCTGTTCGTACGCCTGCCGGAGCTTTCTTCGAGTACGGCTACTACCAGTTCGGCGTGCCATCCTTCTCCACGCCCGGCTGGGGCATCACCGGTGCGCCCGGAGGCGGCGGCCGCGGCACAAGTCCGGATGCGGGCATGGGCGGCGCGGCAATGGCGGCGGGAGTCCAGGGCACGGGCGGCGCAGCCCGTGGCGCGGGAGGCGGAGTGCAGGGCATGGCAGGTGGACGCGGAGGCGCCCAGGGGATGGGAGCAACTGCCGTGGCGGATGGCACAGCCGCATTTGACTTGCGGTTCCTCCGGTGGCTGGATGCGGAGAAAATCGACGGCTTTGTCAACTGGACGCCTTTCAGGCACCCGACCATGGGAGACGTGGAAATCGGCGGCTTCAAGCCTTACGTCACGACCAATCCGCCCATCGACAGAATAGCCGCCCTCGGCAAACCGCACGCGGACTTCGCACTCTATCTGACATCCCTGTTCCCCAAGATCGCCATCGCAAAAACCGAGGTGACCAACCTCGGCGGCGGCCTGTTCCGCATCATGGCAGAGGTCGGAAACAATGGATTTCTGCCTACTTCGACGGCACAGGGTGCCGTGTCGCGCTCCGTCCGTGCCACGATGGTCCAACTCGAGATTCCCCCGAAGGACATCGTTTCGGGCGACGCCAAAACCAACAACATCCAGTCTCTGGCAGGCTCCGGCCGCAGGCAGAGTTACCAGTGGATCGTTAAAGGGAAACCCGGCGCCACGATCGCCCTGAAGGTTGTGTCTCAGAAAGGCGGATCGGACACAGCAACCATAACGCTGAAGTAGCCGAAACCAATGTTTCAGATACAAGCGGAGATATCATGAGAAACACATCATCCATTTTAACTCGATGCTTCGTCCTCCTGGCCTGTCTCGCTTTGAGCGTCGCTCCGGCCGCGATGGGCCAGAAAGCGACGGACTATAAGGCTTTTGCACAGAAACTATCGGGGTCCGATCCGCAGTTCAAAGTCAAGATCGACTTCAACCGCTGGCATGACTGTGAGGAAATCAAGTCGGACCTGCTGCGAATGGAGAAAGCCTGGCCGAAGTTTCTCAAATACTCCTCCGTCGGCAAGAGTTACGACGGCAGGGACATGATGTGCATGACGATCAATAATCCGGACACCGGCCCGGAACTGAGCAAAGCCGCCATGTACATCGAGGCCAACATCCACGGGAACGAGATCCAGGGCGGAGAAATCTGTCTGTACACCGTCTGGTACCTGATGGAAAACTACGGCCGGATCGACCAGATCACCAAACTGGTCGATGAACGGGTTTTTTACCTCTTCCCGACCGTCAATCCCGACGGCCGCGACTACTTCCTCAAAGGTCCGAGCGGAGTCAGCGCCAGAGGGGGCCATGTGCCGGTTGACGAGGATAGCGACGGGCTCGTGGACGAGGATGATATCATGGATCTCAACGGCAACGGCGTCCTCGATCAGATGTACAAATACGTTCCGGGTCAGGGCAATCTGCGCAGGAGTTCCTCGAATCCCAACGTCATGGAACCTGTGCCGCAGGATCAAACCGGCGATTACATCAGCGTCGGCCGCGAGGGCATGGACAACGACGGGGACGGCATGGTCAGCGGCGGGATGCGGGGCGGGTACGACCCGAACCGCAACTGGGCCAGTGACTGGCAGCCCGATTACATCCAGAGCGGGTCCATGCATTACCCGTTCGAACTGCCCGAAGCCAAGGCAATCAACGACTTCCTGCTGGCCCACCCCAACATCGCGGGCGTGCAGTCCTATCACAACAACGGCGGCATGATCCTGCGCGGGCCCGGCGCCGAGTGGATGGGTGAGTATCCGGCGAGCGATGTCCGGGTGTACGACGAGCTCGGACGAAACGGCGAACGGATCATCCCCTTTTACCGCTACCTCGTCATATGGAGCGGACTGTACACGGTTCACGGCGGCTTCATCGATTGGACGAATGACGGACTGGGGATCCTCTCATTCTCCAACGAACTCTGGAACAACGGCCAGTACTTCACCAGCCCCGAACTCAAACAGCAGCAGCAGGACCCGAACAGCCCGATTGCCTCGCGCGTCGCCAATTACTTCTTCAACGAATACCTGGAGTTCGGTGACGAGTTCACAGAGCTGGAGGAGTTCGAACACTCGCAGTTCGGCAAGATCCTGGTGGGAGGCACCTGGAAAAAGACCTACGGGCGCGTGCCGCCCAGATTCATGCTCGAAGAACTTTGCCACCGCAACATGGCCTTTACCCTTCATCAGGCGGATGAAATGCCGAAGATGAGCATGGGAGAAACCAAGGTCGAACTGATCAGCGATAATGTCTACCGCGTGCGCGTCGACCTCAAGAATGAAAAGCTGGTACCGACGATACTGGCAAAGGCGGCGGAAAACAATGTCGTCACTCCCGATCTTCTCACGGTGGAAGGAAAAAACGTTGCGGTGCTGGCGGCAGGCTGGGTGCGCGACAAGATGCGTCCGATTCCCACGCAGCTGATCGATCAGCCCGATCTCAAACGGATCATCCTGCGCAACGGCCAGGCCGGCAATTCCGAGCGCACCATCGAATACCTGGTCAGAGGCTCCGGAGAGATCACGGTTTCTTATTTGAGCGTGAAGGGAGGAGATGTCCGCAAGACGATCCCGCTGAAGTGAAGGACCAGGCCCGGATGACGTGCCTTCGGCCCGCGCCCCCTTGGAATTCGACAGTGAGCACGGACTGAAGCCCGTCCGCCCTAAAACGAGTGAACATATCGAACCAGAGAGGCAAGGAGATCTGCAGCGCGCGGGCTGAAGCCCGCGCTCACAATGGGATTCTTGTGATCGCAACGCCCAGCTTCTGAAGCGTTGCGTTCATCTGGCCTCCCCAGTCCCGGCTGGCGCGCGGATTTGCGCCGCTCGGATGCGCAGCACCCCCCACGGCCAGGGGGAAGCCGTCCAGGGCCTGCCGTGCGCGCCCTTCCGCGAAGCGGCCGATGCCGATCACCAGGCGCGGCTGCAGGATCCCGACCATGGCGCGCAAGGCCGGATCGCAATGGGAGAAGAGGGAGTCGCGCATCGGCCCAGGCAACCGGTCGGGTGTGAGGTTGCTCCCGTCAGCGGAAAAAAAACAAAGCGGGCAGTAATTGACCACAAAGAAGCTCGCGAAAAACCGCTCCGGTGTGCCGAAGGAAGCGCGCGCCCACCCCCAGAAACGGCTCCCGCTGATTTCTCTGCGATGACAGGAGAAGCCCGTCACGGCGCGCGACGGCAGCTCCACCGCAGGACGGCTCACCGGACCCGTAATCCCCAGCCAATCCCGCACCATCTCCACGTCGCCGAACGGGATCCCGGTCTGCATCATTCCCCAGGGCCCCGGATTCATGCCGAGAAAGACAATCTCGCGAGGCCCGCGGCCGAAACGACGAAGATACTCCGCATGAGGAACCCACGCGTAGTCGAGCGGATTGTACGTGCAGGACACCGGCGCGCCGAAACCAAGATGCGCCAGTCGCTCGCGAAGCTCAATGCTGATTCGTTCCAGGCTCATTCGATCTCCCCAACCGCTGGGGTGCAAGAACGGCACTTTCTGATAGAATAGTATTACACGACAAAGCCGTCAGTCTGAAATAGATCGGCTTACCGGGTAATGGTGGAAGGGATTTTTCAACAGGCTTGAAACCACCCCAGAGGGTGCGAAGGCACGTGCTTTGGCGGCCGAGCGTGGAGCCCTTCCCGCGGGCAATCGAGAGAGGAGATGTTTTATGAAGAATGTACACCAGTTGCTTGGCGTCAAGGGAGCGGACATTTGGGCGATTGAGCCGGATGCCACCGTCTACCAAGCGCTCACTCTGCTGGCAGAGAAGAACATCGGGGCGCTGCCGGTCGTGCAGGAGCAGAAGCTCGTCGGCATATTCTCCGAGCGCGATTACGCCAGGAAGGTAATTCTGAAAGGCAGGCATTCCAAGGAGACGCGGATCCGGGAGATCATGACCGGGGCGCCGATCTGTGTTACGCCGCAAAAAACCGTCGAGGAGTGCATGTCTCTGATGACCGACAACCACGTTCGTCACCTCCCTGTGGTCGAAGGAGACAGGTTGCTCGGCATCATTTCGATAGGAGATGTGGTCAAGGAGATCATGGAAGACCAGCAGGGCACGATCAGCCACCTGGAGAACTTCATTACAGGGCGCAGATGAGGCTGCCGCTGTTTCGCCGTTTTTACGCTTTCTTCGGGCGGTAGATGTGGGTGCTGAGGCCGTAGAAAGCCCCGGCCGCTTCCATGAGCGTCTCCGACAGGGTCGGATGCGGATGAATGCTGAGCATGATGTCGGACGCCAGGGCGCCCATTTCGACCGCGAGCACTCCTTCGGCGATCAATTCTCCTGCTCCCGGCCCCACGATTCCCATGCCCAGCACCTGGCCGGTTTCCGGCTCGACCAGGAGCTTGGTTGCGCCGTCCTGACGGTCCAGAGTCAGAGCTCGTCCGGAGGCGGCCCACGGGAAGCGGACGACCTTTACGGGACGCTGCTCTTCTTTCGCCCTGGTCTCGGTAAGGCCACACCAGGCGATTTCCGGATCGGTGTACACCACTGCGGGGATGGCCAACGGTTCGAAGGCAACCTTGCGGCCCGCGATGGCCTCGGCGGCGGTGCGCCCTTCATGCGAGGCTTTGTGCGCCAGCATGGGTCCGCCGGCCACATCCCCGATCGCGAAGATATCGGGATCCGCCGTCCGCCGCTGCGGGTCGACCTGGACGAATCCCCTCGCATCCAGCGCGACTCCTGTTTTTTCGAGCCCGGGAATATCGGAGTTGGGCTTCCGTCCCACGGAGACCAGCACGGATTCAAAAACC
Source organism: Acidobacteriota bacterium (assembly GCA_017860135.1). GTDB lineage: Bacteria > Acidobacteriota > UBA6911 > UBA6911 > UBA6911 > JAFNAG01. The sequence continues at coordinate 8,071 of JAFNAG010000052.1, forward strand.
TCCTCGGCCGGACTGCCTTCTGCGCCTTCGAACCGGGCACGCAGGCCGTCTCGCCCCTCCTGCAGTTCCACCACCTTCGTGTTGAGTCGGACGGACTGGAAGGTGTTTTCGATCCGCTTTCCGAGGGGTGACACAAGGTCGCGATCCACACCCGGCAGCAGACCGGGAGTCATTTCCACCAGGGAGACTTTGCAACCCAGGCCGGCGTACACCGATCCGAGCTCGAGGCCGATATAGCCGCCCCCCACAACCAGCATGGTTTTAGGAACAGAACCGAGCTCCAGTGCACCGCTTGAATCCAGGAGGCGGGGGCTCCGGAGAGTGATCCCAGGAATCCCGGCAGGGCGCGAGCCGGTCGCCAGGATCGCCCTCTCGAAAACGACATTCTCCTCCTCCCCGTCCTGCTTTTTAATCTTCAGTGTATGCCCGTCCACAAAGCCCGCCCTGCCGCGGATGTAGCGGACCGAGCGCTGCCGCGAGAGTACGCCGAGACCGCCGGTCAACTTACGGACAACGTCGCTCTTCCAGCTGCGCAGTTGTTCGATGTCGATGCGCGGTTCACCGAACTGCACGCCCCAATCCGCCGCCTGGCGCGACAGGGAAATGACATGAGAAACGTGGAGCAGCGCCTTCGACGGAATACAACCCCGGTACAGGCATACTCCGCCGGGATTTTCTTCCTCACCGATGAGGACCACTTGCAGTCCGAGATCTGCCGCAAGAAAGGCCGCAGCATATCCGCCGGGGCCTGCCCCGACCACCGCCACCTGCGACGGATTTTCACGATCACTCATGGATTGCTCTCCCCTGAAATGCATTCACGTCAAAGCTCGGGCGGAAACCCGCCCATATCGGCAGGCCGCTGTCGCATGCGGGTGAATCCTGCGTTACCCCTGCAACGGAAGCAGGAACGGCTGCTCCAGCGCCCCGGCCACCCACCTCAGAAATCGAGCCGCACCCGCGCCGTCAATCCACCGGTGATCGTAGGAGAGAGCCAGCGGCAGGATCAGGCGCGGCTCAAACCTTCCGTCCACCAGGACCGCCTCGTACCGGGAACGGGAGAGGCCGAGGATGGCGACTTCCGGGGCATGAATGATGGGTGTGAATTGCGTCCCCCCGATTCCACCCAGGTTGGTGACGGTTATGACAGCCCCTTCCAGGTCCTCCAGCCTGATCGTCTTGCTGCGCGCCTTCTCGGCGAGCTGCGAAAGCTCGATCGAGAGTTCGAGGATGTTCTTCCGGTCGGCATCGCGGATCACCGGGACGATCAGGCCGCGATCGGTATCCACCGCCACTCCGACATGGCAGTACTTCTTCAGCACGATTTCCCCGTTCCCCATGTCGAGGCTGGCGGCAAAATTCGGGAACACCTTCACCGCCGAGGCAAGGACCTTCACGGCAATGGAAGTGATGGTCAGCTTGCCGCCGGCCGACTCAATGTCACCGGCATAGCGTTTCCGCAGGTTCTCGAGCTCCGTGATATCGGCGTTTTCAAATTGGGTCACATGGGGGATGCTCGCCCAGGAGTAGCTCATGCTCCCGGCAATCTTCCGGCGCAGCGAGGTCATGGGCTTGCGCTCGACCTCCCCCCATCGGGAGAAGTCCGGAAGAGGCACATCGCGATACGCGACGGCCGCACGTGCATCCCCGGCGCCCGTGATCACACGCTTGGCGTAGGCTTTTACGTCGTCGGCCAGAATCCGGCCGGCAGGTCCCGATCCCGGGACCTGCCCGATTTCGACACCGAGCTCTCGCGCGAGCTTGCGCACCGTTGGGGAGGCAGGCACGATCAGTCTCGCAGCCGGGGCTTTGCCGGAATCTCCAGCAGCGCGTGCCGGCCTTTCCGCCTGTGCTCTCACTTCCGCCAGGGACGGCCTTTCCTCTTCTGCGGTTGTGAGATGCCTGTCCGGCGGCGCCGTTACCTCCCCCGGAGCAGCTTTCTCATCACTTCCTGCAGGAAGCGAAGTAGCGCCTTCCGCTTCTTCCCCCACGGTCAGGATGAGCTGTCCCACCTTGATCTTGTCGCCCTCCCTGACATGGATTTCACGGACCACTCCATTGACGGACGAGGGGAGTTCAAAGTTCGCCTTGTCGGTTTCCAGTTCAAGGACGGGTTGATCCACGGCGATCCTGGTGCCGACCGAAACCATGATCTTGATCAGGTCCGCAGACTCGACATTCTCGCCCAGTTCGGGCAGTGTGAATGGAACGGTCATGTTCACCTTCCCGTAGAATTGCTGATGTAGAAATTGCAGATCCTTTCCGACCTCCGCCCGCGGGTTTTTCCCCTGGCAGCGCCCCATCCGGCGCTACCCGCTCCCTCATGGTCGCGGCTCGGATTTCCTGTGATGTGCGCCGCTGGAATCACTTTAGGAGCCTTCTAGCTCACCATGGGGTTGGCTTTTTCTGAATCGATACCCATATCGATCATGGCCTGGCGCACCACGCCCGCATCGACCTGGCCCTCCCGGGCCAGCGCAGCCAGCGCGGCCAGGGTGATGAATCGGGCGTCGACCTCGAAGAAATCGCGCAGACCCTGCCGGTTTTCACTGCGCCCGTAGCCGTCGGTCCCCAGCGAGACCAACGGGCGCGGAACCCAGCGAGCGATCGAGTCAGGCAGCGCCCTGATGTAATCGGAGGCCGCGACGAAGACTCCCGGAGCGTCCGACAGGCATTGGGTGACATAAGGCAGCCGCGGAGTTTCCAGCGGATGCAGCATGTTCCAGCGTTCGACGTCGTGGCCGTCGCGATACAGCTCTTTGTAACTGGTTACGCTCCACACATCGGCGGCAACGCCATACTTCTCTTCCAGCATCGCCTGCGCCCGCACGGCTTCGCGCAGGATGGCGCCGCTGCCGAGAAGCTGGGCGCGCAACCGGGCGCCCTTTTTCGCGGAGGCCCGGAAGCGATACATGCCTTTGAGAATGCCGTCTTTGATTCCCTCGGGCATGGCCGGCATGGGATAGAACTCGTTCGTCACGGTCAGATAATAAAAGACGCTCTCCTGCTCTTCGTACATGCGGCGGATGCCCTCGCGCACGATCACGGCAATTTCGTATGCAAATGCGGGATCGTAGCAGAGGAGGTTCGGAACCGGGAAGGCCAGCAAATGGCTCTGACCGTCCTGGTGCTGGAGTCCTTCCCCTGCCAGGGTCGTGCGCCCCGATGTCCCCCCGACCAGAAATCCGCGACAGCGGCTGTCGCCGGCAGCCCAGATCAGGTCGCCGATTCTCTGGAAACCGAACATTGAGTAAAAGAGAAAGAACGGAATTACGTTGATGCACTGGGCAGCATACGACGTTCCGGCCGCGATAAACGAGGAAATGGAGCCTGCCTCCGTGATCCCTTCCTCCAGGATCTGCCCGTCCTGGGCTTCCTTGTAATAGAGCAGGGTTTCCTTGTCGACAGGCTCGTACAGCTGGCCGACATGCGAGTAGATGCCCACCTGGCGGAAGAGAGATTCCATCCCGAAAGTGCGGGCCTCGTCCGGTACGATTGGGACAATGAGCTTGCCGATGTTGCTGTCGCGCATCAACTTTGACAACATCCTGACCAGAACCATGGTCGTCGCCATTTCCCGGTCTCCGGTTCCTTCCATGAACTCCTGGAAGAGATCCTCTCCCGGAGCGGACAGCGGTCTGCACTTGACGATTCTCTTCGGAACAGGTCCTCCCAGCTCTTTCCGCCTCCGCATCAAATACTCCATTTCGGGGCTGTGTTCCGGGAGCCGGTGGAACGGCGCGTCGGCAATCTCTTCGTCGGAGACCGGAATGCCGAAACGGGAGCGGAATTCCCGCAACTCTTCTTCATTCAGTTTCTTCTGCTGGTGAGTGATGTTTCTGCCTTCCCCCGCCTCGCCGAGACCGTACCCTTTGATGGTGCGGGCCAGAATGACGCTGGGCGCGTCTTTGTGGGAGGCTGCAGCCTTGTACGCCGCATAGATTTTGCCCGGATCGTGCCCGCCCAGCCGCAACTTGCGGATCTGCTCGTCGGACAAATGCTTTACCAACTCGAGCAGGCGCGGGTCTTTGCTGAAAAAAACCTTACGGTTGTAGGCGCCGCTTTCCACGCTGTATTTCTGCCATTCGCCGTCCACTGTCTCTTCCATCCGCCGGACCAGGACGCCATCCCGATCCTTGGCCAGCAGCGGGTCCCAGTCGCCTCCCCAGATCACCTTGATGACGTTCCAGCCGGCGCCGCGGAAAATGGCCTCAAGTTCCTGGATGATGTTGCCGTTGCCGCGCACCGGGCCATCGAGGCGCTGAAGATTGCAGTTGATCACGAAAATCAGGTTGTCCAGTTTTTCGCGGGATGCCAGCGTGATGGCGCCGAGACTCTCCGGTTCGTCGGTTTCGCCGTCTCCCAGGAACGCCCACACTTTCGAATCCGAGGGTTTTCGGAGCCCGCGATCTTCCAGATAGCGGTTGAAGCGGGCCCGATAGATCGCCATGATCGGGCCGAGACCCATCGAAACCGTGGGAAACTCCCAGAAATCGGGCATCAGCCAGGGATGCGGGTAGGAGGATAACCCTCCCCCCTCCTGGAGCTCACGCCGGAAATTCTCCATTTGCCTGACCGACAGGCGTCCTTCCAGGAAAGCGCGCGCATAAATCCCCGGCGCGGCATGACCCTGGAAATAAACGAAGTCTCCATCCTGGTGGTCTTTCCCGCGGAAAAAATGGTTGAAACCCACTTCATACAGAGCGGCGCTGGAGGCATAGGTGGATATGTGACCGCCGATTCCGGGAGAAAGACGATTGGCGCGCACAACCATTGCCAGGGCGTTCCAGCGCACCAGGCTCTTGATGCGGCGTTCGATCTCCCGGCTGCCGGGATACGGAGGCTCTTCCTCCACAGGGATGCTGTTGATATACGGCGTATTCGCGACGTAGGGCACCTTGACCCCGGCCGCCTCCGCGCGGACGCGCAGCATACCCAGAAGCTGCCTGGCGCGTTCGACCCCTCCCGCCTGCAGCACGTAATCCAGCGAATCAAGCCACTCGCGCGATTCGAGGCTTCCCGCTTCCCGGGCATCTTCCGTGCCTGGATCCGTCATGACCTTTCTCCCCGCTCTGATTGATAATTCCAATGCATTGCATGCTCTTAAAGGTGCAACGAAATTGCGTTTAAGTCAAAGAAATCAGGTCATACTCCTGACTCCCGACTCCCCCAGTACCTGTGATTCAGACAGTGGCGGCGCCCTGAAAGGGCACCGCAGGGAAGCCCAGGGCGCAAGCCCTGGGAATGAACGCCCCCACCATGCCGCAATGTAAGGGCGGAGCAGCCAGCCGAAGGAAGCTGATAAGGGCACTGCAAATTCATTTCCCGATGCTGAACCATCAGGCCGCCTTTAAGCTGCCTCGCCCTGTCAGGGCTGATTCCGTGGTCAGGCCGCCTATCCCAGGGCTTGCGCCCTGGGCTTTCCTGCCGCACCCCTTCATGGTGCTGTTGCGCATTCCACTGTCTGAATCGCTGCCCCAATATGGCGGTATGTGGCTGCCTGGGTTAGAATCTTGCTCATGGAGGATTGGAAAGGATTTGGCATTTTCAATGCGGGCTACGTGGCGGAACTCTATGAGCGCTATGAGCGGGATCCCGGGTCCGTGGATCCGGCAAGCCGGTCCCTCTTCGAAACCTGGAGGCCTCCCGATGTTCAGTGCCCCGCCGGAGCCGGCGAACTTTCGGCGGAAATTCCCTGTGCCCGGATCGTCCGGGCGGTCAATTTCGTCGAAGCCATCCGGAAGTTCGGGTATATGGGCGCGCGCATCGATCCTCTCGGCAGTATGCCGCCCGGAGACCCGTCGCTGATTCCCGAAACCCATGGAATCACGGAGCCGGATCTCCAAAAGCTGCCTGCAGAAATCGTCCCCGGTGAGATCGCGGAAGGCAAGGCAAACGCTCTCGAAATCCTGCACGCCTTGCGCACCGTCTACTGCTCCCGCACAGGTTATGACTACGCGCATCTGCGGGGTCCCGAAGAGCGCGAATGGCTGCGCCAGGCAGCGGAGTCGGGCCGGTTCCGCCCACCGGCCGACCCGATTGACCCCCTGGCTCTGCTGGAGCGGCTGACCGAAGTCGAGACCTTCTCGCGGTTCCTGCTGCACACATTCCCGGGAAAAACTCACTTTTCAGGTGAAGGGCTGGACATGCTGATACCCGTCATGGACGAATTGATCGGGGCAGCAGCAGAAGCCGGGATGCACAATATCCTGATCGGCATGGCGCACCGTGCCAGGGTGAGCTTCCTCGCCCATGTTCTCCAGAAGCCTTACGCCCAAATTCTGGCAGAATTCAAGGATCCGGCGCGTGGCCACAATTTCCGGGAGGATCTTGGCTGGACCGGCGATGTCAAATATCACGCGGGAGCCCGCAGGGCTTTGCCGAATGGCCCGGAGGTCGCTCTGGTAGTGACCATCCCGCCGAACCCGAGCCACCTGGAGGCGGTCGCTCCCGTGGTGGAGGGCATGGCGCGGGCAGCCGGCACCGATGCAACCTGTCACGGGGAGCCGTGCTTCGATCACAGCCTTACGCTCCCTGTTCTGATTCACGGCGATGCCAGTTTCATCGGCCAGGGAGTCGTTGCGGAGACGCTGAATTTCGAGCGGCTCAAAGGCTACTCCACCGGCGGCACCGTCCACATCATCGCCAACAACCAGCTCGGCTACACCACGCCCCCTGAGGAGGCGCGCAGCACGCTCTACGCGAGCGACCTTGCGCGCGGATTCAAGATCCCGATCGTTCACGTCAACGCCGACGATCCCGAAGCCTGCCTCGAGGTCGCGCGGCTGGCTTTTGAATACCGCGCCCGGTTCCACCGCGACTTCCTGATCGACCTGGTGGGCTACCGCCGGCACGGCCATAACGAAGGTGACGAACCCCGCTTCACGCAGCCCCTTCTGTACCGGCAGATTGAAACGCATCCCACTGTCCGCGAAATCTGGGCTCGTACCTTGATCGAGAGAGGAGCCATCGCAGAGGACCTGCCGGACCGGCTCACCCAAAAACACACGGCAATCATCCAGAGGGCGTGGGAGGACCTTCGTGCCGAGGAATCGCTGGTCGAACCAACCCCGGCGCGGCCCCCGGAGGGCGCGGCAGAAAGGGCCCGCACCGCGGTCTCTGCCGGGAGGCTTCGCGACCTGAACCGGTCCCTGCTCGAACTGCCGGAGGGTTTCAGCGCCAACAGGAAACTGGAAAAGGCACGGGGGCGAAGGCGCGCCGCACTCGACGATCCGGAGGCGAAGACGATTCAGTGGGCCACGGCGGAAGAGCTGGCCCTCGCCTCGATCCTGGAAGACGGCATCGCCGTCCGCATGACCGGCCAGGATGTCGAACGCGGCACGTTCGGCCACCGCCACTACGCGCTGCACGACGCCGGGACAGGCCGGAAATTCATCCCGTTGCAGTCCTTGCCTCAGGCCCGGGCTTCGTTTGAAATTCACAACAGCCCGCTTACCGAAAATGCCGCCGTAGGGTTCGAATACGGCTACAGCCTGCAGGAGCCGGGGCGGCTGGTGATCTGGGAGGCCCAGTACGGCGATTTCATCGGAGGGGCACAGACGATGATCGACGAGTTTCTCGTTTCAGCGCGCGCGAAATGGGGACTCACACCTTCGCTGGTGCTGCTTCTGCCCCACGGGTATGAGGGCCAGGGACCCGATCACTCCAGCGCCCGGCTGGAGCGTTTCCTGCAGCTCGCCGCCGGAACCAACGTGCGCATCGCCAACTGCACGACCGCGGCCCAGTACTTTCACCTGCTGCGCATGCAGGCAAGCCTGCTGACCGTCGATCCCCTGCCGCTCGTCGTCATGACTCCCAAGAGCCTGCTGCGGCACCCCTATGTCGCAGCTTCGCTCCGCGAGCTCTCGGAAGGACGATGGCATCGCCTGCTGGATGACGAAATGGCCCGCCGGGTCGCAGGCGAGGTGCGGCGAGTGGTTCTGTGCAGCGGCAAGATCTATGTCGACCTGATCGGCAGCAGATACAGGGAGTCCAGCCGGCACATCGCCATTTGCCGCCTGGAGCAGCTGTATCCGTTCCCGGAGGAACCGCTGCAGCAGACTCTGGAAGGTTACCCGAACATCGAAGAGGTTGTCTGGGTCCAGGAAGAGCCCGAGAACATGGGCGCATGGGACTTCACACGCCCGCTCCTGCGCCGGGTGATAGCAGGAAGGTGGCCTTTGCGATATGTCGGAAGAGATAGAAGTTCGAGCCCCGCGGAAGGTTCCGCGGCCAGACACGCCTTGAATCAGGAGGCCATCGTGCGGCATGCGTTTCACCCCGACCTCGGGATTGGCCAGGAAGACATGGTGCGCATCGAAAAGCTCTGACGCAATGGGAGGTAGACAGATCATGGCGGTCAACATTGTGGTGCCTGAACTGGGGGAATCGGTAGTCGAAGCCACCGTGGGAAAATGGCGCAAAGCGGCAGGCGATCCGGTGAACGTCGGCGAGGTCGTCGTCGAGCTGGAAACCGACAAGGTGGACCTCGAGGTCGGAGCCCCCGGGAAAGGCGTCCTCGCAAGAATCGAGCGCGCGGAGGGTGAGACCGTCAGAATCGGAGACCTGCTCGGCATCATTGATGAGACGGCCGCGGGCCCCGCAAGGAGCGTCGAGCCGGACCACGAAAGTCCGCCGGAACCTCTCCCGCTGATCACACCACAAGAAGCGGCTTCTGCCCAGGCGACCCGCGATACCGTCCGGGAACCCGCAGCTGCGGCACCGAGGACAACCCCTTCGGCCCGCAGGCTGGCCCTCGAAAAAAGCGTGGACCTCCGGAAGGTTGGCGCCGCCATCACGGGAGCTCCGATCACGCCGGCGGATGTCGCTGCATTCAGCGAACGCAGAGATGCCGGAACCATAACGCCTCCGGAGCCTGCTGCCGCGCCTCATTCCTCCTCGGAAGGGGAGCGGCGGGAAGAGCGGGTGCGGATGTCGCGCCGGCGCCTGACGATCGCCACCCGGCTTGTGGACGCACTGCGCGCCGCCGCCATGGTCACAACCTTCAATGACGTCGACATGAGCGCCGTGATGGACCTGCGCCGGCGGAACAAGGATTCGTTCCGGCAGCGTTACGGCGTAGGGCTCGGCATCATCTCGTTCTTCGTTAAAGCCGCCATTCCCGCCCTGCGCGCCTTCCCGCGTCTCAACGCCGAGATCCAGGGAAACGAAATGGTCCTGAAGCACTACTACGATATCGGCGTCGCCGTGGGCGCTCCGGAAGGGCTTGTGGTCCCGGTCATCCGCGACGCCGACCGGTTGTCGTTCGGCGCGCTGGAGCAGGCCATCAAAGCCTTCGCCCGCAAAGCCGAAGAGGGCGCCCTGACACTGGAGGACCTGCGTGGCGGCACCTTTACCCTCAGCAACGGCGGTGTCTTCGGTTCCCTGCTGTCCACCCCGATTCTCAATCCTCCCCAGGCAGGGATCATCGGACTGCACAGAATCGAAGAGCGCCCCGTGAACGTCGCCGGGGAGGTGCGGATTCGCCCGATGATGTACCTCGCCCTCAGCTATGACCACCGCATCGTCGACGGCCTCGAAGCCGTGCAGTTCCTCGGAAAGATCAAAGAGCTGGTGGAGAACCCCGAGGATCTGCTGCTGCAGATGTAGGACGAGTGCGAAACTCGATTGGCGGAAGGTTACGCCAAATCTATAATCTCAGGCATGAAACAGATTACTCTTCCCGTCGTCATAGAAGCCGATGCAGACGGCTATTTCGTCTCATGCCCTGCGCTTCAGGGCTGCAACAGCCAGGGCGATACGCACGAAGAGGCGATCAAGAACGATCAGGACGCCATCCCGCTTCACATTGAGGACCGCCTTGCGGACGGTGAGGAAATCCCCGAGCGCATCTCCGTAACGCTGTCCACCGTGGAAGTCGCGGACTGATGGCGAAACTCCCGCGTCTCACAGCCCAGCAGATCATCGTTGCGTAAGAGAGGTCCGGGCTTTCCCGTGTGCGGCAAAGCGGCCGCCGCGCGCGACCCTCCCCGCTATCCTCGTCGACTATCACCGCGTGGAGTCTGAGGGCATTGCGAGGATCTGCAACATCTCCCCGGAACTATTGCAGAGGATTCTCCCAGCGGAGCGTGCCGAAGCGGGCGAAATCTCCGTCGGTTGAACAGAGGACAAGGCCGTGCTCCAGCGCGAGGGCGGCAAGATGCGCATCGGGAATCAAATTCGATCGGCCTCCGGTCATCGTCAGCAGCGGCTCCAGGATCTGCCGGTGTTTCTCAGTCGGCCCCGGTATCCAGACCGGATCGCATTTCAGCCAGCCCCGGACCTGGCTCCAGGCATCGGCCATCGACCGCGGCCGCTCGAAGATGCGTGGATTGGTGATCAGGCGCAGGAAGCCGAGGAGGCTGGGCCAGGGCAAGCCTACCGGCGCAACCCCGTTCAGCCTTTGGTCCAGCCACTCCCGAGCGCGGGCGTGTTGCGGCAGAGATTGCACGTGCGCGTACACCAGGAGGTTGGCGTCCACCAGGATCATGAGAAGTCCTCCCCTTCGGCGACTGCCAGGACTTCCGCCACATCATCGATGCTCCCCTGAAGGCACCGGCCCAACGATACAGAGGGCGTGCGGTAGGTCTTGCGGCTTTTCGCCGGGGCCGTCATTTCGCGCAGGCCCTGTCGCAGGGCCCGGTTCACTATTTCCTTGAA
>JAFNAG010000209.1 GCA_017860135.1 Acidobacteriota bacterium
GATGGTCGCGAGGTCGAGGCCGATATCGAGCTTGTACGCCAATTCCGCAAGGCCGCCGAGAACGATCAGGTATCCGCCGATCAAGGCCAGGCTGAGAGAGCGGTAGATGACGTACCGCGAAACGAAGATGTCCACCTGGAGGAGGCGGTGTCGCACGACGGAAAACGCGATGAGGACTTCTCCCGTCAAAAATCCCAGCGCGGTCAGTGGGGGATACCACGGGTGGAGCACCCCATACAGCAGGGTGTGGCTGACCATCACGATCTGCGACGTGAAGGCGGCGAAGATTCCCACGACGAGGAACTTGATGCGATGCCGGGTTTTCTGATCGGCCTGCCGGTAGAGGTTCTCTGTGTGGAGCAGGACGAGGGCCAGCCCCACAAGGAAGGCGGCCTGAAACGCCTTCCCCCAGGAATCCACGCCGATCACCACGGGACCGGAGACCGCAAGACGGACCGGGATGATCACGCGGTCCATGACCAAGCCGAGCCAAACGAGTGGCACAACCGCCGACAATCCTAGGATCGCGGGCCGCCAGCGGGCGAAATGCGTTCCGCCGTTCGACTCGGCAAAGATCACGCTGAAGGCAAGCCACACCGGAGGAATGGCCGCCGACAGGCCAAAGGCGACGCGGAACACGGCGAGGCGCCACAGGGGCGCCTGGACGAAGAGGGGGAGGGCCAGGAGGACCTGGAAAAGGCCGAGAATGGTCAAGCCCAGGGCGAGCAACTGGTTCGAGCGCGCTCGCGTGTTGCGTACGACGACGAAGCCCGCTAATAGCAAGGCCAAGAGTCCGCTGACGGCCGTCAGGGAATTGACCATCAAAGACAGCATGTTGTCGCCTCGGACCACAGATCGCGAAACGGATCCAGACGCGATGGGCTAGCCGTCGCTCGCAATGCGCTCTCGTCCGCGGTATGTCCCGCTACACAGCCCGATCACCATTCCCCCAATGCCGCTTCCCGCGGTGTTCATCGCCAGATCCAGGAGAGTGGATTCCCGGCCGGGGAGCCAGATCTGTGTTAACTCGATCGTCAAGCTGAGCGAACACCCCGCGCCAACCGCCCACAAGATGTAATTCCAGGTTGGCCGTCGATCCCTCTTGAGCAGGCACAGGCAGATCAGGAATCCCAGAGGGATGAAACCCAACAAGTTCAGCGTCAGCTCGGCTACGGAGAGGACATGGTTACTCGGAAGTTCGAGAAAGCGCTTCTCGAAAACCAGATGCGCCGGCTTCCATAGATCGTTGCCGGAGACGGAGAGATCGGGAATCGATTCGCCGTTCACATTGTCAAAACGATAGCAGGCCGAAGCCAGTACTCCGTCGCCGCTGCACCGGAAGAGGCCGTCCGGTTCACTTCCGCGGCGTTCCGAAACCTCGGTGGAATCCCATGCCTTCCCAAAAAGGGCCAGGCTCTGCACTCGGCCCGCCCAGGGGCAGCTCAGGTCCGGGGAATTTCCCAGATACGCCTTATGTCCATACAGCGACTCGTCCTCTTTGAGCAATCGGATCCCGGGGTCGGTCTTGGCCAGGTGACCGTCCACGTAGGTGCGGGTGCCACTATTTCCCGACACGATCGAAACCCGTCGGGTCTGGCCTGCCGACAAGGCCCCGCCGACTCCGATCTCCCGATAGGGCTTCCCTCTGGCCGATGGCGCGTTGAAAGATCGGACGATCAAGGAGGATTTCCACTGCCCCAGGAAGAATACCTCGCTGCCGTCCGACCGGCGAAAATCGACGATGCGCTTGATGCAGGATCTCGCGTCGCGGTCCGCGCGGAGCTCGATGGCGACGGTCAGCGCTCCCGCCGTGCAGCCACCATTCTTTCGGCAGGCCAGAGGGCTGGGGGTGAATACCATCCCGCCGCGGTCTCGCTGTGAGCGCTCGTCGGGGGCGTCGAACTTCAGTCCCTGGCCATCCGGAAGCACACGGACCTGGTTGGTCGCCCGAAAATTGAACGGCCACAGACCGACGATCAGGAGAAAAAGGCCGAAGAGGACGGCCGACAGCCGGCACCATGCAGCCGGCAGCAGACGCAAAGACGAGTGCACGCCGGCAGCTGGCTGATTCTGGCAAGCCATGTGATTCCCTGGAGTGCGTCGGGCTGTTGAATCCATCGAGCACGAAGGCAGACCCCAATGGCTCCATTGCCGCACGAGACTGGAAAACTCAGCCGCTCGCCACCGGCGGTGGCAGGCTGTCTCGGAGACGAAGCTTTGCCTTGCCGTCTGCTGCCTGCTGTTTCCTGCTGGCCCGCATTTCGCTCTTTCGCAGAAGCCACACGAGGGGAATGAACATCGAGAGCGCGACCGCAAAGAATGGGATGCCGCCGCTCTGGTGAATCCAGTGGTTCGTCAGGAAGCGCATATCCACGTGGTTGGCCAACAACGTGACGGTGGCGATGCGGAAGGCGTTCTTGACCACGGTGATGGGCACAATCGCCAGGGCCAGGAGGACGCGCCGGGAGGTCGTCCGCAAGAACAAGAATCCGGAGAGGACACTGAGGATGAACAGCGACAGGCTCGATCGGATTCCGCTACAGACCTCGGCTACTTCAACCGCGACGTTCGGAAACTCGAACACCATGCCGGCGCGGTGATAGGGCGTTCCCGTCAAGCTGAAGACGAGGTCGGCGGCGTGGGCGGACGCATACTGCAGCGACGTGACGATTCTGTGCAGGAGAAACATCGGGATCGGAATCGCGAACAGCAGAAACAGGAGGGCGAAGCGCGCCTGCCGGAAAGCGGCCGTGCCGTACACAGCGATGAAGCTGCCAATGACCCAGGCGACCGCGCCTGCCATGCACAAAGTCAGATAATCGTTGGGCACATCTTGAGGGCGAAACGCGGCAGCACGTAGTTGCGTCCAAAGGCCCGTTGCGACGCCGTACAGGAGGAGCCCACCGGCGCAGACGGCACACCCGAGGGTTGGGCGCCGCTCTGCCACGGCAAGAATGGCATGTCGCCGAGTCGCCAGAAGAAACAGACTCACGACCGGGATCAAGGCGATGTGGGAATAGGTTTCGTTCTTGAAGACGAGCGCGCCCAGGGCGCTGATCGGAATATGATAGATCAGTACCCCGACCCCGAGGCAAAGGACGAAGGAAATGTGAGAGAGAATTCCCGGCATCTGCGCTGTCCCTGCTCTCCCGGGTGCACCTTCCAGCATGCCGGAAGGTCGCCTCTCAAGGGTCAGGTGTGTTTCGCCGCTCCCTTGGGGCTTTCGTCGTTCCCCCGCCCCGTGGCGGTGGGGGTGTCGTCCGAGGTCGACGTGGGCCCCGGTGCAGGGATCTCATATCTGATGGTGTCGCCCTCCAGTCGTGCGAACGCAATCCGAGCGCGCTCACTGCCGGCACCGTGAATCCGCCATCCGGAACCATCCGGGATCAGAGTGAGAGCGCTGCGAATTCTCCACCAGTCGTTCACGGACGCGGGCGTGGTTAACCAGACATCCTCCTTGCCGCGCAACGTGTCCAGAAAGCGCAGCAGTTGGAGATAGACCTCCCGCGCCCTTTTCTCCAGGATGTAATCCGGATGCACCAGGATGCTGATCAATCCGTGATGCTGATGGATCACTGCAATCTGCCGCTTCCAGAGGTCCAGGGAGTACTCACGCAGAAAGTGGAACAGAGCGTAGTCCTGGGTTGTGGTGGATGGCAGTTCGAGCAGGTGGCCGATGAAGTACGGGAACACCGTGCAGCAGCCGCCGCGCTGTGGCTCGAGATGGGCGACGTTGGGGACCGACATGTCATACTCGAACTCGAGAGCATGACACCACTGCTGATTTCGATACATCACCCCTGCACGAAAGCCCGCCGTGCCGAACAGCTTGCCGTACCGGTTGACCGAAACCACCCGCTCCATGAACCGTTTCTCGTTCTGAAAGAGACGGCCGTCATGGTTCAGGTCGTGCACATTGATTTCGAAGCCGCGGTCGCGGATCGCCGACAGAAATGCCTGCGAAACGGCGTAACGCCCTTCGGGAACAATCTGGAACGCAGATTTGATCTCGAAGGAATCGTCGATGTCCATGAGGGAGGAGCAGAAGTCCCTCCCCGCTTCGTTCTCGACGTCGTGGGTGACCATGGCACAACTGTCGTGCCCGTTCGGCCAGAACCAGATAAACGGAAGCGTGTCGAGGCCCTGCGCCTTCATGAGCGATGCGAGGCAATTCTCCAATGTGTCTTCGACCGTGACGTCCACGGGCCAGCGCGGAAACATGGTCTTGTGCCGCCCTGTGAGGTAGAGTCGCTGCAAGCGCTGCCGGGCCATGGTCGGCAACAGCGGCCGGAGCCCATAGTACATGGTTGCCAGGGTTGTCTCCGACCAGGGCTTGGGTCCATTGGTCGGGTACCGCTCCAGCAAGAGATTTTCAATGATCT
Source organism: Acidobacteriota bacterium (assembly GCA_017860135.1). Lineage (GTDB taxonomy): Bacteria > Acidobacteriota > UBA6911 > UBA6911 > UBA6911 > JAFNAG01. Next base: position 4,383 of record JAFNAG010000209.1, read on the forward strand.
GATCTGGATCGAATGGGAGATAAAGGGTGTCTGCGTTGACGCGTACGCGAGAACGAACATCCGGGAGACCGTTGTTGAGCGAGGAAGCGAGTTTGACCCCGGCACAGGATCCGAAACACACGGTGTCCTCACCCCAAGTGAAGTATCCCTGGGGTTGCGTCGAGTCGACGCCCGAGGCGTACTTGACAAAAACCTCTGGCAGGCGATAGTGAGCGAGCAGGCGCCGCATAGGATATCGATACCTCTCTTCAGAGCCGATTCACTGGGACTCTCGGTCTTGGCGCGACGCGGGCACAGTCGACATTCCTTCGCGAATAGTTTTTGGCCGGTGATTGCTCATGATATACGGATACCGGTTGGCGTTTTTGCAAGAATTACACCAGCATACTCAATCCAACACTGACGCCACGTAATGTAGGACTTGCCGCAGGACGGATCGCGCCTGGGCGGGTGGCTCAGGCGCAAGAACGGGATAAGTGGAGACTGGCGAATGCATTTCTTGCACAGTGACGCAACCCCTTCTGTCCGCTCGATCGTTGCTGAGCGGTAGCCACGATCGTGGAGCGAGCGTGCATCTAGGCAGACGCCGTCCCCTTTTACTGCCAAACGCATCCCGTGCTCATCCAAAGTGGCGGTACAGGATCTGTCCGGCGGCCCTCAGGACGGGGGCGGGCATGCGGCGAAGGATCCTGCCGGCGAGGCGCCGGATCCCACCCCCAAGCGCTCTTCTCGTCCTCCACCTCGAGGAGCAAAACCGAGTGATCGGGATAGCTTGCGCGCCGAGCCGATCCTTGAACGTGATCAACCCAACGTTATCCACCTCGGAAAGCCCGAGGTCGAGCTGGGTCATGCCGCTTTCCTTGGCCTCCCGGATGGTCTTCCAGAACAGAAACGGCGTCCCGCCGAGCCGAGAAAGACCATCGGCCGAACAGCCGTACTTGTATGTGATGGTCCGGTTGAACGACAGTGTCAGCAGGGCAGCCACAGGGCGATCATCCTTCGAGGCGACGCGAATGGTGAGTCGCTCGCCGAAAGCGGCGATGAGATGGCGGAACCAATGGAGGGGTTGCGGGGGCAAGCAATGGCGTCGACGCGTTTGGATCAAGAGCTGGTAGAAGTCGTGCAACAGGGGCGCTGAACGCCCTCTCCGGTAGTCCAGTCCTTCCTTCTCGGCGCGTCGGACCTTGCGTTGGACGCAGTTCTTGTGCAGACCTCGAAACAATTCCTCCGCAGACGGATCCAGGGATAGCTGGTGCAGATAGTAGCTCTGCGACGGCGCGAGGTCCAGGGCGGCCAGCTCCTGGGCTTCAACAGTCGAGAGCGGCCGAACCTCGACCCATTGGCAGCGTCTGCTAGCGAGGTGTTCGCAGACGTGTGCCAGAATTTGGATATATTCGGCGGGCGAGCCGATCAGCGGCTCGCAGTGGTCGGAAAAGGGCGACGATACCAATCGTTGCCCGGTGATCCGGCTCCTCACTTCGCAGAACAGGACTCCGTTTTCCAACGGCCCGTCAGGGGCCGAGGTCGTGAAAACTACCGGCGTGTAGCCATAGGACTCCTTCAGTGCAGAAAGCCACTCACGCGCATGAAACACGCTGCCTCGCCGATGTCGGAGCAGCAATGCGTCCCAGCGTGCGTCCGTCAACGGATCGATCGTGTAAACAGTCACCCAAATCTCCCAAGTGGGGGAGGAAAGAGCGCGGTCCTGGGCTTAGGAGCCGTTACGAAATAACTTGTCCATTTCCTGTAATTTCGTTACGGCTCCTTATGCCGTTTCGGAACGTCTCCGCTCAACTTATTCTCTTACAACGGCTTAGAAGTCCTTCAGGTTCTGTTTGAGCACCTTGCCTGCACTGTTCTTGGGGAGCGCGTCGAGAACGACGATATCGCGGGGGACGAGGTCGGGAGGCAGATGTACTCTGCAGAACTGGCGGACGCGCTCCGCAATTCCAACGGAATCGGCTGTCCGTGAGACTACGAACGCCTTTACCGCTTCGCCCAAGATATCGTCCGGCACGCCGACGATCGCGGCTTCCAGCACGCCGTCGAATTCCAGTATTCGCTCCTCCAAGTGACGGCAGCTCACGCGCTTGCCACCGCATTTGAGGATGTCCTTGGCGCGGCCGGCGATGTAGATGAACCCGTCCGAATCGACCGTCCCGAGATCCCCTGTGTGGAGCGACCCGTCGCGAAAGGAGATTGCCGACTCTGTCGGATCGCGCCAGTAGCCCTGGGCGACGTTCTCGCCCTTGGCGACCACCTCTCCGACTTCGCCCGGAGGCACGTCTCCTCCGGACTCGTTCACGACGCGGAGCGTCACGCCCGGAATCCCCTTGCCGATAGAGCCGAGCTTGCTGTCCAGCAGCTCCGGCGGCAGAAACGATAGACGCGAGGTGGCCTCCGTCTGCCCGTACATGATGAAGATCCGCGCATCCGGAAGCGCGTCCCGCAGCTCTCGAATGTAGCTCGGCGCCAGGTGGCCGCCCGCCTGTTGCACATGGCGGAGGTGGGGAAATTGCTTTGTGCGCAGGCTGGACTTGCGCAACAGGATCTGATAATGGCTCGGGACGCCGGCGAACCCCGTGCACTCGGTTTCGATCATGCGCTGCAGCACTGCTTCCGGGTACATGAAGCTCGAACCAATGACGAGGCTTGCGCCGACTCTGAGGTGCGTGTGGAGCAGGGACGTGCCGAAGCAGTAATGAAACGGGAGCACGGCCATCATCCGGTCGTTGTCGGTCAGACCGAGGTAGCCGATGATCGACTCCGTGTTCGCCATGATATTGGCGTGGGACACCATGACGCCGCGAGGCCTGCCGGTAGAACCGGAGGTAAACATCAGTGCCGCCAAGTCGGAACGATCGACCTGGCCCACGTGAGGAGCGTGCGGGCCGCGGCGGGGTTGGTGCAGGGCCGGGAGAGGGGTGGAGACCCTCGGCAGACCCGCCACGTCGGCGTCCGTAACGACGGGGGTGCGGGCAAAGCGGTCCCGAGCTCTCGCCGCGACGCTGTTCTGGAGGAACGCGAAACGCGGCTCCGTGATCTCGAGAATGTACGCGAGATCCTCGGGCGAGACCCCCGATGGCAACGGGACGCACACCAGGCCCGCCCGCAACACGCCCAGATACGACGCAACCCAGAAAAGCGAGTTGTCGCTCAGCAGGATGGTGCGGTCGCCTTTCCGGCCGCCGCGCTCCATCACGTGATTGGCAATGGCCTCGGCCGCGCTGTGAATTTCCCCGTACGTATGCTGCGCCCGGCCATGCCGAAGCGCAACCCGATCCGCCGGCTTGCCGGCGAGCAAGAAGTCGGCCACGTTCGCCGAGTCCGCGGCTTCTTTGTGACGAGTGTCGGTCATGAGGTCAACCGGTTTAACAACTGCGCATAGCGCTAAGCGCATGGCGCATAGCGCTCGGCGGAAAGCGCATGGGGTTTTGACGCTTCGCGCTTCGCGCTTTGCTCTTGGCTTGCTGCCAGCTGCCCGCTGCAATTGCTTGGCGCAAAGCGCATGGCGCATGGCGTTGTGACGCTTCGCGCTTTGCGCTTTGCTCTCCGCCCTCTACGCTATGCTCCTCGCTCTTCGTTCGCTGCCTGCTGCCCGCTCGTTCCTCGCCTGCTGCCCGCTGTTCGTTCGATTCCCGTTTGCTGCCAGCTGCCCGCTGCCAGCTGCCTACTGTTCTTCTCAGTCCCCTTCAACATGCTCAACAAGCAGCGGGGCGGTCCGGAGGT
>JAFNAG010000210.1 GCA_017860135.1 Acidobacteriota bacterium
TTATAATGGCCACTCGAATACAGGCCGGGTGCGGAAGATACAGCTGCGGTGCGTTTCGGATGAAGATACGGGCGGTCTATCCTGGAACTTTCGATCCCGTCACAAACGGGCACCTTGACCTGATCCGGCGCTGCTCCGCGCTGTTTGATGAAACTGTAGTGGCGGTCCTGCGCAACACCGAGAAAACCCCCCTTTTTGCGATCGAGGAACGAGTGGAGATGCTGGGGAACGTAGTCAGGCAGCTCTCCAACGTGTCGGTCGCCACATTCGAGGGGCTGTTGGTGGACTTTGCGGAACGCAGCGATGCATCGGTGATTGTCCGCGGCATCCGTGCTGTTTCCGACTATGAGTACGAGCTTCAGATGGCTATGATGAACCGCAGGCTCTCCTCGAAAGTAGAGACGGTCTTCATGATGCCGGCTGAGGCGTATTCCTATCTCAGCTCACGCCTGGTGAGGGAGATCTCGATGCTCGGGGGGTCTGTGCACGGTCTGGTCCCTCCCATGGTGGAACGGCGTCTCAAGCAGATGTATGATCGGCGTATCTGACGGTCGCTCCGGGTGTCAATCCGGATCGATGCACTGGAGGACGAATTTTGATTCTTGGACTGAAACCGGACAGCCGCCTCGCCGATACCGAACGCCGTTTCGTTATCGCAATACTGCTCGCCTGCATTCTACCGCTCGTCGGGGTGGCCGGATACAGGGTACTGGAGCGGAATCAGCCTGAGCCGTGGAAGGAAACCGTAGAACCCGAACCGGAAGCGCCGCCCGCTGATCAGAAACTCAATACTGTCGTCGATATGTTCCGCCGGAACGAAAACATTACCGAAGCCCTCACGCGCCACGGGCTGAGCCGGGAACAAGTCCTGGACCTGGTGCAATCGGCGCGGCCGGTTTACAACCTCGGCAAGGTGATTGCCGGCAGGGAATTCCAACTGAATTTCTGGGCCAGAACCGGCGAATTCAACGACTTCAATTATGCCATCGATGACGATCGCTACCTCACGATCTACCGGGATGGAAAGCGGTTTGTTCCTCTCCTCAAGAACTTCCAGTATGAGCTGCGCACGGAATCTGTCCGCGGCACAATCCGCGACTCCCTCTTCCTTTCTGTGACGGAAATCGGTGAGCAGGAGCAGTTTGCCGTCGACCTGTCGGAGATTTTTGCCTGGGATGTGGATTTCTATACGGAAATCCAAGAAGGCGATTCATTCCGCGTGCTTTTCGAGAAGAAATACCTGGATGGGGAGTTTGTGCGGTACGGCAGGATCCTGGCCGCGGAGCTGTCCATACAGAACAAGAAGTTTGCGGCCTTCCGGTTTCAGAACGAGTATTACGACAGCAACGGCAAGGCGCTCCGAAAATCATTTCTCAAGTCCCCCCTGAAATTCACCAGGATCTCGTCGCGATTCACCGGCGCGCGGCGACATCCGATTCTGAGGGTAGTACGAGCTCATTATGGCGTCGACTATGCTGCTCCGGCCGGAACACCAGTGGTGGCAGTGGCTTCTGGCCGGGTGACGGCGGCGGGGTGGGACGGCGGCTTTGGCCGAAGCGTCCGCATCCGACATGACCGGGGCCTGGAGTCTGTCTACTCGCATTTATCCAGGATAGAGGTTGTGAGGGGAGAGAACGTCGCACAAGGGGAGCGGGTAGGCCTGGTCGGCGCCACAGGACTGGCTACCGGCCCGCACCTCGATTTCCGAATTCTGGAGAACAACAAGTACATCAATCCAACGAAGAGGATCGTGCCGGCCGCCCCGCCTGTGTCGCCCGCCCAGCTTGCGGGGTTTGTCGCCCTGCGCGACGGATTGCGCGCGCAGTTGGACAAGCTCCCGGGTGTCGCCGAAGACGAGAACCCTCCCGCATCCGCTTCGAACACAGGAGGGACGGTGGCAAAATGAACGCCGGGTTCACACGCTTTTGGCCCTTTTGCCTTGTCCTGCTATTCTTCCTTTCCCCTTCTGCGTGCGGACAGGACATTACCCTGTTTTTCGGCGGTCAAATGCCTGGAAGCGTAACCACCGAAAATCTGGTGGTCGCGCTGGACAATGGGCCGATCTATGGTGTGCGGTTCAGCACAGGTTTTGCCGCGTTGCTGCGGCTCGAACATACATTCGCATTCAGCAACGATTTCCTCTTCCCGAATCAACAGCCCGGCGTGGACCGCTCCAAAGGATTCCTGTTCAACTCAAACCTTCTGGTCAACATCCCGGTAGGGAAGGTGATGCCTTATGCAACCGTCGGCCTCGGGCTGATTCACCAGTATGGCTCCGAAGATCTTCCCGTCGGGACCAAATTCGCCATTAATTACGGGGGCGGATTGAAGTTTCCCAAACTGCTCGGCCCCGCCGGGTTGCGCTTCGACGCGCGCGGATATACGGCCACCAGCGGTTTCTCGCACTCCGTGAACATCTTCGAAATTTCCGGCGGATTGCTGATCAGCTTTTGACCGGCGCGTCACATTGCTCCGGCGCGGGTCCGACCTTGCGAATCGCAATCATTGCCAATCCGGTTTCCGGCGGCGGCCGGGCCTTCCGGCGCCTCAACAGGCTGCTGCGAGCCTGGCCGCATTCCGACTGGGATGTGGAACTCCATACGACGCGTTGTCCTGGACACGCAGGCGCATTGGCGCGGGAACTGCAGAAGCAACCGCCCGACCTGCTTGCCGTCTGCGGAGGCGACGGGACTCTCAGCGATGTCGCGTCCAATGTGCCCGAACCATCCTTTCCAGTGGCCCTGCTCCCCGGGGGGACGGCCAATGTGCTGGCGCATGAATTCGACATCCCGCTCGATCCGGTGCGGGCGATGGAAATCGCGCTGAGGCGAACGGTGCGCCGTGTCGACCTCGGAATCTTGGAGGGAAGGGATCACCGCCGCTTCCTGCTGATGGCGGGAGTCGGGTTGGATGCGTACGTAGTCTCAAAAATCCGGCCCGGGAAACGGAAACTCGGGATTGCCGCCTATTACGCGGCAACCTTGCGCGCGCTCGCAACGTATTCTTTCCCGGAATTCCGGGTGATTCTGCCGGGGGAGGTGATGACCGCCAGTTCCTGCATTATCGCCAACGCAGCCGGCTACGGCGGCGGTCTCGTGCTTACTCCCGATGCCGACATGTCCGACGGCATGCTGGATCTGCTCATCCTGCAGGGAAAGCCCAGAATCAGCCACCTCCGTGTTCTGTCAGCAGCGTGGCTCGGCAAGCCTAGAGACGATTCCTGCTCCCGCCGCCGGATTGCCGCGCTTCGCATCGAGGGGAAACGCGGGATCTGGATTCAGGCCGACGGCGAATTGACCGGAACCCTCCCGGTTGATGTGAGCCTGGCGCACGCCGGCTTTCCTCTCGTCGTCCCCGGCTAAGCACAGTGTCCGGATGGCATCTTGGATCGCCAGCAAAAAACAAACCACGAAGACCTCAATGACCTCAAAGTGTTTCCATTGAGGTCTTCGCGGTTCGCAAAACGGTATGCTGCAGCGGTTTGCCCAGCCTTCCCGGAAATGATCTTGACCACAATCTCTCTGCTCTCTATCCTTTGGGCCGGAGCCGCTTCTCATGTACCGTGTCGCGATTGTCGGCCGACCGAATGTCGGCAAATCCACCCTGTTCAACCGCCTTTGCGGTTCACGAAAGGCGATTGTCGGTGACGAACCCGGCATCACGCGCGACCGCATATACGCGACGGTCAACTGGTCCGGCCGCACTTTCGAGTTGCTGGACACCGGCGGAATGATTCCTGACGTTCCGGACATCATCCCAAAGAAGATTCTGGAGCAGGTAGGCGCAGCCATTCAGGAATCCGATCTCATTCTCCTGGTTGTGGACGGGCGGGCCGGCGTGACTGCCACGGACGAGCAGATTCTGCCTTTGCTGCGCCGTGCCGGCAAACCGCTCTGGATGATCGTGAACAAGATCGACACTCTCGAGCTGGAGCCCCATGCCGCCGCTTTTTATGCATTCGGGGCGGAAGAGTTGTTCCCGGTTTCTGCGGAGCACGGCCGGGGGATCGGTGAAGTCCTCGATGCGATCTCCTCCCGCGCCGGCGTGTCGCCCAGGGATGGCGTTCCGGAAACGTGCGGGGAAATCGCAGTCGCGGTTGTGGGAAGACCGAATGTCGGAAAATCTTCCCTGGTGAACCGGTTGCTTGGAGTCGAACGGGCGATTGTCACCGAGATTCCCGGCACCACCCGCGATGCCGTCGACACGCTGGTCGTGCGCGGCGGCGAGTCCTACCGGCTCATTGATACGGCCGGAATCCGGCGCAAAGGCAAGACGGAGGCGCGGACTGAAAAGGTCAGTGTCGTCATGGCCCGCAAGAGCCTGGCACGGGCTGATGTCGCGCTTCTGCTCCTCGATGCCGAGGAAGGTGTCACCAAACTCGATGCCTCCATCGGAGGCTACGCCGATGAGTCGGGCTGTTCCGTGATCATCGTGCTGAACAAGTGGGACAAAGTGAGCAAGGACACGCACACGATCGAAGAGCATACGGAAGCGATCCGGCGACGCATGAAGTACCTTTCCTATGCTCCGGTGGTTGCCGTTTCGGCTTTGACAGGGCAGCGCGTGGTCAGACTCTTCGACCTGATCCGGCGAGCCTGGGAAGCCCGCCGGATTCATGTTCCTACGGGCCTTCTGAACAACCTCTTCGCTCCGGACATGACCGAGAAGTGGAGTACCGGCAATCCGGGCAAGAAGCTGGATATCCGCTACATGACGCAGGCCAGCTCCGTGCCGCCCACCTTCGTGGTTTTCACCTCGTCGCGTGAACCCCTGCATTTCTCGACCGAACGCTTCATGGTCAACCAGATCCGGGAGCGCTTCGGTTTCTATGCGACTCCGATCCGCATTCGCCAGCGCATGAGACGCCGGGCGAAAGGCAGGAGCCGGTAATCAGGAGTCAGGCGCCAGGAGGTGTATTTCGGCATGCAGATCACAGGGGCATTTCGCGCCTGCTGTTTCCCGCACCCGCATTCTGACTCCCGACTGCTTCTACGACACACGGGACAGAATCCGTGAACAAGACATCCGCTCGCGGGTCGTGGGAGCATTTTGCACTTCCTGTGGCCACGAATACCGATTCTGACTCCCGACTCCCGACTCCTGCTTTCACTCGAGTCTGCAGTTCAGGTCTGTTGACACCGGAATCGTGGGACACTAGTATTAATGAGTCTCGAGCTTCCCGGCCGAATCGACTTCGAACGACATTGTCCAGAGCAGAACAATGAACAAGAACGATCTGAGCAAAGCGGTTCATGATGTTCACGGCGGAATGTCGTACGCGGACGCGCTGCGCATCGTGGATTTGATTCTGCAAACGATCAAGCAGCGGCTTGCCGGGGGCGAGAAGGTCGTAATCAGTGGTTTCGGCAGCTTTCGCGTGGTGCAGCGGCGGGATAGAACAGGCGTGAATCCCCAGACGGGGGACTCTATTGTTATTCCGGGTCGCAAGGCGATTACTTTCAAGCCTTCGAAATTTCTTAAATCACTGTAAACGAAATGCAGGCCATACCCAAGAAGCTCTATTACCGGATCGGGGAAGTCATCAAGATAGTAGGCGTGGAGGCTCATGTCCTGCGATATTGGGAAACAGAGTTTCCCGGGCTGGCGCCTCCAAAGAACAAGGCGGGTCAGCGGACCTACCGCCCGAAGGATATAGAGCAGCTGCTGATGATCCGACAACTACTTTACGAAGAAGGATATACGATCGCAGGGGCGCGAAAGAGGCTGGCACGGAGCACCCGGGAGCCGGCAGCGTCCGCAACTCCACAGGCAGAGAAGCCGGCAGGGAAGGTATCAGGGCGGCCGCCCGGTCCTGCGCAGGGGCTCAGTGAAGTACGACAAGAACTTGAGAAAATATTGACTTTGCTTGAGCGCGAATGATACTTTCAGATTGGCAGTCGGGACGTAGCGCAGCCTGGTAGCGCACACGCTTGGGGTGCGTGTGGTCGGTGGTTCAAATCCACTCGTCCCGACCATATTTTTTTATCGTGGCGCTGATCCTCCTTACCAACGACGACGGCATGGAAGCGGAAGGGCTCCGCATCCTCGAAGAGTGCATCGAGGGGTTGGGCGATATTGCGGTCGTCGCTCCCGACCGCGAGCGCAGCGCAGTCAGCCACAGCCTCACGCTCCGTTCCCCCCTGGAGGGGCGGCTGGTCCGGGACCGGCATTACACACTGAACGGCACGCCCGCCGACTGTGTAATCTTCGCACTGGCCAACGTGTTGATCTCGCCCCCCGATCTCGTGATTTCGGGCATCAACCACGGGGCCAACCTGGGCGACGACATCATGTATTCAGGGACCGTTGCGGCGGCACGCGAAGCCTCTCACCGCGGTATCCCGGCGCTCGCGGTTTCACAGGCCTACGACGAAACCCCGATCCGCTTCGACAAGGGGGCGAAGTATGTGAGGATGCTGGTCCGAACAATGCTCGAGCAGAAGTCCGACGGCGGCATCTGTCTGAACATGAACATCCCCGTGCGCCGGATCCGGGGGATGAAGATCACACGCCAGGGCTGCGCGTTCCATTTCCCGCACTTCAACTCGCTGGACCGGAATGGCCCGGCCGGAAACAAGGCCATCGAGAATGCGGAAGACCGGCGGAAATCCGGGATCCTGCCGGACTACGAGGCGATCATGAATTCCTATGTTTCGATCACGCCGCTCCAGCGGGATCAGACGGATTACGATACGGTGGAATCCCTGCGGAAGGTCGTGCCGCGGCTGGTCCGCCGCTTCCGCCTGCCGGGAATGGGGTTGATCGGCTGAAGGTTTTACGTTAGCATTTTGCACTGCGACGACATTGGACGGGGCGTGGCGCAGCTTGGTAGCGCGTACGGTTCGGGACCGTAAGGTCGGAGGTTCGAATCCTCTCGCCCCGACCACCTCTCTTAAAATTCCGTCTTTTAGAATCAGTAGTTTGCAGGCACGGGCGGCCAATAAGCCGCCTCCGTGTGTAGTGGCGTGTGTAGTAACGCAAAACGTACTGCGCGGTACTGCCATTGCCAGCTCCCGGCGCGGTGACCAGGTCACTTGTCCGTGATCGCGACTTTATCAGGCAAGTGACCGAAAGCAATCACTGAGTGGTTGTGGATTTTTGGCGGGGACAGCTCGTCCGGAACCGCGCTGATCGGTATTTGACCTGAACATCGTTCGGTGTTATACTGAACAGTGTTCGGAGAAAAGACAATGACGCGATCGACCACGAAGCTCCCTGGCATCCGTGCGCAGGGGCGCGTTCGCAAGCAGGCCCGCATCCTGGCCGCGGCCCGCGCGCTGGTGCGCCGCCACGGCCACGAGCGCCTCTCCCTGCGCCACGTGGCGCGGCGCGCCGGCATGAGCCCGGCGGGGATGTACGAGTTCTTCGACAACCGAGAGCATCTGGTGGACGTCCTGGCCGGCCAGGCCAACGAGGCGCTGACCTCCGCGCTCCGCTCCGCCGTGCAGGGCACGCCGGATCCGATAGAGCGCCTGGTGCGGCTGGGGCTCGCCTACATCCGCTTCGCGGAGGAGCGTCCTGCGGACTTCCTCCTCCTCTTCGGCCGCCGCTCGACGCGGCGCTCGTTGGCAGAGGATGCTCCCGCAGACTCCGAGTACGAACAGATCCGCGCGACCCTGGCCGATGTCATGGGGGTGGGGCGGCCTGACTGGGCGGGCCCGCAGTTCCTTGAGGCGCTGGCCTACGGCTTCTGGTCGTCGATCCACGGAATGGCCATGCTGCAGCTCACGCATCTCGCCGGCTTCCGCGCCGACTTCGCCACCGCGCACCGCTTTCTGCTCGAGAGCACCGCGCGCTTATGGCAGAGTGCCGACTGGACGAGGGCCGTGGGCTCAGCCGCGGATCGCACCCTCGTGCTGTAACGAGAAAGGAGCACATCGATAATGGACTTCGCCAAGTGGGTTCGAGAGGGGATGACACATCCTCGGGTGGCCATCTACCTGAAGGTCGTGGCGGTCTTTTCGCTCTTGGGTGCCTTGTCCCACCTCGTGAGCATCATGGGCATCAGGGGTTCCTGGGTGGACAAGCCCCTGCAATTCCTGATCGGCGACCCGTTGCTCTTGCTTGTCGATCTAGTGATGGCCTGGGGACTGTGGCGGACGAGGGGACACTCAGCTGGGTGCACCTCCGAAGTCAATACGTCCGTACGGGTCGACGCGCGCCCTGGCCTCCGGCCGCCTGGCGCCGGCGTACACTTTTCACTGCACTTTCTGGTTCAGTCTCCGGAGGCGGCATCCCCTGTCGGAATTCCACCAAATCGTCGCCTTGGCAACTTACCAGATCACAGTCTGAAACGTGTCCACTTCTCCGGGATCGCGACTAACCAGGCATGTGACCGGAAGTAATCGCGGCGTAACATCCCGGACGAGGAGAATTCAGGAAAGTTACGGCTCCACCGCCGTTCGGCCGGGGCCTTCAGAAGATCCTGATCATGGTCAGCCGCGCTTATTTCTTTCCGGTGGGGACGAGGCGCTTGAGTTCCTCGAACCAGTTCTGGACGAGGATCATTTCAGCAACAGGCTCGGGCTTTCTTTGTTCGAGCTTGACCATTATGAAACCCTGGCCATCAGGCAACGAGTTCCAGCAGCGCAAGGGGGTTGAGGTGCCAAATCCTGGCTTCGCGAACTTTAATTCTGGTTTCCCTGGGGAAAAACCTTTTTCAGTGCTGACGTAAACAGACCAAACTTGATCCCCGTTCCGATAAAACAACCATCGCATGTCCTTCGACCAAATCGGCTGGATGCCTCCGTGATTGGAAACCTGCCAACTGGCACCCTTGATTGGAAATGATTGAACCCAAACCTCATCTTGTCCTGTTTCATTGGATGTGTATGCAAGCCAGCGTCCGTCAGGGGAAACCTCCGGGTATGCTTCCTTATTTTTTGTATTGATGAATGGTGTAACCTTGCGGCTCTTGATATCCAATAGGAAAATATCGCAGTCGGTTGCTGAGTATTCTTCGAGAAATACAAGTATTGAGCCGTCCGGTGAAAAAGAAGCCGGAATTTGAGTATTCTTGCTTTGGATGAGACGCTCCATAGGCACACTACGATCCACTGGTTGCCAATACAGGTTGTAGGGACCCGAGTTTGTCCAGCCAAAGATCAATGTTTTCCCGTCCGGCGGCATCCAGGAAACGTAATACACGCTCCCATCCATCGAAAATCGGCTCGCGATGCTGCGAATAAGGTCATATATCCATACATGGCTCTCACTTCCCAGGGTGAAGTAGGCAATCTGCCAGCCATCGGGCGAGATTCTCGGAGCGAAGAAAGGTGCCCTGAAATCACCTAGAGGGCGTGAATTTCCTTCAAAATCAACTCGCACGAGGGATCTTTCCTGATTGGGGAAAATACCACCGCAAACATATACCAGCGAACCAAAAGCGGTTACATCGTAGTGACCGATAGAGGTGAATGATAAATGATAAGCAATTGCTTTTGAGGGGCTGAGCGAGGGTGGGGTGAGCGGGAGCGCAGGGATCCGGAAATATCCTCGATTTCAGGCGGGGAGCGGCTGCGGGGAGCGGCTGCGACATCTGGGAAAGCGTCCGCAAGAGTGCAGAACGGGGAGGGGGAGCGGGGAGCGGCGGCGCGCCCCGCTCCCCCTCCCCGCGCCGGCGCCGTTTGCGAACACACTTCTGCCGGGGCAGGGGCGGGCCGGCTTGAGATGCAGAGGAGCGCGGGACCGTCTCAGCCGGCCGGGTCCGGCCACTGGCTGGCCTCCTCGCGGCCGGCGACGGGGCGGTCCCACAGCTTCAGGTGGCGCAGGATCTTCTCGATGACCGGGCCGTCGCCGATCAGGCTGATGATTTTGAGCGGTCCGCAGCAGCGGGGACAAACGAGGGGATCCGCTTCGTACACTTTCTTAATCAGCCGGGCTGTCGTTCGCCAAAATCTCGGCCGACCAGTTTTTGAGTGGGGAGTAGCGCCG
>JAFNAG010000211.1 GCA_017860135.1 Acidobacteriota bacterium
ACCGAAGGCGCGGCCGTGAGCCAGAATTACGGGCAGGCGGTCTCCGGCAGTCGAGCACTCGGAAACCCGGGAAACGATGAATCTCCTCCCGATCAGCAGCGGCATCCTGTTCTCCGATCCCATACGGTGAATGGGATGCGCTCTTGTATCGTGGAAAAAAACTGCGGGCAAGCAAAAACCCTCAGGGCATTGCACCTCGGCGCCGGGTTTTCAAATAGCCTGCCTTTTGTGCAGGACGCGGAAGAACACAGCCTTCGGAAGCCGCCGGGAGTCTCGCAAGAACGGGGTATCAAAGTGCGCCGGGATTGCCGTCTCACGGCAGGATCGTGAGCGGAAGAGCGGCGAAAACACTGTGATCTGCGTTGTCATACAGACTTACATTTGTGGAAGCTACGACCTGCCCGTCGGGGCGGCGCAGATGCAGCAGGACGCTGACCGCAGACGCGCCCGGATTGCAGATGGCTATGCCGGAGCCCGTTGATCCCAGGCTTTCGACGTGAGCCGCGAAATGCAGGGCGGGAGGCGAAGCTCCGACACCGGCTTCCGCGAGGACTCCAGGACCTGCAACAGATTGAAATATCACCGCCCCGAAGACCGGCACCGGACTGGTAACCCTGATCCATCCGGACACGATTTCCCCTGAGCCGCCGTCAGTAGCCAGGTGCGCCGCACCCTTCGGGCTCAAAGGCAACTCCAGGCCGGCTTGCTGCTGACCACGTATGGGCACCCCCAGCGGAGTCCCGTCGCTTCTGAAGAACTCCACCTTCGCGCTGGCAGGGGTATCAGATGGATTGGCGAAAATCAGTTCGGACCGATAGCCTGCCCCGTCGACAACCTGAGGGAAAACAATGTGCGTTGAGGCATCCCCCATAAAAGGAGGAATGCTCGAAAAAACCTGCGGCCTCCCATCCAGGTCCACATTGTCGTAGCGGAGCGCAAGCGCGGCGAGTTCCTGGTCACCGGAAAACTCAATACTCCCCTCGAATCCGGCCCCGCCGGTGAGGGGAAATCGCTGGCAGGCAAACTCCGATACGTTCTGTCCCGGTGTCATGGCGATCACGGCGCGTTCCTTGACGGACCCGTTCATGTCGCGCAACGTCATGTGGAACGTGGCCGGCACGCTCGCGGTGTTTGCAATCGCATAGCCGGTCCTGGAATAGCCCGTGTTGTCGATCCAGAGGGTGACATTTTTGGCAGTCCGGGTGAGCCGGAAGCCGGCTTCACTCAGAACCCGGCTGTTCTGGATGCTTCTGAGGAGAGCGGCGCCTGCAATCTGGCCTGTGGCGGCAAGATGCGCCGTGCCGGTCTGCACACTTCCCGGCCGGCTGACCTTTACATCCACCGAGCCCATCGACCGCAGATTGAAGTGGACCGGGATCGGGGACGGGCCCGCAGGCAGATCAAATGGCGCCCCATCCGATTTCAGAAGGGAAACAAGAAGATCCGCAGCGCTTTGACCTGTGTTGATGGCGGTCAGAACGGTCTCGTACCCGTCCCCCGCCGCAATCTGCGCAAACACTCCCGTGAAGACATCAGACTGAGGCGACGGGCTGAAATGCACCCAGGAGGACCAGTTGCCCCAGCTCCCCGCAGACGCGGGCCGCAGACGCCAGCGATACTCTGCATTTTCTGTGAGCGCAAAAGGCAAGTCGAAGACGGTGGCGTAAACATCGTAGGAGGCCACGAGCTGACTCCCGTCCGCTTTCTCGATTTCCAGCAGAAAGTGGGACGCTCCGGGCAGCGGTTCCCACTTGAATTCCGGATGCAGGCCGGAAACGCTTGTGGATGGAAAGAGCGGGAGGGCGTCCGGAATCGCGCCGGTGATTTCCCCGATCCGCATTTCGATTTCCGCGGTGCAGACAGGGCAATAGCGGTTGCCGCTGACCATCATGCAATATTCCGTGGGGCGGTACCTCCCGCCCGTGTAATAACCTGCACCCTCATAGAGACCGACGCCGCGGGATCCGGCGAAGCTCGGGATCTCCTTGCCGGGGGTGATCAGGTGCCGCCAGGGAATATGCCGCGGGTCCACCAGGGCAGTGATGTTCCGCGCCGCACTCTCGGAGCCGCGGTAAAATTCCTGGTACTCGGTGTATTCGTCGGCGAGGCGTCCCACGTTGTGCCCCATTTCATGCGCCACTACGTAGTCGTTGCACAATGTGGATATATCGCCGCCGTACTGGAACATGTAGGAGTTCACCCGGCCCATGCGGACCGGCTGGTTCACCATGACGATGCGCGTGTCGCATTCGGGGACATACTGGTTGATGTACTGGGTGATCAACGTGTAATTTGCGCTGAACAGGTAGTTGCGGTCCGGATTGCTCAGGTAGGTGCCCAGCGCGGTGTCGCGGTCGATGACGACCTTGTTGTCTTGGTCCCTGATATCGTGACCGGCCTGCCTCGATACCAGGCGGATGCGGAAAATATTGAATATATCCCTGTGCAATTGCCACTCATCCTGCCCGAAGAGAGAGCGCGCGGTGTCGAGCGTGTTCTGGTCGAACAGTTCCTGGTCCCGCAGGTTGGGAACGCCATCCCCGTTCAGATCGGTGAAAGGCTCGTTCGTCAGGTTGGGATTCGATCCTGCTGCAGGAGCGGCGGCACTGCCGTAACGCTGGTATCGCTCGCCTGAATCAAAGGCACCGTTTTTGTTCAGATCATAATAGATCACACCGTCCCACCTGCCGTTCTGGTTCAGGTCCGAGTATGTTTCTGTGATATTCGTATATCCGTCCCCGATCATCACGATGTTCCAGCGGCTCAAACGGTCGGGCACTCCGTAGATTTGGGTCAGCGGCCCTCCCGAGTCCTCGAAGGCAGGGAATGAATCGAGGATCACATCCTCGTCTCTTCCGGCGGTCACATCCCCGATCCTTACGGTGCGCAGGATGTTGTTGCTCCCGGCGTCGGTATGGAATTTGACGAACCCGTTCGGCGTGAGCAGGATCGAGAATTCGCCGGATGCGTTGGTCGTCGTCAGTTCGTATTCCCTGGCGAGATCGGTGTAGGATTGGATCGTCATGTGTGCCAGCGGCGTATGATCGGCGCCGCGCAGGACACCCGTCCACAGGTAAGGCTCCGGAAGATCCAGGGTGACCGAGGACTCGCCGGAAATCTCCAGGCCGGAGACGTAGATCGGCCGGCAGCCGGCGACAAAGGCGCTCAGCGTGTAGCTTCCTTCACGCAAGTACAGGTTGTAAGTCCTATAGAATCTTCCGGTCGCCGGATCGGAACCCGCTGGCCCGCTCACACCGTTGCCCGCAAACACCGCGACACCCGCCTGGAAAAGCTCGAATCGCACGAGCGACCGGCTGGAAAACCGGCTGTACACCTCTTGCCGGGGAAAATTCAGTTTGACACTGAGGATTCCGGCGGAGGCGATCAAAGTGAAATCAAGCGTGCGGGGCTCGCCGATGACTATATTCCGTGCAACCGCCGGCGCCAGGGTGCTTCCCGCAGCCGGCAGCGCCTCCATCTCATAAGCGCCGGCAGGCAGGTCGAAGTCGTAAGTGCCGTCGGTATCCGTCAGGGCCGAGGCAGTCAGGTTGCCATCCTGGTAAGCGCGGACCCGCACCCCCCTCAGCGGCTTCTCCAGGTTGTCACGGACCGTGCCGGAGACGGTGTGTGCTCTTGTCAGTTGAATGTCACTCGTCGTGTCCCCGGTGATTGCGAGGCCGTAACATTGCAGGGCATAGTCTTGAGCGTATGCGGCGATGACAAAATCGGTCGGCGCCAGATTCCTGGGGATCGAAAAACTGAACTTGCCATTGCTGCCGGTCCTTACATACCAATTACTCCCAAAGGTTGTCGTGAACGCGAGTTGCCGGAGGAGCACATAGGCGCCGTTGACGGTTACTCCGCCTTCTCCCAGGACCGTCCCGGCTAGAATCCAGCCCGCCTCGGCCTGGTGTGCTGCGCCGGTGGAGGCCTCCACCCCGATTTGTCCCATTCGCTCGATTTCCTGGACAACCTCGCCCCTGATCTTCCTCTGGATCTCCTCAGTCAGGCTTGCCATTCCCTCTGGTTTCCTGGCCGGAAGTAGTGCTGCATTCATTCTCCCGGAGCGTTGTCTTTCCCCTTCCGTGATAAGTCGCCGGTTCTCGCGATCGTGCGCCAGGAATTCCCGTCGACGGAAGTCCGCACGCGCCCGAAAACTGCCGTCGATCGGAATCCTCAGCTGTTCGGAGAGAGTGTGGTCGTAGAGAACCACGGTTGCCAGGCCAGTGATGGAGGGGATTTTCACCACGAACGGAATCGGTTGCCCCGGGCCGGGATCAGGATAAAACCTGGCGGGATTGCCGATCCTCCTGGCCCCGAGTTGCTGGCCTGAGTCGCTGAGCAGCAAAAGGAGCCAGTCGTCTTCCGAGATCAACTGCCTGTTCTCCAGATAATTTTCGATTTCGGCTGCGGAGTCGAACCGCGCTTTGCCGTCCAGCAGCTCCAGCACCAGCAGGTAACCGGCGCGTCCGCCGCGCTCCGCCGGGACAGCCGGGAGGTCCTGCGCGGATGGGAGCATATCGTCGGGCGCCGGCCATCCCGGAAAACCGGCGAACACAGCCGAACAGACGCAAACCGCCGCCACCATCAGTCGAATCCGGACACTCGGCATTCCGGCGCACATATTGCAGGCTCCTCCAGTGATTGGACGGCGATATCGAATCAAGCCAGGTTCCGTATCACCAGTACCAAAGGCACAGCATCCGCTGCGGCTTTTGCACGGTTATGCCCATTGTAACACGACATGGCTGGAATCGAACCTGACCTGCTTTGCCCCCGAGGGCTCATCCAGGGCTCGCACACCATTGGCGTTGACTCCTGCCATCATCTCGTCGCAAACTCCGACCTGGACATCGACTTGGACTTGGACTCCGGCCGGGACCTTCCCGGGCTCTGCACATTTCCGTGAGCATCGCAGGACAGTTCAATTCCAGCTCCAAGTCCCGATCCGTGCAGGAGAAGTCGATTAAATTAACGCTCAGGGAATTTGTGCCCCGGGCTTTCCTGCCATCCCTCCCGGTCTGAACTGCATCCGGCGTCCGCAAATGCTTGCGGCGCGGGGGAGAATGTGTGAAGATGGCGCGCTTTGGGGGTACACCATTATGGAACTTTCGCGACGCCAGTTTTTTCACACTACAACCGCCCTCGCCGCAGGCACGACGATTCCTCCCGCCGCGGGGGATCTTTCGGGGGAGCAGGCGGGCGCGCCAAAGATCAAGCGCTATAAGCCCCTGGGCAAGACCGGATGGAAGGTGGGCGACATCTCCGCCGGTTCGGGCCAGTCGGACCCTTCGATCCTGAACCATATTTTTGAGTGCGGCATCAACCTGATCGACACGGGGTATCAGTACACGGGACATGAGGAATTGATTGGAAAGGTCCTGCCCAAGTGGCGGGAGAAGGTGTTCGTCGTCGACAAATGGGACCCGCCCCTGCTGACTCCAACCGTCACCAAGAGTGCGCTGCTCGAGGCGCTCGATGTTTCCCTCAAGCGCCTCAACACCACCTACATCGACTGCATGATGCTTCACTCCATCGGCCACCCCCGTTACGGCGGGATCGAGAGAATTCAGAATCCGGCGATCTATGAAGCCTGGGACGAGGCCAAGACGCTGGGGAAGATCCGATTTACCGGCGCCTCCAGCCACAGCGTCAACCTGATCAGGGAAATCGAATGGGGGATCGACAACAACCGCTTCGAGGTCATCCTCGTGGGGGCGAACTTCCTCACGCAGGGACTGGAACCGCTGCTCAAAAAAGCCAGGGCCAGGGGGGTCGCCACCATCGCGATGAAAACCATGACCATCTATCAATCCAGGCTGAACATCCGGGCGCTGCAGAATCAGAACACCAACGCGCGCCAGGCGGTCATCAAGTGGATACTGGCTTCGGACCTCTTCGATACCATGGTGGTCAGGATGCCCAACTTCGACCAGGTGGCTGAATACCTTGCCGTTTCGGGATCCACCAGCCTGACCCCCCGGGACGAGGAATACCTGGACGTACTCGAATCGGCTATCAGCACGAAGTACTGCCGGCCCGGCTGCGACAGCTGCTATGGGTCCTGCCCCCGGGAAGTGCCGATCTGGGACATACTTCGCTATAAGATGTATTACGAAAACTACGGGGATCAGAAGTATGCGATGGAACGATATCAGCGCATTCCCGAGCCTAACACCGCAGCCGCCTGTGCCGGATGCAGCGCACCCTGCAGCACAGCCTGCCGTTACCATATCCCCGTGCGCGAGCGCCTCCTGGAGGCCCATTCCCAGCTCACATTCGCCCGGCCCTGACCGGAGGAGGAAACATGCGAAAGAGCGCCATCGCAATTCTGCTGCCCACGCTGATCGCGTGCCTTGTTTTCGCCGGGCAGTCGGAAATCACGCCGCGGGACATACTCAACCGGTCCCTTGCCGCCCATGGAGGCGAGAAGCTCACCCAATGGAACAGCCTGGAGATTAAAGGCGCCGTCGACATGCTTGACGGCATCACCTTCAGAGGAGCGTTCCGCCTGTTTGCGAAATCCCCTGGAAAGATCCGCGTGGAGAGAGATCTCACCGTCGCACAGGGCGGCCGTTATTTCTACGAGGATTTTCTGAACAACGGCATCGCCTGGAGCCGCCGGAACCTGGTGCCTGCCCGGGGAAACCTGGACGATATGAACAGGTGGTGGAACCGGTGCTTCGGCATCGCCCACTATGCAACCAAAGCCGAATCCGCGACGCGCAAGGAAGATGCTGTCGTCGAGTGGAGGGAAAAGGCCGATGTGCAGTCCACTGAATATAAGATCGCTGCAAGCCGGCCGGCGTACGTCATAACCGCGATAATCGGCGGCAATTCGGCGGATCTCTACATTGACAAGGAGACCTTCTACTTCCTTCAGGAGGTGGCGGGGAGGTCGAAGCGCCTGTTCTGGGACTTCAAGAAATTCGGCGATGTGACCTGGCCGACCAAAGTCCTCGATATCACGGCCGGAGCGCGCTCCGAACAGATCACTCCCTTCAGTTATGAGAGCGTAAAATACAACGTCGCCATGGAAGACTGGCTGTTCACCGAGGACATGCCGCCTGCAAGCCCGGACGGATGGCTGCATATACCCACGTCACCAGGATCCCCAGGCCGAAACAGAGCGCGATCATGACAGTGATGCCGCCCCCGCCTATCGCAGGCCGGTTGAGCGCCTTCATCGCCTCGTCCCAATCTTTCATCAGGATCCACGCATTCAGAATCATCTCGCCGGCATTGATGATCAGCCCGGCCACCAACCCGCCGAGAACCACACGCCCGTAGTTGATCTTTCCCATCGGTTTGTCCTCGCAGCAATTTTAAAAGCCCGGAAGCACATCAAGCTGGGATGGAGCTGGCCCCTGCAAAAAGACGATGATCACACTTTATCACACGGCGACGCTTTCCGATAGTCGCCTCGGGCGCAATCGGAAGTGGGACTCAATCTTCGGTGGAATTCGGACGAAAGGACGCGTCAGGCATCCATTTACGATAAAAGAATCTATCAATTGTCAATGTTCAATGGTCATTTGTCGTTTGGTGCTGCAAGCCTTTGGCCTGTGGGGTCCTGATCTGGGCGCTGAGAATACGCGCAGGCTCGCGATTCTCTGTGACGAGGCTCCAGATTGATCCGAACAAAATGACAATTAATAATTGACAAAGGACATTTGATGAATTCTCTCCGTTGAGTCCCGCTTCCGATTGCGCCCGTCGCCTCCCCCCCAATGATCCGGGCTTTTTGGGAAAAGACTGCCCGGCCCGTGCCCGGGAGCAGCAATCAGATCCTCAATGTGGGCGCCGGCAGGGGCGCCACAATCCTGAGGAATCCCACGCGACCGAGCCATTTTGGTTGATTGACGCGGCAGCATGGTGGTTAACTTATATGGTTGTCGTGAAGCATGAGACTTGATCATGAAAGGACTTCGTATGTTCCCTCGCGAGATTTATGTGCGTCGAAGAGAGACTCTCAGAAAATCCGTAAAAACCGGGCTTTTGCTGTTCCTTGGAAACGAGGAGAGCCCGATGAACTACCCCGCCAACCAGTACATGTTCCGCCAGGACAGTTCCTTCCTCTATTACTGGGGCCTCGATGCCCCGGGACTGGCCGCGGTGATGGACGTCGACAGCGGGACTGAAATCCTCTTCGGCGACGACCCGACGGTCGCGGACATCGTCTGGACCGGCCCGCAACCGCTTTTGCGCAACAAAGCAGAATCGGTCGGCGTGCCCCAGGCCATGCCCACAGCGGCCCTGGCGGAGATCGTCTCGGCCGTGGTGCAGCGCAGCCGTGCGGTTCACTACCTCCCGCCCTACCGGCCCGAAAACATCCTGAAGATCGAGAAGCTGCTCGGCATCCATCCTTCCTTTGTAAAAGGCTACGCCTCCGTCGAGTTCACGAAGGCGGTTGTGGCCCAGCGCTCCATCAAGGCGCCGGAAGAAATCGCCGAGATCGAAAAGGCGATCGACATCACGTCCGAGATGCAGACCTACGCAATGAATGCAGCGCGCGCGGGAATGATCGAGCGCGAAATTGCGGGCGCCATGCACGGAATCGCTCTGGCCCGCGGCGGAGACCTCGCCTTCCCGATTATCTTTTCCGTTCACGGGGAGACGCTGCACAACCACTATCACGGTAATGTGATGCAGAACGGGAACATCGTGGTGAACGACTGCGGTGCCGAATCAGGGCTGCACTACGCGGGAGACCTGACCCGGACCTTCCCGGTCAGCGGCAAGTTCACGGATCGTCAGAAAGACCTGTACCGCATCGTTCTGGATGCGCAGGAAAAGGCCCTCGGCGCAATCAAGCCCGGAGTCCCGCATCGGGACATCCATTTGCTGGCTTGCCGGACCCTGGCCTCGGGGCTGAAAGAAATCGGCCTGATGAAGGGGGACGTGGAAGAAGCGGTTGCGGCAGGTGCGCACGCCATGTTCTTCCAGTGCGGACTCGGCCACATGATGGGGCTCGATGTGCACGACATGGAAGACCTGGGCGAGCAGCACGTCGGCTATGAAGGGATGCAGCGCAACCCGCAGTTCGGGATCTGCTACCTCAGGCTGGCAAAGCCCCTTCGCCCGGGATTCGTGATCACCACCGAGCCGGGCATCTACATCATTCCGGAACTGATCGACCAGTGGAAAGCGGAGCACAAAAACGCGCAGTTCATCGACTATGACCTCCTCGAGCGCTACCGCGACTTCGGCGGCATCCGCATCGAGGACGACGTGCTCGTTACCGAGACCGGCTGCCGGGTACTGGGGAAACCGGTTCCGAAGACAATCGCAGCAGTGGAAGCCGCGTGCGCCCGTTGACACGGGCCGGTCCTGTTCAGTGAAACCATTGAACTTTTTTCTGCCATGGTGCAAGGTGCTGTGGCGATTTGCGCGATGCAGGATCGAATTCCATTGATGTGAACGAAGGAGTGCAGGATGACCGACACGAAAATCACGTTGCCCGAATCCGAAATTCCCACCCACTTCTACAACCTGGCTGCGGATCTTCCAACCCCGCTCGAACCACCCCTGCATCCCGGGACACGACTGCCGATCGGCCCGGAAGACCTTGCCCCAATCTTCCCGATGGGGCTGATCCGGCAGGAAGTGTCTCTGGACAGGGAAATCGAAATCCCCGGAGAAGTGCGCGACATATACCGCCTGTACCGGCCCAGCCCGGTGTTCCGCGCCCGCGCCCTGGAGGAGCTCCTCGACACGCCCGCGCATATCTATTACAAATCGGAGCATGTGAGCCCCGTCGGCAGCCACAAGCTGAATACGGCGATCATGCAGGCCTACATGAACAAGCAGGAGGGCGTGAGGAGGCTGGCCACGGAAACGGGAGCCGGGCAGTGGGGAAGCGCCCTGGCCTGCGCCTGCAAGCTGATGGGGATGGAGTGCATGGTGTACATGGTGCGCGTCAGCTACGACATGAAGCCGTATCGCAGAATCATGATGAAGACATACGGCGCGGAGGTAGTAGCGAGCCCCTCCGATTTAACGGCTGCGGGCCGCGCCATTCTCGCCGAAGATCCGGAAACACCCGGCAGCCTGGGCATCGCGATCTCCGAAGCAGTGGAAGATGCGGCCAAGAGAGAAGATACCAAGTATTCGCTCGGCAGCGTGCTTAATCACGTCCTGCTCCATCAAACGATCATCGGGCAGGAAGCCCGGAAGCAGATGGAGATTGCCGGAGAATATCCGGATGTCATTATCGGCTGCCACGGTGGAGGCAGCAATTTCGCAGGCATCGCCTTTCCTTTTCTTACGGACAAGATCTCCGGGAGGAGAAAAAACCTGCGGGCGATCGCCGTCGAGCCCGCGGCCTGCCCGTCCTTGACGGCGGGCAAACGGGAGTATGATTTCGGCGACGTCGCCGGTACGACGCCGCTGCTCATGATGCACACCCTGGGGCATAAGTTCATCCCGGCCCCCGTGCACGCCGGCGGGCTGCGCTATCACGGCTCGGCGCCGCTCGTGAGTCACGTGCTCGCGCTCGGGCTGATCGAGGCCGAGGCGTATCATCAGGGGGAGGTCTTCGAGAGCGCGGTCAAATTTGCGCACTGTGAAGGCACCATCCCTGCGCCTGAATCAGCCCATGCGATTCACAGCGCCATGGTGCACGCGCTCCGGGCCAGAGAGTCGGGCGAAAGCAAAGTGATCCTGTTTAATCTGTCCGGACATGGGTATTTCGATATGGCCTCTTACGAGAAGTTCCTGAGCGGCGCCATGGCCCGGAATGATTAGATTGACATCTGCAATCAAAGAGTTGACGTCGTCAGTCCCCGACGCGCTTCGGGCTTCCCAACCTAACGATCCCGGCATGTCCGTCGACGACAATCTCCTGTCCGTCCTGGATCAGATCCATTGCGTTCCGGATTCCTGCCACTGCCGGCAAAATATATGACGATCGGCATGGATCGGGGGCGGTTGCTGGCTGTCAGACCTCTGCGCCTCATCAGGCGTTCACTGGGAACAATCACGCGGCGCATAGCCACAGCCTCACGTGTGGGCAACAGCCAGCGCACAGCGGGGCAATTCCACACCACTCGGTGACGGGGTCGCAATCGGGACCGCTATCGAAAACGACATAGACCTGAAAGCCGCCGCATTGATGACGGCTGCGACAGGATATCAAAACCGACTCCGCTGCCGATTCCAATACCGAGGGCTGTTCTGTCGTATTGAGAACATCTTGCTGCCATGACCTCCTCGCGGTAAGATTCCGAACATTCCATCATTTCGCGCTTGTTTCCTTTATCGCTTCTGGGATACAAACACTCCTTGTCATCGTGACGGACATCGATCCTGTGGATCATCTACCTTAAGACGGAGGGGAATATGTCGTCCTATCTCATCATTATTCTGCTCTATCTCCTCGCCCTGACGATTCTGAACTTCATCCGCTCCAGGCGGATCAAGAGCCAGGAGCAGTTCATGGTTGCTGACCGCAGCTTGAAGTGGCAGGTCATGGTCTTTACCCTGATTTGCACGTGGATCGGATCGGGTACCTTCATCAGCGGGGCCGAGTTCGCTTCCAAGGCCGGCTTTTCAGCCCTGTGGCTCGCCGCCGGCGCGTGGGTAGGCATCATCATCATCTACTTCCTGGCCGCAAAGATCCGCACCTTCGGACAGTACACGGTCGGTGACATGCTCGAGGTCCGGTACGGTCCGGCTGCCAGGTTGTTCGGTGCTGTTGCGCTGATCATGTCGTTTATCGCGATTGTCTCCTACCAGTTTCTGGCCGGCGGGTTCATCCTGAACGTGATTACCGACGGAGCGGTTTCCGAGTCAACGGGCACCATCATCGCCGCCGTGTTCGTGATTCTGTTTACGGCGCTGGGCGGAATGGTAGCCATAGCCTATACGGATTTGCCGAATGGGATCGTCATCGTCCTCGCCTGCCTGCTCGCGGTTCCGTTCGTTATTTTTTCGGCAGGCGGCCTGTCGGGTGCACAGGCGGCGTTCGACGCGGCCCACAAGACGGGCTATTTTGATGTGGTCAACAGCCAGTTCGGGGCTCACCCATGGCTCAAGGCGCTCGGATACTTCCTCTCGACGCTGTTCCTGCTCATGGGGGTACAGAGCATGTACCAGAAGTTCTACAGCGCCAAAACACCCGGAGACGCCAAGAAGGCCGTCGCATGGTGGACAATCGGGACGATCTTCGTGGAAACGGTAGTGGTTGTGATCGCGGTCTTCGCGTACAGCAAGTTCATTGACCGGATCGACCTGACTATCCCGAAAGCGGGCGGGAAGGTTGTCCTGATGGCGGCACGGGAACTGGTGCCGTTCCCGGTCGGGGTTCTGCTCCTCGGCGCCGCATGCGCGGTGGTCCTCTCGACAGGCATGAATTACCTCCTCTCCCCCTCGACCACGATCATGCGCGATATCTACCAGCGCTTCATGAAAAAGGATGCGGGCGAGAAAAAACTCGTCGCCATGCAGAAAGTGCTGGTGATCATAATCGGTGTGCTGGCGTACCTGCTCGCGACCCAGGTGAAGAGCATCCTGGAAATGAGTCTCTTCGCATACACGATCTATGGCGTCGCAATCACACCCGCCCTGATTGCGGCCCTGACCTGGAAGCGCGTCACCAAGGCGGGCGGCCTGGCTTCGATCATTTCCGGAACCTTGGTCTGTGTGTTCTTCTTCATCATGTCGAAGGTATTGCCAGCGGAACAGGTCCCCGAAGGGGATCCCTGGGGCATCCCGTTAATATATCCGGCGCTGATCGCATCCCTGCTGTCGCTCGTCGTGGTCAGCCTGATGACACCGAGATCAAGGCCGGAGGAACTCGAGAAATTTTTCCCGAAAGGATAACGATTGCATGAAGGCCGGGGCTTGGCCGGCACCACGCCGGCCCCAGCTGAGGCCGCACCCACTTAGTACTCGTGAACACAGTTACGGTAACGTATGCGCCCAGTGCGGCGGCCCTGGATGCGCGAAGCGACGACGAAGGCGATGCCGGTCATCGTCGAGGAGGAGCGACAAAGCAGACAGAACCGCCCCGCCGGCGCCCGCAGGGCTGGTGGGCATAAGAATCCGGGTGTGGATATAGACCGCTACTGAAAGCCGATTTTTTTGATGCAACATGCTTTCAGCCCGCCAGCAGACGTTACCGTAATTGTGTTCACGAGTACTTAGTATTCACCCGTGAGCACGGGCCTCGCCCCGTGCGCTTTAAACCGAGTGAAAACAGGAAAACAGACAGGTAAGGAGCTCTGAAGCGCGCGGGCTGAAGCCCGCGCTCACTGTTCTTTGGTTCGCGTTCGCTGAAATGGAATTGGATATCGATTGCGATAAATAGCGTTTTCAGTTTGGCCGCACTGTATCGGCCACTCCAACCAAACGCCGGAAAGGCAATGCCTGCAACGCCAGCGCAGCTCCATATCGTGGTGTTGTCCCCAAATGACAAACTGGTCAAGTGCTACTTTACTTGACTTTGGCCGCAACCTGTAATACACCTTTCTCGTCGGGGAGTGTAGGGGGGTGCCCTGTCCCCGGTGTCGATTGTCAAACCATTCTTGATTTTCTTCATGAGGAGCATGTGTCATGTCTTCAGGCAGTCCGGATACGAACCGAAGGAGATTCCTATCTCAGGCCTCATTCGCTCTAGCGTCGGCGGGCGTGGTGGGCATTCCCCGTTCCTGGAATGCCGGACTTCAGACACCCGGCGCTCCGGTCCAAGGCAAACAGATTATTCAGCGAACTCTCGGGCGGACCGGCATCAACTTGCCGATCGTCAGCATGGGGGTTATGAACGCCAACAACCCGGAAGTTGTCAAGCAGGCATACGAGACCGGGGTGCGCTTCTTCGATACAGCGATGGGCTATCAGGGCGGCAGAAACGAGGAGATGATCGGCAGCGTGATCTCCCAGCTGAAGGTGCGCGACAAGGTCTACATTCAGACCAAGATCCAGCTCCGCGGCGCGCCGGCGGCAGGTTCGATGAAGGATATGGTCCTGAGCAATTTCGCCGGCTGCCTGAAGCGCCTGCAGACGGACTACGTGGACGTTCTGATGCTGCACCAGCCTTCGGTCGAGCAGATGATGAATCCGGAGCTCATGGAAGCGCTCAAGCAGGCCAAGAGTGAGAAAAAAGCACGCTTCGTCGGCGTCTCCCAGCATGCAAACCAGGCAGCCACACTGGATACAGCTGCCAATTCCGGTTTCTACGACGTCGTAGTGGTTGGATTTAACTTCACAAACGCCGCAGACCAGACCTACATCCAGGCGATCAAGAACGCCGCATCCAAAGGTGTGGGCGTGATCGCCATGAAAACGCAGACCGGCGGGCGCAACCGGAACGCCGGGCCGCTGCATCAGACAGCGATGCTCAAATGGGTGCTCAACCACCCGGAAATCGCCACAGCGATTCCCGGCTATACCACGTTCGACCAGCTGAACGAGAGTTTCTCCGTGGCCTACGGGCTGGATTACACGGACGAGGAGAAGACCTGGCTGGCAGACAAAAACGTCAAGCTGGCGCTGGATTTCTGCCAGCAGTGCGGCGCCTGCCTGCCGACCTGCCCGAAGGGCGTCGATGTTCCGACGCTGATGCGCACGCACATGTATGCGGCCAATTACACGAATTTCGATCAGGCCCGCCGAACCCTGGAAGAGATTCCGGAAACCGCCGGCCTCAAGAATTGCGCCGCCTGTTCCGATTGCTCCGCGCGCTGCGCCAACCGCGTAAGAATCGGCGAGCGGATCTCCGAACTCAGACTGATCTACGCATAGCCCGGGGACCGGATGCCTGCCGCATGCAGGGCATCCGCTACCTGACTACTCTCCTTATGCTCCGGGGGCGCGGCCGTCTTAAGAATGCCGCGCCTCACGGTTTGTCTGCATCGCCTTTCAGCTGCAGATTGACTTTGATGCGTCCTTATGTGTCTCCGGCATTCGATATCATGTTCACCGTCGTAGTCCTGAAAGACCGAAGCATCCTGCACCACCCCTTCAGG
>JAFNAG010000596.1 GCA_017860135.1 Acidobacteriota bacterium
TCCGTAGGCAAGCAGAACGCTTACGGCACCATCGTCGGCCGGGTGAAGGCAGGCCCGATGAGCTATGCGCGCTTTTCTACCGATGACTTGACGGGCAGAATCCGGGGGTACGTCGGCGACGGCCAGTTCACGAAGGATCCGCTCAAGACCTTCGGGGGCGCCGGCGTCGTAGAGATCCCGCGGCTGCAGGACCTGCTGCGCCATATCTGCGAAAGGGGCTTCGAGCACCACACGGCGGCGAACCTTTCGTGGAGCGCCGCGGCGGTCTACGAGGCCACGACGCGATACCTGGGCTGGGACATCTACTGGCACCGATAGGCTAATTCATGGAGTCTTCGAACGTGTGAACAAATCGAGTTCGGATGGTGCGACATTGAAAATCCGCGGACCGGCGATGTCCGA
Organism: Acidobacteriota bacterium; assembly: GCA_017860135.1. GTDB lineage: Bacteria > Acidobacteriota > UBA6911 > UBA6911 > UBA6911 > JAFNAG01. The sequence continues at coordinate 403 of JAFNAG010000596.1, forward strand.
TTTCGGTTTTCGGCGAGATCCCATCCCCGCTCCTTGCCGCTTTCTGGGTTTTGCGACCCCTGGAAGGGCCAACAGAGTGCCATTTTTTGTTCCTCGTACCGTCGCCGGCCGCTTATGAAGACACTACTCCCTGGAAGGATTGCTGCCTCCAGCGGAGGCGGATCCAAACTTGGATGTTGTAGGTCAGGCAGGCCCAGAGCGCTTCCATCCCTGCCTTGAGCAACCCGCGTACCGAGAATTGACGCAGCCCGATCTTGTCCTTGATCCAGGCGTTGGGGAACTCCGCGAGTCGGCTCCTTTGCCGGTAAATCTCCTTGGCGGTGTCGGTATTCATCTTGTCGATGAACGCGGCCACTACCGGGGCGTCCTCCCTCCTTGTCACGCCCCGTCCCTTCTTTGATTTGGGACAGCATTGCGCTTTGAATGGGCATGCCTGGCAATCCGACGCCTGCGCCTGGTATCGAAACACCGTATAACCCGTAAGCTTCTCTTTCCCATGGATTTTCAGCGTATTACCCGCCGGACAGGTATAGGTGTTGTCCCCCGGGTTGTAGATGAACGCATCGGGATAAAACGCAGGGTCCACCCCCAAGGCTTTGAGCCGATTGGTCCCATCTCCCGTGCTCAGAGAGCCGATGAAATCGATGTGCCTGTCAGCCATCTCGAGTATGTTCTCGCGGGTGGTAAAGCCTCCATCCGCTACCACCTGATCCGGAGGCCTCCCCAGGTTCTCTTCGACGCTTTCTACGCCCCGGACGAGCTGACCAAAGTCGTTTCCCGCCTGCGTCACCTCTACGGCAACGATCACCCCCTGCGCCGCATCCGTGCAGATCTGGGTGTTGTAGCTCGGAGCAAAACCCCCATCCGGCTGCTTCATCACTCGGGCCTCAGGGTCCGTCGTGCTCACGCGGATTTCTCCCTCCTTTTCGGCCTTGAGTCGTTCCAGTTCCTGCAGCGCCGATGCCAAGCGCTGCTGCCGCTCGCGCACCACCCGTTGCCTCGCTTTGGCCCGACGCAAACTCACTTCCTCCGACTCCGGATCTCCCATGGCCTCCAGCTGCTGCTGCGCCATCTCTAGATGCTTTCGAATGTGTTCTTCGCGCCGAAAAGTATCCCCTCCCGCATTCGCTTTGATCTTGGTGCCGTCCTGCGTGACTCGCTCCAGCGTGATCAGCCCCTCGGCGCTCAGCAGCCCGAGAGCGTTGACGAAGACCTCGTCGAGCTGTTCATGATTGCGCACCCGGAAATCCGACAGCGAATGGTGGTTGATCGACTGCATCCCCGTAAGCCACTGATAAGCCGGATGATATTGGCAGAGCCGGGCAATCTCCCGCGCCGATCCAACACCTTCGCTATAGGCATAAATCCACACGCTCATCATCATGCGAGGATCTAAGGCCGACCTCCCCGCCACCCCCTCGACCGCCTCAATCTCTTCGTAATAGCGGCTTAAGTCCAAACGCCCCGTGAATTCCCAAACCGCCCGCGCCGGATGATCTTCCTCGATGAGTCTCTCCACATCGATGGTGCGCATCAGCAGCTGCCGCCGATTCACCAGCCGCACCCTCGGGGATTTGCGCGCCTCTTCCATCTCCATGCCACTATCTCCGCTCTTTGGTCTTCTGCCCGCTTGGAGTCCTCTTGATCGTCAGCCGGTGCTTGTCCTCAATCACCCATTCGATCGGCTCGCCCTTTTGCAGCTCCAGCGCCTGGGCCAGCGGAGCAGGGCAGATCAAGTAGAACTGCCGATTCCGATCTCCTCGCTGGATGACTTGGACTTTGCTGAAGTAGCCCATAGAATGCCCTCTTGACTAGAAATTATAATACTAGCGATATCGCTAGTCAAGAACATAATTTATTCACACGTTCGTCGACATTCTGTTCGTGCTGTTCCACCCAACGGCACCATCGCAAAGATATTACTAATGGGATCATTCGCGCGTCTGTTCGATATTGCTCAGACGTTTGGTCAATACTGCTCATTCCGGTTAATGAGCCCGAGTGTGTACTATTGATCAGATTCGTGAGCAATCGTGAACAGACAGACGATCTCTCGCAAAGTATAAATACATGACAGCGGCTTGTGCGCTGGAAGCGGGGCGTGTAACAGCAGGGTTCACCGTGGGCCTTGTGACCGGCGACGGCGACGAGTTGCGCACGCGCCTGGCGCCGGCACGGTTCAAGTCGGCTGCAGTTCGGCGGAACGTCACGATGCTGCAGAGGGTTGGATGAGCGGGATGGTGACGTGGGTGCGTCTGCGAGATCAGGAGATTGAATCGCGTGGAAGCGAAAAGGAAGCTTTCCCTTGTTAAGGTTTGCGGCGCGCAAAGAGCCGGAGGCGCCATGCGGCTCGCGTCGAGATTGAAGGACTCCGAACCGAGTCTTAAGGAAACACGGGAGCGCTTCGAGAGCGCCTTCGGCAATGCGCCGATCGGAATGGCGCTGGTTGACCTGGATGGCTGCTGGTTCCAGGTCAACGACGCACTTTGCCGGATCACAGGTTATTCGGAGTGTGAACTCAGGGCCACCACGCCGCGGACGCTTACCCATCCGGATGACCTCGAGATGGATCGGCTGTTCCT
>JAFNAG010000212.1 GCA_017860135.1 Acidobacteriota bacterium
GAGCATGGACATCTACTATCGCTTCCTGAACTGCTGCTTCCGCCTGCCGGTGTCAGCCGGGAGCGCGTCAGGGGTGAAAGCCTCTCCACCCGGGTATAATCGCGTCTATGTCCACCTCGACAGCCCGTTCAGTTACGAAAACTGGTTCAAGGCGTTGAAAGCCGGCCGCAGTTTCGCCACCAACGGCCCGATGCTCTTTCTGACGATCGACGGAAAGGGCCCCGGTTCAGGCTTGTCACTGTTCGGCTCAGGGCAGAAACCCGTGAGGATTCGAGCCGAAGCTCTCACGGCCGGCCGCCTCGACCGCCTGGAGATCATCTACAACGGTTCGGTCTTCAAAGCGGTCAGTGATCCCCGGGGTCCGGGCCGGCTCAGCATCGACATGGAGCAGGCCTTCGATAGCACGGGATGGGTTGTCGCTCGTTGCTTCGAGCAGCCCGACCAGACCATCCGGTTCGCTCACACGAGTCCGATCTATCTTCAGGCGGGAAGGCGCGCGCATATCGTGCCTGCCGATGCGCGGTTCTTCATGGACTGGATCGACCGCGAGATCGGTTTCTACCAGGAAAGTGGAGATTTCAGGTCCCCGGATGATCGAGACCAGATGCTCTATTTCTTCAGGAAAGCACGCCGCATCTATTCCGTGCTCAGCAGGCCGGCTGGACCCTGATGACCGGACCACCGGGGCGCCTACACCTTCCTTGCAAGGAAGGCGGCATGCCCGCGGACGAACCGGAGTTGCCCATATCCGCGCAGGACGCGAACGCTGAAGCCGATGGCTCGCAGTCCCCCGGCTACTCTGGCGGCATCGTAGAGCCTCAACCTGTGAGTCTCATCCGTCCGCCTGTAGAACTCTCCCACCCGGCGGAACGCGGTGATTTTCCGCGTCAGAGTGCTGCCATGTTCGTCCTCGGCGGCGCGCACCAGTATCGCCCAGTCCTTCCCTTCGTAGTGGCTGAGAACCGGGGGCCGTCCGCACAGACGCCCCGGCCCTGCCAGGTCGAAGACGAGAACACCTCCCTTTCGCAGCGCTTTGAAGATGCGTCGAAGGACGCGCGTCAGGCTGGCCCAGCTGTTGTTCGAATCGAAAAGGTAGTTAAAACACTCTCCTATCGAAGTCACCGCGTCGCAGTCAGGCAGGTCCGCCGAGAATAGGGACCGCCGAAGGAACCGGCCCTCGGGTACCCTGCTGCGGGCCAGCGCAATCATCTCAGGCGACATATCGATGCCGAGGACCGAATACCCGGCATCGACAACCCGCCTTGCCCAGAGGCCATTGCCGCAACCGAGATCGACTACCAGGCCGCCGCAAATCCCGCTGCGACGCAGGATGTCCAGCAAACCCGGCGCAGCGTTCAGGGAAAACGCGCCGAACCCGGCATCGTGGATGTAGGCGAGATCCTCCCCGTACCCGTTCTCCATTTCAGAGACTCTCCCTTCGCAAAGCACCGCTCGAAGGAACGACGCCGGGAATCGAATCTATCGACAGGCCGGTCAGGCTGGCGGCTCAGATCAGCGATTCCTGCTCCCAGCCGAACCGCTCGATCCGGATTTCCGACAGCCTGCTCGTCCCCAGGTTGTAGGTGAAGTCCGCAGCTGCGACGCACAGCGGCGGCGGAGACAGCGGCCACGGTTCGCCACGGAGAGCGCGGCGTTTTTCCTCGATGATCTTCAGACAGATGGTCTCCACGGCAACAGGGTCCGTTCCAGCTATGAGCCCGCAGTAATTCCACATGTAACGGGGATCCGGCTGTGGACCCTTGTCGCAGAGAGGCCGCAGGGCGTCTACAAGAACGAGACGGGTTTTGCCTTTCACGTGAGGCATGTTCCAGATCTCGCCCAGCTTTGCGTTGTCCTGATCGTGATACGAGGAAGGCGACCCGGAGTAGGTAATGTAGTTTTTCAATACCGTTCCAAGGCCGGTCAGCCAGTGGGCTTTGAGCGCGGGCAAAGCGATCAGGCTGGTGCATGCCTTCGCCTGGTCCGGACCGCCCTGGGCGTTGCGCAGGTTTCCGGCAGGGATCCCTGCATCTACAAGGGCCGCACGAACCGCTTCGACCAGTTCTTTGTGCGTCGGATTGAGATGAGGCGTGGACACGAGCCCCACGATGTCTTCCGGCTTGAAGAGTGACCGCCACGCCTCCCGCTCGGACCCCACCTTCGTGACTCTCGTGACCGTGTCGGCTACCATCTGTTTCAGCACTGCTGCGTCGACGGAGTTGCCGGATCCCAGCGCCTTCTGGTTCCGGACCAGGACCACAGTGCTCGAACGCGGGCCGCGTTTCGCCTGATATGCGTGTGCGGGCAGCGAGGCAGCGAGGGCGCCTGCCACCGTGCCGCGAACGAAATCCCGCCTGGTTAGTACCTTGAGTTCATCGTTCATGCGATTCCTCCGTACCAACGGCAATCATCGTTGCCTGGTTCAGGAAATTGTCTGCGATCTCGCGGGTCGGGCATTCGAATGCGAGCGCCAGGAGGAACCCTGTGAGCGAATATCCGACCCAGCCGTCTTCTATCTTCAGGATCCCACGGCTTCCGCCGGAGCCGGTGGGAACCGCCGCCTTCTTCTCGGGCAGATAGGTTCGGATGAAGTGACTGAGTGCCTTGCGTCCTGCGTCGACACCGGGGTAGCGGATGACAAGCAGTCGCACAGCGGATTTCTGCTTGCCTTGGCCCTGCGTCCTGTAGGAGGCAACGACCGCTTCCACCCCCGTTCCCAGGTCAAGAATGTTTGACGGCGAGAGGAAGTAGACCGAATTGAGGACCAGATGCGATCGGAAATAGCAGAGACGATCCTGCTGGAGACTGAACGTCGGCTGGACCCTTGCGGGCATCGCGGCCGCCAGCTTCGGAGGCGCCGGCTCTCGCCTGCCGGCGATGATGGCCCTTCCGATCTCCAGCACCGCCTTCCTCGAAGCGTCCGTTTCACTCTGAGCAAGGACCCTGGCATAGAGATTGTCTGCCCATAGACGCAGCAAGCCGGCGCCGTAGAGGGCGCGCGGCCAGGAGCCGGCCTTGGAAGCACCGGCAGCGGCGCCGCCCGCCTTCAGGGAGACAGCCTCACCTCCCCAGTCTCCGGAAAGCAGTCCGAAAGCATCATCCGAGGAAGCCATCCAGTAGAGCTCGGCCAGGATGTCGTCCGCGCCCGTCGCGGTGTACTCGTGCACCTCGAGCTGCCGGAACCGGTAGCCGATGTACAGTTCGCCGGCGCCATCCATGTAGTCGAAGATCGTCTTCGCGGTTATGGTGCGTGTCCCATCCTTGAGTTTCCAATGGCCGACCGTCGCAGGCAGCCGTACCGGCGTTTCCGACGAATTGCGGCTGGCGGCTGCCGGCTGACCCTGACCCATGACGTTTTCGTGGTTGCCGGGTCTGTTTGCCGATCTATTCATGCTCACAGCAATGCCTCCGATGCCCAGCGTGACCAGCAGGAAACAGAATCTTTTGCCCATGTTCGGCGGGACGTGCATCAGCATTTCTCCGATGGCCGGGCCATCACTGGCCCAAGCCAGTTTGAACCCTCATGCCGTGCGGCCGCAAGAAAAACCTGAGGCCCCGGGCAGTGTCTAACTTCCCTTTCCCTGTGTATGGCCTTCGGGTTATCCTGCTGCATGGAACTGGCAGAGGACAAGATGCCTTCGAACCCGCATCCGCAAAGCCGCCGCGAGGCGATTTCGCGCCTGATTGGATTAGGCGCATTAGGTACAGCTACCGCAGGATTGGGGATCTGGCTGCGCGATCGCAGCCGCAGGCCGGAACAGCCCGCCGCGGGCAGCCTGCACAAGGATTTCTCGGTACCGCCGGACCCATCGCTTCCTGAGATGGTGGTGGCACGCGCAGAGGACCCACGCGCTCTCGTTCGGAAAGCTCTGGACCCGCTCGGTGGCATCCGCCGATTCATATCCGCGGGCGAAACGGTCGTCGTAAAACCCAACATAGGCTGGGATCGCACAGCTGAGCAGGCAGCAAACACCAACCCGCAGGTCGTTGCCGAGGTTGTCAAGCTTTGCCGGGAGGCCGGGGCAGCCAGGGTGATAGTCACCGACGTCAGCATAAACGAGGCACGACGGGTGTATCAACGAAGTGGGATCGCGGAGGCAGCACGCTCCGAGGGAGCAGAGGTAATCCTTCCGGAGGAACGCGGATTTCGCGAAGTCGACCTCAGGGGTGACGTACTCACCACCTGGCCGGTTCTCGAACCGTTCCTCATCGCAGACAAGATCATCAATGTGCCTGTCGCCAAGCACCACAGCCTGACCGGCGTCACCCTGGGCATGAAAAACTGGTACGGCATTCTCGGCGGCCAGCGGCACAGGCTGCACCAGCGCATCCACGAGAGCCTGGCCGACCTGGCGGAATTCATGCGTCCGACACTGACCATCATCGATGCCTTCCGCGTCCTGATCCGCAATGGCCCGAGTGGCGGAAGCCTGGGCGATGTCGAACTCCGCAGGACGCTGATCGCGGGAACCGATCCCGTTGCCCTCGACGCATATGCCGCGCAGGCATTCTGGGACCTCGACAGCGGCAGGTTGCACTACCTGAGGATCGCCGAAGAGAAGCACCTCGGCACGCGAGATCTCCAGAAGGTCCGCACCAAGGTGATCGAGGATGGCCAGGGGTGAGATGGGGATGAACCAGCAGAAGCTTCAAAAAGTGCGGTTGGCCTCCCAGGTCCTGTTCTTCGCGCTGTTTGTGTTCCTCCTCCTGAAGAGCGAGTTCCGTGGATCCTTCAAGACCGTGCAGGGGGACATCCGCCTTCCATACCCCGTCAGCATCTTTCTGGAAGCCGACCCACTCGCGGCCGTCGTCAATGCCCTCTCGTCGCACGCGTTGTACCGGGGCCTCCTCTGGAGCCTCATTATCCTCATTCCGACGTTCTTCCTCGGCCGCTTTTTCTGCGGCTGGGTCTGCCCGCTCGGGTCGCTGAATCACTTCTTCGGATCGCTGAAATCGGAGAGGAAACGTGGAAGGCAGCGCCTGGAATCAAACCGGTATCGTCCGTGGCAGAAACTCAAGTACTACGTTCTCGCCGCGCTGCTGGTGGCCGCGCTGTTCGGCAGCCTCCTGGCCGGACTGATGGATCCCATTGCATTGACGGTGCGCTCACTGGCACTCGGTGTATTGCCGGGTGTCAATTATGCCCTCAATTCGATATTGGACACGCTCTACGGAACGCAGGTCGCCCCGCTCAAGTTTGCTGCGAACGCCGTTCATTTCCTGGTCAGGGGCACGCTGCTCAGCTTCAGGCAACCTTACTTCCGGCAGGGACTTATCCTCGGGCTGGTCTTCGCGAGCATCATGATCCTGAACCTGCGGATCACGCGGTTCTGGTGCCGGGCTCTCTGCCCGCTCGGTGCTCTGCTCGGGGCCGTTTCGCGGTGGTCTATCCTTGGTCTCGAGAAGCGACGGGAAAGCTGCACGGACTGCAACCGGTGTGAAATCGACTGCCAGGGCGGAGACGATCCCATGCCGGGCGCGCCCTGGCGAAAGGCCGAGTGCCACCTGTGCTTCAACTGCGTGGGACATTGTCCCGAGGCGGGGATACGATTCAGGTTCTTCCCGGAGAGGACCGAAACCGTGGAGATACCGGAATTGCAGCGGCGGCGCCTTGTCGCAGGTCTCGCGACAGGGGCCGTGCTCGTCCCGATCTTGCGCAGCACACCGGGCTTTGCCACTGCCCGCGACCCCCGCCTCATCCGCCCCCCCGGGGCCCTGGATGAGGACAGCTTCCTCGCGCGCTGCATCCGGTGCGGGGAATGCATGAAGGTCTGCCCCAACAACGCGCTGCAGCCGACCTGGCTCGAGGCAGGCCTGGAGGGGATGTGGAGCCCCGTTTTGGTGCCGCGTATCGGCTACTGTGAACCGACCTGCGTTCTCTGCAGCCAGGTGTGCCCTACAGGCGCGATCTGGGAGATCGCGCAGTCCGAGAAGCTGGGACAATCACAGGAGGGAGGAAGCGGGGCTCCGATCAGGATCGGCACCGCCTTCTATGACCGCGGCCGCTGCCTGCCCTGGGCTATGGCACGCGAGTGTATCGTGTGCGAGGAGTGGTGCCCGACTTCGCCGAAAGCCATTTACCTCCTGCCCGCGGAGGTGATCGACTCATCGGGCGAGACACGGCAAGTCCGGCAGCCGTACGTGGATCCCGAGAAGTGCATCGGCTGCGGAGCCTGCGAGTACGCATGCCCCGTACAGAACCAGCCGGCGATCTATGTCACGAGCATCGGCGAGACCCGTTCGAGGGTAAACCAGTTCATTCTGTCGCGCGAACGCCCGAGGTCCTGATGCCGACGCTGTCACGCGATCTCTTTTCAGGCCGGCCTGAAGATTCGCAGGAGGCACGCAAATGACGAAACCGGGCTACACCACCATGCCCTGCATTCTTGACATCAACCGCCGCGATTTCGTGAAGGCTCTGGGCGCCTGTTCGGTAGCTGCCGCACGCGGCGTCCAGCTGGGAATTCCCGCCTTCGGGCAGGAGAGGCAACCTCCCCCCAAGGTCGAGACGAACATCGCGGATTTTATGAAGGTACCAAGGACAAACCACTCGCTCCCCGGGCCGTTCCCGGGACGCGTGGTGAAGATGACCGATCCGAAGTCCCTTCGCGACGATTCGTTTGACGCCAGGGTGATCGCGCAGATGGTTGAACGAGGCGTGACGGCACTCACCGGCAAGGACATGCGGCAGAGCTTCAGCCTCTTCTTCGAGAAGGGGGACGTCATCGGCATCAAGGTGAACCCTGTGGGACCCCCGTTGATCAACACACGTCCCGAGCTGGTGCAGGCCGTCATCGAATGGCTTACGTCAAGCGGCGTCAAACCGGAGAACATCGTCATCTGGGACCGCTTCGACTACATGCTGGCGGACGCCGGATTCACGCCCGCGCGGTTTCCTGGCGTGCGGATAGAAGGCCTCCAGACCATGGATGAGAACGGAGGCAGGTGGCACGACAAAGATGGGAATCACCTGAGCGCGGGCAACTTCGACCGGAATGTTTACTACTACGCCAAAGGGGTGCTGGGCAGGAACGTAGCAGGCTACAAGGACGACGCGTCCTACCTGAATCAGCACGTCTTCGCCGGGGAGTACTCGTACTTCGGGAAACTGGTGACGCAGCGGCTCACCCGGATCATCAACCTCGCCGCCTATAAGAACACCGGCAACGGCATTTCCATGGCGACAAAGAATCTCGGCTACGGCGCTCTGTGCAACACTGCGCGACTGCATGCACCGCTGTTCTTCAACGTGTGCACAGAGGTTCTGGCTGCGCCGGTCATTCGCGACAAGCTGGTCCTCAACATCACGGACGGTCTGCGGGGCCAGTACGACGGCGGGCCCGACAAGAACGCGCAGTTCGTGTACCCCAACTGCTCGCTCTACTTCGCCACGGATCCGTTCGCGCTCGACATGGTCTGCCACCAGGAACTGGTGGCGAAGCGGCGCGCGATGAGCATCGATGTCAATACGAGCCCCCGATTTACCGAGTACCTTCGCTATGCCGAAAGGCTTGGCCTCGGCGTGGCGGACGAAAAGAAGATTGAGTTGCGGACAATCAGCGCTTGATCCACTGGCTCCCTCGCTGTGTCCTATGAACACACGGCGAGGCGAAGTAATTCTCCGAGATCGGAAACGAACAACATGAGCGACACAGTTCAGCTGAATCGGGAGCAGGACCGGATCCTTTCAATCGATTTCTTCCGCGGGTTCACCATGTTCATGCTGGTGACGGGGATCGCGACTCTGTTCCGGGACCTCGTTGCGAAAGGCGAGGGGGGCTTCATAATTGCCGCAATTGACAGGCAGCTCGAACACGCCCCGTGGAGCGGACTCAACGCCTGGGACCTCGTCCAGCCTTTCTTCATGTTCATCGTCGGCGTTTCGATGCCCTTCTCGCTGGCCAAGCGTCTCGCAAAGGGGGACACATGGAAGCAGGCGTTCACGCACGCGCTGACCCGATCCTTCTGGCTTTTGGTGCTGGGATTCATGCTGGGCGCCGGCGAGAAGTCCTACGATCTGACGAACGTGCTGGCCCAGTTGTCGGTGACGTACCTGATTACGTTCCTGCTGCTGCG
>JAFNAG010000213.1 GCA_017860135.1 Acidobacteriota bacterium
AACGTGTGCGGTCGCGGGAACCGGTCCCATCCAATCATGACACGTGCGGCCGGCGGTATGAGATCAGGTTCATTTCTTCTATCCTTCTCAATCGGTGCACCTTAGCTCCCGTCAATCTTACCTGGTGCCAGTCATCTATTTCGGCTTTGGGCCAAAGTGGCTCAACCAGGATTACCGACGGGAGTGCCGGATGAATCCCGACGAGCGGAAATTCTGATCGAGGTCCCGCGAAAAAGCCTTGCACCGCCCAGCTGGTACAGCCGGTCCTTTGTCAGTTGACATGAACAGGACCGGAGGGATAGTATCGCTCTCGCCCCTCACAGTTATAGTGCGAGCATCAATGACCATTCCTCTCCTTTGAGAAGGAGGTGGTTGGTTGGACTCGTGCCCCTTCGGTTTATTCGAACTTCGCCTGTACTCTGCTTCAAGGTCAGACAATCGCTGCAGTGCGTCACAATAGGGCGCCTCAGGCCGCCGGCGGAGATCACAGGGGAAAGTCCGCGGAAATGCCATGGTTGCGGCGCTACACGCTACCCCTACCAAGCATGTGAGCATGCGGCACCCCTTTGTGGGAGTGCTTTCTCGTTGGAATAGGAGGAGGCAACGAATATGAAAAGGATACAGTGTCTCTCTCTGATTTTTGCGCTGTTGGTAATTGGAGGTTTCGTTCCTGGAAATGTAGCTGCTCAAACCTCTTCTGAAGCGGTCAAGCCCCCAGCGAGCAAAGTCGTGTTCTTTGCCGCGGATGGCATGCGGCCCGATCTTATGGACAAGTTTGTGGCTGAAGGTGCCATGCCAACCTACACAGACTTGATCAGCAAAGGTGTGAAAGGGGACAACGGCCTTGTCCAGGCCTTCCCGCCAAACACGGGGGTCGGCTGGTACACCCTCGCAACAGGGACTTACCCATCCGAGCACGGCTCAACCAACAATACCTTTTTCCGCGCCGGCGACAGCAGTTTCAACAACCGCACCGCGGCCTTTTCGGGTGGTGTTCTCCAGGCAGATACCATCGCCGAAGCGCTGGAGCGGGCCGGCAAGAAGGTGGTTTCCGTCGAATGGTCTGGGGGTTCCCGGACAGTCACCCCGCTCAAGGGTCCGGTGGTTGACTACCGGAATTTCTACTCCAATCGCGGCCTTTGGACCAACTGGGATGTCCCCGGGCAGCCTGCCGGAGCCAATGCCTTCGGGGTCCAGTATCAGCGCTTTGATCTTGTCGATGCGGCAGGTTGGACCAGCGTACCTGCCACCTACAGCCCCGCGAAAGAAGGATCCTTCGACTTGGGGTCTTACATGAGTGGTGGATCCCCGGTTATTGCCAATGATCAATACGACTTCTACATCTACGATTCAACCGACGACGCAGCGGTCAATTATGACCACGTGCTGATCGTCCCTGATGCCGATGCAAAAAACGGCAGCAAGGCTGTTGCCAATCTCATGGCTGGTCAATGGGCGGATGTCAAAGTGACGCTCGCAATTCCCGCCGGTAAGACCGCCGGATTTTACGTTAAAGCGATGCTCTTCTACCCGGACCTGACGCGCTTCAGTCTCTTCTTTACATCTGTTGCCCGCTCCGTCGCCACTTGCTCAGGTTGCGGCTATGCGGGGAACTTCGAGGATGATCTGAATAGACTGCTCCCAAGCTCTACCGCTGCCGACTATGCCATTTTCGAATCGGGGCTCGTCAATGCGGCGACCTATATCGAGCAGGGATTAATGTGGAGAAATGCCCATTTTGCATACCTCCGCTTCATCCTTGGAACGGATCCCGTACCGACCGTAGATGGCGGAAGTGTCGCCGGCATGGGTTATATGCCGGATCTCCTGATGCTGGGTAGCCCTACCAGTGACGAGTTCTCGCATATGTTCCTCGGCCTCACCGTGCCATCGGTCAACGGCCTCACAAATCCATACTACGAGAACTACTACTCCTATGACGAGCTCATCACTCCTGCCAAGGCAGAGGGATACATTCGGGATGCCTATATGAGCGCCGACGAGACCCTCGCCCTGGGTGTGCAACTCATGGGCATCGACACCACCGTGGTTGCCTCCTCTGACCACGGTTTCGCGCCCCAATGGCTCGCCGTCAACGCAGGCAAGGTGCTATTCGACGCAGGCCTGCAGAAGAACGGTGATGGGACAGAGGCATTCAGCAACTGCCGCGCAGGCACAGGCACCGACGCCGTCAATCTTGCCAAGGCATGCTGGGCGGGCGGCACCGCGCAAATCTACGTGAACACCTCACTGCCGACAGGGACTACTTACGAAGAGGTAAGGACGGCAGTGATCAGTGCCTTTGCCAATTTAACCGATCCTGCCAATCCGGGTACCCAGGTAGTACTCAAGATCCTGAAAAAGGAAGAGCTGCGCAATGTGGACGGCAGTGACTCACTCCATCCCAATCGAAGCGGCGATGTCGTCGTAGTACTCAATCCACCGTACCAGTTCGACGCGGCCACACCTGGTCAGAAGATTGCCTTCTCCCAGTTTTTCGGACAGCACGGCTACCTGCCGGAAACGGTCAACCTGGCAGAAGGTATCGACATGCACGCGGCCTTTGTGGCTGCTGGCCCGGGCATTCGGAAGCAAGGCCCGGTTGTAGGAAGACGGGCAATCGATTTGGCTCCGACCGTCTCGTTCCTCTTGAACTCCCCCGGTCCGATCAACGCCCGCGGCAAGATCCTCTATGACCTCTTTCCAAGCCCCGGCCTCTACAAGGAAGCCACCCTTCTTCACATCAGCGACTTCCATGGTCAGCTGACGCCGCTCAGTCAGACGGCGGACACTCTCGGCCCGTCGTTTGGTATTGGCGGTGCTGCTTACCTGAAGCCGTGGTTTGATTTGTATCGCGCGGAGGCAAAGGGATACGGCATAACCTCCAACTACACCTCCCTCACGTTATCCGGCGGCGATTCGGTCGGCGCTTCGCCCGTGACCTCCGGCCTCTTCGGCGACAAGCCCACAATGACCATACTGAACATGATGGGACTGAACGCAGACACCCTGGGCAACCACAACTTTGACCGGGGCTCGACGTACCTGCGAACAGAGTTGATTCCCATGGCCACCTTCCCGTACCTGGCGGCGAATGTCGTGTACCCGAATAAGAAGTACCCGCGGGAGTGGAAGGCGTCTCAGATCTTCAGCTTCGATGGTTTCAGGCTGGGCGTCGTGGGATACACGCTGCCTGAACTCCCCAGCTTGGTGTTCCCAGGCTACCTAGATCCGTTCATCGTCACTGATCCTGCGGCAGCGATTAACGCAGAGACTGCGAAGCTCCGCTCAAGAGGAGCGTTGAATGCCGTCGTCGCTGTTGGCCATATGGGTGGAAATGGAACGGTGATCACGAATCCGCCTCCTGACAGCCCGTTGATGGCGCTGGCCAGCAATCTAAGCGGTGTCGACGCAGTATTGGGAGGTCACACCCATGCCGAGTACATCACAAGCTTGAGCAACGGCGTGCTGGTGGCACAGAGCCCTAATGCCGGCCTGCGGTTCACCCGACTGCGGCTGACGGTCGATACCAACACCAAGGCGGTCATTTACAGGACCGCCGATTACCACAAGCCCTGGGATATCGGCGTGACACCGGATCCCGCTATCAAGATGCTGGTTGACGACCTGAATACCCAGGTGGCATCCATTTTGAACACCGTGATTGGCAACTCAACCGTAATGATCCCGCGGGCCGATTCCTGCGGACGATCAGACGGTCGCGAGTGCGAATCCCTGATCGGGGATCTGACAACCGATGCCATGCGCATGACCTACAGCGCCGACTTTGCCATCACAAACTCGGGCGGCCTCCGTGCCGGTCTTACGTGCCCGACCCCGGATATCGCCGGAGATTTCTGCCCGGATTTCACTCCGCCTCCCTACCTGATCACCCGCGGACAGGCGCTGGCGGTTTTGCCCTTTGGCAACGTGGTATTCACCGTGGATATCAATGGTGCCGAGCTTAAGACGTTTCTGGAAAACGGCGTCTCACTCATGCCGTCTGTCCAAGGGCGCTTCCCGCAGGTCTCAGGCCTCTGCTTCACCTACGATATCTCCGCCCCTGCCGGCAGTCGTGTTCTCAGTGCGGTGCGACAGGCCGCGGATGGGAGCTGCTCAGGAGCGCCCATCGATCTCACAGCTGCCTCGATCTATAGGATCGCTGAGAACGACTACATGGCGACCGGAGGCGATGGGTATCCCAATTTATACGATCGTGGGACAACTCAGAACCTCATGGACGAGGTGTTGGCTGATTACGTATCGGCCCACACGCCGGTCAGCCCTGCCATCCAGGGGCGCGTTGTTTGTACGACCAGTGGTAGTACCGCTTGTCCCGTGAACCTGCCATGATTCTGTTGCGGACACGAAAGAGGGCCGGGAGCAATCGATCTACTCCCGGCCCTCTTCCCACCTCAGCCCCGCTTGGACCAGCCATAAGAACAAATCGGAGATTGGCACCAAGTTGTCCAAAACCGAAAGAGGTTATTGGTACAAAGCCTGCCCCGCATAATCTCGATGCGTTGACCCTGGTCGAGAATCTGAATCCTCTCGAGGTCGGGGATTGATTCGGCAAGCGCAGGCCAATGGTATGTCTTGCCCAGAAATGCTCCAGGCACAATGCGCACCGGCCAATTGGGACTGTTGACCGACATTCCGGTGCCAGGCGACTACGACGGCAGCAGGACGCCGTGTGGAGACCGAGTTCCGGCGTCTGGTACGTGATCCCCAGCAGTTATCCTGGCGTTTCTACTGCCAGCCACTGGGGCGTACCCACAGACGTTCCGGTGTCGGGGGCCTACGACGGAGACGATAATACGGATATTGACGTACGCTTGGCAGATGGCATCGTCCGCTCAATTCCCTGCTGTTGAGCCGTCATATCGACGCCCGGGCATCATCAGAGCTACTCATAACTGCAGAGAGTGTTGCCGCCGATACGTAGGCAGGCAAGCCCGAACGGGGCATTCGCCGGCGTCCGATGGAGGAAGGATGAAGACACAAAGGATACAGGAACTGCTTGATGCAAGACCCGTGACGAGAGCCGAGGATTTTCGAAGGATCCTCTGGGAGACGCAGAAGCTCCTGCAGCGGGACGACATGCGAGCGTTTGCCGGGACACCCCACGTAGTGCTGGAGGATTTCCTGCGGGAGCATCTGGCCGACCTGGACTCGCCCGGTGCGCTAGTCGCTCTGAACGCCCTGGTTCTGCTGAAGGAGAAGCTGGGTCCGCGCCCCGATTTCATCCAAAGCGAAATCAGGAGGTACATAGGGATCGTGGAGCGGTTCGTTTCCCTGCATGGAGAAGGCCCTATCATCCTGATATCGGCGCCGGCCCGGATCGAGCTCTGCGGCGGGCATATCGATTACATCGATTACTTCCAGGACAAGGTCCTTTGCTTCGGCAGCCGCGAGTACAGCCTGCTCTTCGCCGCCCGTGCGCGCACAGACCGCAAAGTGAGGGCGGTGAGCATGCAGGCCGGCTATCCGCCCGTGGAGTTCAGCCTCGATGAGTTCCCCGTCATGGCTTCACGTACAACACACGCACCGGAGGATGTCGACCGGATCTGGCTCGCATATCTGGACGCGACGGGTTATATGGGGGGCGGGTGGGAAAACTACATCAAGAGCGCCGTGTTCTACTTCCAGCATGTGCGCCCCGATCACCGGCTCCGGGGCATGGATGTCGTCGTGGACTCCACCATCCCCATTGCCGGAGGCGCATCCTCCTCGTCGGCGCTGGTCACATCAGCCGCCTGTGCGATCAGGCTGTTCAATCAGAGTCTCGTCGACCGCACCGAGCTTGCGGTCAGCAGCGGCAAGGCCGAGTGGTACGTCGGAACGCGCGGCGGCAATATGGACCACGCTACCATGGCATTCACGCGAGTCAACCATGCCGTGCTCATCACGTTTCAGCCCTTCACCGTCGAGGCTGTTCCGGTTCCGACGCACGGTTATTCCTGGATCACCTTCTATACGACGGAAGCAACCAAGACCAAAGATCTCATCGTGAAGGATGGCGAGATCTCGGCCGTTTCGGTGGAGGTTCTGCCTCTGCTGCTCGTCCAAATCCTGGCGGAGGACCCCTCCCTGGCGAGCAACTGGAATGATTTCAAGACGGCAATCGAGAGCAGCGACAGCGATCGTGTGGGCGAGGCGCGCAGGAAGATCGAGCGGATCCTGCAGAAGCTGCCGGAGACGATTACGTTCCGGCAGATCAAAGAGCTGTCACCCGGGACTTATACTCGCACCACTTTGCGGTTCCCTGTCCTGTATGAAGCGAAGGGTGAAGACGAACCGATGCCGGTCCGCTGCATGGCCAAGTACCACCTCGACGAGGTCGTCCGCGTCATGGAGGAGTCCAGGTATCTCGCCGCGGCCGCGCGCCAGCAGGTTCGCGGCAACCCCGAATCAGAAGCGGAAGCGATGGCCGAGGTCGGACGACGCCTTGACGCGACGCACGCCGGGCTGCGAGACGACTACGCCGTCGGCACCGAGGAAGTAGAGGAGGTCTATCGGCTCGCCAAGTCCTGCCCGGGAGTGATCGGCGCCCGCCTCATGGGTTTCGGACTCGGCGGCAACGTGCTAGTGTTGGTGCGCGAAGACCGGGCCGACGCGCTGGTCAGGACTGTCGAGGATGGATACTACCGCAGGCGGCAACGCTCCGAGTCCGACACGAAGAAATCCATCTGCATCCATACCCCAGGACCCGGCATCGGGCCGGTCGACGTCGGTAACGCCGCCAGACGGCGGATCCTGGAACTGTCCGGGGACTGGGGGCGATGGTCTGTTCACGAGAAAGAGATCCTTGCTCTCGCAAAGGGTCTGCTGAACATCGACGACATCAGGTCATTCACGCCGCGACGCCCCGTCAAACCGGTCATCTTTGCCGGAGGAAGAGGGACACGAGCCAAGCTGGACGGGCCCAAGGTTCTCGCCGACGTTCTGGGGAAATCCTCGCTCATCCGGGTGCTGGAAACCGTGATGTCGATCCCCAACATGGAGAAACCCCTGCTCATTCTCAGCGATCACAAGGACCAGCAGAAGCTGATCTGCGACGCGGTGAGAGGGCTCTTCGGAATCGAATTCATCGTAGAGACCGATCCCCAGGGCACAGGACACGCCATGCTCCAGGCCGAGGAGGCCCTGAAGGACTTCCAGGGAACGGTCCTGGTGACCGAAGGAGTGCAGGCCGCGATGCGTGCCGGCACCCTGCTCAAGTCGCTTCTGATCCATGAAGCGCTCGGGGTCTCAGCCTGCACCTTGCCCACGACTCGCAAGGAGCGCCCATATGCATACCTGGTGCGTGACGAGGCGGGGATGGTCGTCGACAGCCGTGAAACTCACCTGGAGCAGGCCACGATCATCGATTACGGGGAGGACAACGTCAGCCTTTACTTTGTTCGTGCCGATTGCCTTTTCCCGGCGCTGTACCTGGCCAAGGCGCGAAACACCGACCCGCGCAAAGGCGGATATCGCGGAGGCGCACTGGGCTTCCCCAACGAGATGGTGCGCTCCCTGCATCAAATGGGCGAGATCGTGACCGGGCTGTGCATGGCCGATCCGCGAGAGGCCAAGAGCATCAAGTACGCCGCCGACGTCGAGGAGGTGGAGAGGTTCATCCGGGAGATGGAGGGGCAGGGCATCTACTAGCACCGGTTTCGGGGTCGGACCAAGATAAAACGATGGTTCCAATTGACATAACGTCGATTGGGACGCCTAAGAACGCTCTTGCGGCCGATTTTTGATCCTGTTTTCCATCCAAAACAGATCCCGGCACTCACGTACTTGCCTCATCCCTTTCATCGACCACGGCCCGTTTATCTCCTATATTGGCAATGCATTGTTCGGAGCAGAAATCGGTACCAAAAACAGACTACAAGGGGAGTTCCCAGGAAAAGAAACTGGTCTATCATATTTAACTTCAGCAACTTATTGTGGTCCGACCCCGGTTAGCTCGAACTCGGCTTTCAGGCCGGAGGAGGAATCGGGTGCAATCCAGACGTGAAACATCCCCGGTTCGGTCACAAGTTTGCCGTCCTCCTTATAGAACGCAAGGTCCTCGG
>JAFNAG010000597.1 GCA_017860135.1 Acidobacteriota bacterium
TCGATTGCGGTCCGCGCGAAACACAGCAGCAGTTGGTCTTCGTGGCGAATGCCGTTCAGGTTCATGTGGCTGATTCGATTTTCGGGGCTCCACTAATGGGCCCGGTGATGCATCCTTTGGAACGGGTCCCACTTGCACATTGCGCGCACAGTACCTCGCCCGACAAGATGCACCCCGATATTCTCCGCCGCACGCGCTGCCCGCATGAATTCTCTGGCGTCACCTGTCGTCCTCGGCATCAGTCTAGCGCATGGACATCCGTCCTGTCGGACGAGTCGGAATCTGAGCGACGATACAACTTGCCGGCGTAGGCAGCTGAAAAGCACGTCGCTGAATGTAAGGCATTGGATCGAGAGGTGGCAATTCAAATGATTAACTAAAAGGATATCCATTTTCGTTTGAAGTGAGCTATGATACGTTTCAAATTGATGTTTCCATAGTCAATGAAACCGACCTCAAGATCTCTTTTCAGCACTTCAAGCATCCCTTTCGAAAACACTTAGCCGAGTCTGCCATGACGGAATTCGATCTCAATAATCTGAGCATTTCGGATCTTCAAGAACTTGCGAAACGAGTTGACAAGGAAATCGAGAAGCGCCAGTCGCAAAACAAGAAAATCGTCCTCGACCAGATCAAAGGCCTTGCCGAAAGCATCGGAATGACGGTAGAGCAAGTCATCGGTATGGCAAACAAGAGCGACAAGAAGCGCTCCGCCGCACGGCCTGCGATGTACGTCAACCCGGACAATCCGACCCAGACTTGGTCCGGCCGGGGGAGGCGTCCGCATTGGGCCAAAGATGCCCTCGCGCAAGGAAAGGCACTCAAGACGGTCGGGAGCCCCTGAGTTACCGGAAGCGCCCGATCCCCGTTACGCTTCGCGCATCGTCCCGGCGCGAGGATCAGTCCGTGTCCGGTGCTTGCTTGATCCGCCTGGCGACCCGTCAGCGAATTGAATCGACAGCCGAAGGCCATTCCACGGTCTGATTCGTAAAGCGGCCAAGCAGAAAAATCTCTTTCTCCCCTGGCACAATCAACGACTTCAGTCTTTTCTTGGTGCCTTCCGATCCAAGGCAGGTGCAACGCAGTCGCGCAGTCCTGCGCCGCCCGAGGGCTCTCCCGATGACCCGTTGCCATCGAGGCCCGGAGCGCCATTGCGCTGTGGCGGGAATCGGGCTTCCCGAACCGTCGCGGCACCCTGACAGGCCATCGAATTCCCTCAAGATTGGTTTTCTCAACCTGAAACGGGTCTGGCCGTAATCGCGTACACGGATTGACCCGATCCTGTCCCATTCACCCACGGCAGTCGCAGCCCTGATGTCGGGCGAGAACAGGGGGAACCATGAGAAACGCGAAGTCGACCGCTGCCGTCGTATCACCCGAAGCGCCATGTCCAACTGCCAACCTGATGTTTGCCGGGGACGACGCACCGACGGTTCCGGCTTTTGTCCGGCGCCAGCCCCTCCTGGACGCATCCGAGAAACTCGCGGGCTATGAGCTCAGATTTGGCCGGCACGAAATCCCGAGCCCCTCCTTGGGGAGCACGCCCGCCGAACTCAATGCCCGATTGCTGTCCCTGCTCGCCACCCTGGAAATCAATCGCATTGCCGAGCGCAAGCTCGTCGTGGTCGCATTGGACTCGGAAGCACTGCAGCAACCAGCTCTGGACCTATTGCCCAGGGACAGCCTGATCCTGGCTGTTCGGCTGCCCGGTTCCCTGACTCCGACTCTCGTCGCGTCGCTGAAGCAGACCTGGGCCAGGGGCTTCTGCATCGCGTTCGACGATTATGCCTTCGCGCCCGAAACCGCTTACCTCCTCGACGTGGCGTCCTATGTTCGGCTCGACGTGGCCCGCTACAACGCGCTCGAACTGGCGCGGCAGGCCGCGTTCGTGCTGGAGAATTCCGGCGCGCGCCTGATCGCCGCGAATGTGCGCTCGCGCGACGAATTCGAGGCCTGCCGCAACTTGCCCTTCGACTACTATCAGGGCGAATTCTTCACTGCGCACCAGCCCCGGCCCGCTGCGACGCTGGATCATGAGCGCGTGCAGGTGATCGGAATTCTCAATCAGGTGCGGCAGAAGGAGGAACTCACCGCGATCGAACGCGGCTTCCGGCGCGATCCCGCGTTGGTGTATCGCCTGCTGCGCTACATCAATTCGCCCGCGGTCGGATTGCAGCGCGAGATCCCCTCCATCGCCCACGCCCTTATCGTTCTCGGCTACGATCAGCTTTACCGCTGGCTGACATTGCTGCTGTTCGCTTGTGGACCGGAGGCGCCCCGCAACCGGGCTGTGCTCACCCATGCACTGGTGCGGGGGAGATTGGTGGAACTGTTGGGAAAGGATGCGCTGGGTCCGGCAGAGCGCGACAGTCTGTTCGTTGTCGGGATCTTTTCCATGCTCGACGCACTGCTCGGCATTCCCCTGCGGCAGGCGCTGTCTGAAATCCATCTTCCGCCGGCTGCGACGGCCGCATTGCTGGACAACGCCGGCATCTACGCCCCCTATCTTCAACTCGCGATCTCGTGCGAAGCCGAAGGCAACACCAAGATATGGGAACTGGCGGCTGAATGCCGCCTCGACTCCGCCGCGGTGAATGCTGCCCACGTTCAGGCCTTGCTGTGGGCGGATTCCCTGGATTGAACCCGGACCCGGAGATCGGCGCTTCGTGTTCCGGGTGGAGCACAAACCCCACGCTGCCGACCCCGGCGCGACTCAGCGTCGGTGGGCCCGAGGCGCCGGGTCGCGCAGGATCAGATCGGGGGCGGAGAACGGCGCCAAGTGTTCGAGGAAGTCGATCAGCTCCATGAGCGGCGTGTTGTTGAAGAACTTCGCCTTCGGCTCTCCGATCCAGATGCGGTCGGCGTACGCATACAACTCATAGGGAGTATCGCCCACGCCATCGTGGTTGCGGTCGAAACCTCCGTAGTCATCCCAGTAGTTGCCGTACCAGTCGTTGGCGAGTGCATCGCCAAA
>JAFNAG010000598.1 GCA_017860135.1 Acidobacteriota bacterium
CTTTTCCCGCTGCGGCGAAGATATCGTCGAGACTGTACCGCTCCCCATTGAACAGTGCCTCTGCAGCCGAGCGGTTCAACATTGGAGAGGGAGCCAACCGCGCGTCGAGCCCGTGAACGCGTCCCTGGGAATCCAGCCATCTCATCGAGTTGTATCCTATGGTCAATTCGCGTTGCATGAACTGCCAGGGAAACTTCTTTTCCAGTTGCGGTGTCCTTATGGCCAGAACACCGGCGGCTCCATGATCCGCTGCAATCTGCGTCTTGACGTCATTGTCCATGTAGTACGCACGGATCGGGGCTGGAAACTTCGAAGGGGCTTCGAAGAACAATAGGGTAACGATCTTCCCCTTCACGTCGAACCCTGCATAGTCGTCATAGTTCATCTCTGGGGCACTCACTCCATAGCCGACAAATACAACCGGCGCGCTGAGTGTGCCTTTGGCAGCCTGGTGCGTGTCGAGAAGGAGAGAATCAGTTGAGTACCTAAGCTTGACCGCCTTTCCCGGACCGTTCAGCAGGATTGAGGTGGATTCGGGGATGACCTCGGTGCGGCGGAGCAGGACCTTTTGATAGTAGCTTCCATCCGGCATTCCTCCCTTCAAGCCGACGGCCGCGAATTGAGCGGCCATGTACTTGGCAGCCAATTCCTGTCCTCGAGTCCCCGTGCGCCGCCCTTCCAGCGCATCGTCAGCCAGGAACTCCAGGTGTGCCTTCATGGCTTGAGGCGAGATCGCCACGCCAAATCCGGCATTAGTTTGCCCCTTGTTGGAGCATGCCGTAGTGAACAGCAAACCAACGCAGGTCAACGCTGCAAAGAGAGTGCGTCGAGTGTCCATCGTTTCTATCCCCCCCTATTGCCAAAACGCGCCAGCGCATGATAGATAAAGGATGCGTTCTGGTCGAAATCTTTCTATGGGTCGAACTGAGGTCCCGGTGAGTAGCTCAAGGCCTTAATGCAAAGTGGGATCAGGTTTGTGTCCTCGGCCTTGTTGACGACACCGATCACCCCGCCGCCCAGCTTCTCGATGATCCTGTAATGCGAGATGGTCCTGCCGATCATGGAGAATGCCTCCACTGGCATTTTGCGCACTGAAATGACAGCTGCGTGAATTTGCCCTAATTAAAGTTGGCTGATGCGGCCCTGGATAGCTCAATCTGCAGCACTTGTCCGGATATCGAGCCTCCGTAAACTGGCACGCGGGACATAGACGGCGTTCGAGGAGCTCAGGATTTCACCACACGAGGAAATTCCTAAGGGAACACAATGCTACTTCACGGGAGTCAGCCGTTCTTCCGTTCTTTCTAGCGTTCTGAATAGGAATGCGCGGCCGTACAAGTGTCACTCCCGCGATGGATCCAGCTCTGGACTTCGTATGCGGCAAGCAGCAGGAGCAACCACACCAGCGGTGCCGGGTAGTGCGCTACGTAGCTGACAACGTAGTAGACCAGGGGAAAGGTCGCGAGCGGGATGACGAGTGCCGCCCGACCCGGAGCGGTCAGCGCCGGCAGGGTGTGCCGGGGAGCGAAAGATCCGCCGCCTGCTCTGGGCATGGTGGGCGAGGCTATATCCTCGGAACTCGTTGTCTCCATCGACGGCCTGACAGCGCTTGAGTCACTCCAGATGATTCCAGAATCTGAGGGGAATCGTCAGACCAGATTGTCACCTACGTCATTCCCCCCCGTTCCAATCTGCGAGCGAATTCGTTCCAGACGGTTTAACTCATGTTGGATTCGGGGGAGGCATCTGGATGCGCCTGATGAAAAGATAAAGACCGAGCGCCCCCAAGAGTGCACCCATAGGGAACAACACAACGTGCAATTCCAGGCCCTTGACCATCGATATCACTCCAGACGCAATCATCAAGGTGCCGATCAGGATGGGCACTAACGGTTTCTTCTTGCGGATCCCAACGATACCTGCTCCGACGCCGAACAGAAGCCAGGCAATTGACATCCATAGCTCCACATTCCAGATGGAGAGGAATAATGCGAGCGGCTTCAAATGGAAGACCGTGATTTTGCCAATGTCGCGAACCATCCTGGATGCGGAATCACCGCCGAAATGATTGACCATGACGGCGATGCTCACGTCATGATCCGGCAGGTAGATCATATAGGCCATGGTCCCGATATTGCCGCCGCCATGCCCGTATGCCTTCATGCCGCCCGTGGTCAGCCGTCTGAATCGCTCGAGCCCCAGCCCATAGGCGGCTCCTCCCGCGAATGTTTGCATTTTGGCAAGCGACTGTTGGTTGATGACCTTGCCGTGAAACAGGGCGTGCGTCCAGGTGGCAAGGTCGCCTGCGGTCATGAAGACGCCGGCGGAGCCATAAGTGATACTGTCGTGAGAAACCCGCGGTAGGAAGGTGATGTCCCGGTAGGAACCGTCCTTTTCATAGTTGTCGCCCCAAACATGCGCCAGGTTCTCCGGATACGGCTCCTCCAAAGCCAAGCGGGCGCTGGTCAATCCCAGGGGTTCCCAGAAGCGCTTTCTGAATTCGGTCGAGAGGGTGGAGCCCCTCGCTCTGGTGATGATCATCGCCGCCAGAAGATAATTGGTGTTGGAGTAGTGATACCCCTTCCCGGGGGCGAAATGCGGCGCTTTCAGATAGCCCAAGACTTCCTCGGGAGAAAATTGCTTTTCCCGATACTTGATGAGGTCGTCCCAGATCTTCTGGTTCTCCCAGAACATGAATAGTCCGCTGGTATGACTGAGCAACTGACGGATAGTTATCGTTCCTTCCACATGAGGATAGGGCGGGAGCCATTTGCTGATCGGATCCTCCAGGGAGAGCTTCCCCTCCTCGGCCAGTTGAAGCAACATCGCCGCGACCATGTTCTTAGTAATGCTGCCAACTGCAAAGGCCATGTCAGGACTCATCCTGACCCTATCATGAGAAATGCCCGCCGTAGCCAGCAAGAGTCTAGAATCCGGCAGGACGACGGCCGCCGAGGCCCCCTTTGTTGTCGTCGCCGAGTCCTTCGGTGATTCGACTAAGTAAGACTGTTTTGCCGACCATGGAGGTTTCCTCCACTGGCAAGCACGCACTGCAATCGGAACGAGTTCAGATGCCGCCATTATACGGCGGGCTGGTGCGGCTGTGGATAGCTGAATGCGCAGTATTTGTGGGGATTTCCGCTGGTCAGTTGGCCCAAAACGGGCATCCGAGAAGTTGGCAACCGCGTGGGGGTCCGGGTCGCGAACAGCGTCCCGCAGCTCCTGGTGAGGGCCATTGCGGAGCACGTCAGTCACCGCTTCTTCATCAGCCAATCTTCCGCCCGGTAATCCGCTACTTCCGATCCTGCGCAGCCCAAATCCGCTGACTTCCCGGATTGCGACTTCCGGTAATCCGCTACTTCCGATCCTGCGCAGCCCAAATCCGCTGACTTCCCGGATTGCGACTTCGTGGGAGTCATCCTCCGCGAGGGCTCGGGATTGGCTTCCTCCAGCCCATGGATGGTGGCGATATTGGGCTGATTGAGGGCTGAGGCTGTCTGAGCCTCACGCTCAAACCGGGCAAGCCGTTCGGCGTCATGTGCGAACTCGTCGGGCAGGACATTGATCGCCACCTGCCGGGAGAGGTTCGTGTCCTCGGCGCGACAGACCTCTCCCATCCCGCCGCCCCCGAAACTGCCGAGAATCTCGTAAGCGCCCGACCATGCACCGCGAGACTGAGTCATAGCGACATCACCAGGTCGGGACGTCTTTCCAGCCGGGGAAGGGCCCGTACTCGATCTTCCAGCCGGTGTCGGAAGATGGATCGCGCACGGCGCGGAGGTTGGTCAGCGACTTCAGCTTTGCAAGCAGTGCGTCGTGCGGCAGCGTGTGGAGCGGCGGTTTCGAGAGATCCGGCATCGGCCAGAGGCGGATCGTCCCGTCGTCGCTGCCGGAGGCGATCCAGCGCCCGTCGGGGGAGACGGCGACGCTCAAGACTGCACCGGTGTGGCCGAAGAGGAGGTGGGGCTCTTCGCCGTTGATCGGTCCGACGCGCAGGACGCCGTCCAGGCTCCCGGTCACGAGGATCGTGCCGGACGCGTCGAGGGTGAATGAGCAGAGCATGTTGCCGTGCGAGGTGATCTCCCTGGTCGCGTGCGAGACGAGGTGGAACACCGAAAGCCATGAGACTGCTCCCCCCATCCCTTCCGCAGGACGGAGGCCCAGAACCAGGCGAGAGTCGGAGCTTGCGCACAGCCAAAGCACACCTTCATTCTTCCTGCAGGGCCGCAGCCGCTCGCTCGTTCCTGTTTCGAGATTCCAGACCCTGAGGCCCGCGTCGCCGTCCGAGACGAGCCGGCCGTCCCGGAGCCAGACAGG
>JAFNAG010000599.1 GCA_017860135.1 Acidobacteriota bacterium
TCCGTGCTGCGCGTGATCTGCTGCAGCGGAACGCCAAGGTCTGCGGCAATCCGTTCCACTATCCGGTAGCTTTCGGGGTGAACGGCTGTGTTGTCGAGCGGGTTGGCCCCGTCGCGAATCCGAAGGAAACCCGCCGACTGCTCGAAGGTCTTCGGACCAAACCTGGCGACGTTCAACAGCTCTTGCCGTGTCCGAAACGCCCCTTTTTCGTTTCGATGTGCGACCACGTTGCGTGCTACTGCAGGAGACATACCCGAGACAAATCCGAGCAGTTCCCTGGAAGCGAGGTTGAGATCGACACCCACATAGTTGACACAACTTTCAACCGTCTCCTCGAGCTTGCGGCGTAACAGTTTTTGATCAACATCATGCTGGTACTGGCCCACCCCGATTGACTTGGGATCGATCTTGACCAGCTCGGCAAGTGGATCCTGGAGCCGGCGCGCGATGCTGATAGCCCCACGCACGGTCACGTCGAGGTCGGGAAACTCCTCGATCGCGGCCTGGCCGGCAGAGTAGACAGAAGCGCCCGTTTCGCTGACCATCACCTTGACAGGTTTCTTATCGAGGGTGGAAATCACCTGGGCCACGAACTCATCCGTGTCTCTTCCAGCAGTTCCGTTGCCGATCGCTATCAACTCGATGCGGTGTCTCTCGATCAGTCGTTTCAGCGTCGACGCCGCACCGGCACGCTCGGCTTCGGACTTGTGCGGGAAGATGGTTCCGTGTTCGAGGAATTTGCCTGTGCGGTCCAGCGCAGCAACTTTGCACCCGGTGCGGAATCCGGGATCGATCCCGAGCGTCGGCTTCATTCCCGCGGGGCTGGCCAGCAGCAGGTTGCGCAGGTTTGTTTCGAAGGTTTGGGTCGATTCCCGGTCCGCGGAAATCTTCTTTTCGAGTCTGATTTCTCCGATCAATGCGGTCTTCATCAGGCGATCAAAAGCGTCTGCCAGCATCGCGCGGTAGAACTCCACCAGTTCCCGTTGCCTCGACCTGATCGCGGCGCTCTGCAGGTATGAGGCGACAGCCTGCTCCTCAAAGACAATTGTGAAAGTGAGCACCCCCTCGTTCTCGCCTCGCCTCAGCGCCAGGATACTGTGCGGAGCGATGTCTTTGACCTTCGCCTTGAAGGCCCTGTACATCTCGAACTTTGTAGTGCCCGGCGCATATTCCTCTTTGATGCGCGAGACGAAATACCCGTTATCAAGCAGGTATTCCCGCAGGTGCCGCCGGTAATCCGCGTTCTCGGAGACCTCCTCGGCCAGAATGTCCGACGCACCCTGCAGGGCATCCGCAGATGTCGATACATCGTGTTCTGCCACAACGTAGGCTGCCGCTTCGGACTGCAGGTCGATCGGCGGTGCGTCCGGCGCGTTATGGGCAGCAATGAGGCGAGCCAACGGCTCCAGTCCTTTTTCGCGCGCAACCGTCGCCCGCGTGCGCCTTTTCGGCTTGTACGGGAGGTAGAGGTCCTCAAGCTCCGACTTCTGCAGAGAGGCCTCGATCCTGTTTTTGAGCTCTTCCGTCAGCTTTCCCTGCTCTTCGATCGACCGCAGTATGGCGGCTCTACGCTCGTGAAGTTCGGTCAGATATGAGAAGCGGTCGAGCACCGCACGGAGCTGCGTTTCGTTCATTTCGCCCGTCCGTTCCTTGCGGTAACGGGCGATGAACGGAACGGTTCCTCCTTCGGCAGCCAGCTCCAGTGCGTTCCGGACGTGTTCGGGCTTTAGCGATAGTTCAGTGGCAATCACGCGAGGAATGTCGAATGAGGATAACGGTTTCACGTATATTCACCTCCGCGCGCTTCGGCGGCGCATTCCTGGTCATCCAGCCCAAGCTCAGCCCTTCGTAGTTCAGGGCCGGCCCCGCAACATCACCCTCAGTGCCTGCCCCCAGTCGGGTGCGCCCCGATAGGCCAGGTACCCCATCGCAGCCGTTAGCGCCAGGCTGATACCTATCTGGACGGTTTTCTTCATGAATGCAGGCCCCGCTGCGTAACCGCTGTGCCCGAGCATAAACGCAGTATAAAGGGAATTCCGATCCACACAGCGGGAATGTTGTGCTACTCCTGGCTTCCGCACACAGCAGATGAACACGTACAGGATCCTGATACTCATGGTCGGCACCACGAAGAAGTCGCCCGGCACCAACTGCTTGACATGGTTCTCCAGAAACGTCCGCCATGTCTGCGATGGCGGCTTGCGATGTCTCACCATGTACTTCGCGACAGTCGCCGGGGACACCTCGATCCCAAGCTTGAGCAGTTCTCCCTGCGGCCGGGGCGCTCCCCAAAGCACGTTCGTGGAGCTCATGTCGCGGATCAGAGTGCGGATTTCCTGCGGCGTCCCCGGCGGCTCTTCCACCTCCGGTAGAATCGGAAACCCGTTCGATGCCAGCCGATTACCGTCCTGGGCTTGACCAGCAGGAGGGACTTGCGCCATTCGGGCCAGAGTCGAGGGAGAAAAACCCACAAGACCCGATCCGATGCCCGAAGCCGGAGTCGTCTTCGATTGCCTCGTTGCAGAATGCTGAGCTTGTGGCAGAGAGCCAGGATCTCGACTTGGAGCGAGGCGCGTGTTCGCAGTGCCGAGCTAAGCCCGGCGAGCAGGGATATCAGCACGTCACGCATGGCTCAGGACCGTTCCAGGACGAAGTCCCCAGGGCAACGATTTCAATCGCTATGAAGTTTTTGGCAGGGACAGCCCAGGCAGTTATAATCCGCGCTTCCGGAGCTGATGCGTGCCTTATCCTCAACGGAAGGCTCTGGCGAGGCGCTCACGATTTGGCCGGAGAAGCCGGGCACATCCGTCTGACGCCTGACGGTCCCGTCGCATATCGTAAGGCGGGCTCATTCGAGGGATGGGCGAACGGCACCGGGTTGGTCGCCCAGGCGGAACAGCCAGCAGACGAGGTGAGCCGGGCCGCACTGGCGGGTGACGCGGAGGCGCGCACGCTCATCGCTG
>JAFNAG010000053.1 GCA_017860135.1 Acidobacteriota bacterium
ATATCAGCTTTACCGTCAGATTGAAGTTCCAGGAAACCCTTATCGCGGTTACCTATCGCGGGGCAGTTACCGGGGACACGATGAAGGGCACTGTACAATTCGGAGAAGGCGACTCGGGAAGCTGGTCCGGCACGCGAAAAAAGAGTGTCCCTCACTGATGGTTGTCCCGGAGTTTGCGCACTGCGGCATTCGTAGGGAAGGCTGCGTCGGATGAAGCACGATCCTGTCTCTCAGAGGAAGAGACTCCTGTGGCGTCTGGGCTCCATCCTTGCCGTCACTCTGCTGTTTGGGGGTGTACAGGCAAGGGAGGAACTCCAATTTCCCAAGGACCGCAACCGTCCGATCCCCGCTGCAGAATTCGCGCGCCTGGTGGAGGAATTCTCCGAAGAGGGCGGATATTTTCGCTCCGACAATTTCGTCTCCAATGAAACTTCCTATCTGCATGTCCTGGACCGGTTGAAGGAATTGGGTGCCAGAGGCGGTGCATACATAGGTGTGGGCCCCGAACAGAATTTCACCTATATTGCGAAGATCCAGCCCCGCATTGCCTTCATCGTCGACATACGGCGCCAGGCGGTGATCCAGCATTTGATGTTCAAGGCGATTTTCCACCATGCGGATACGCGCCTCGAATTTCTATCCATCCTATTCAGCAAACCTCTCTCCGGCACGGCGGCGCCCGGTGCGGACGCTCCGCTGGAGGAAATCGTCCAGCACATCGCGAAGATCCCCGCCAGCCCGGAGGCGTACTCCCGGAATCTGTCGAGGATCTGGAAGACCATCACCCGGGAGTATCTCATTCCATTGCAGTCCAGTGATCGTGGAATGCTCGAGTATGTGTACTCCGTGTTCCGGGATGGGAACCTCCACCTGCAGTATCGTTCCGGAGGCTACGGGTACCGGTCCGGCAACTACGGGTTCCCTGCCTCCTATCGCTGGAGCTATTTCCCGACGTTCCAGGATCTGATATTTGAGACAGACTTAAGCGGAACCCTCGGCAACTTTCTTGCAGACCGCAGGGACTATGATTTCGTGCGTTCGCTGCAGGAAAGCAATCGGATCATTCCCGTAGTGGGAGATTTCGGCGGCCCGAAAGCGCTGGCTGCCGTGGGAGCGTACCTGAAAAAGAACGGCTACACGGTGACTGCATTCTACACTTCCAACGTGGAACAGTACCTGTTCAGCGAGGGGGGGTTCGACGATTTCGCCCAGAATGTTGCCCGCCTGCCCATCACGGATCGCAGCCTGTTCATCCGCGCTTACCCGAATCAGCGGACGAGGCATCCGGCGCAGACCGGCAATCATCGCCTGACGACCTTGCTGCAAAAAATCGCGGTTTTCCTGGACGACTACAGGGACGGCGCGTACCCTGATTACTGGACCCTGGTGCGGACCCATTACATCAGCCCGCGAAGTCCCTGACTCCGATAATGCCCCTGTTCCTATTTGGCAGAAGCAATTCCCAGGATGCGGCGCAATTCCTCTTCCAGACCGGGTGTACAGATCAGGCAATTGCGCGCATCAATGCGGTCGGAGCCGTCATTTGTAAGATACACCGCCCCCGTCTCCTGGGCGATAATGCGTCCCGGGGCATAGTCCCATTCCATCCCGCTGCCGCTCAGCCAGATATCCGCCATTCCGCGGGCAAGCATGGCCACGTCATAACTGCCTCCGTAACTGCGGACCGTCCAGCATTCCTCTGTCAGGAAGCGAACGGCATTGGCTCCCCAAGTCTCCCAGGCTGATTTCAGGCCGCTGATCATGAGGATCGCCTTTTCGAGCCTGTAGATATCCGAGATGCGGGTCCTGGTTTCATTCCAATAGCAGCCCGCGCCGGAGACAGCGAAGAGAGTTTCACTCAGGCACGGAAAATGAACGACGCCGAGAACCACGCGCCCGCTTGCCTCCAGGGCAATCTGTACCGCCCAGAACTGATTCCCGCGTACGAAATCTCTGGTCCCATCGATCGGGTCGACGATCCAGCGCCGTCCGGAACGCGAGCTGGCGGCGGATCCTTCTTCCGCCGTGATTCCGTCTTCGGGGAAAGCTTCGACAATCCTCCGACAGATGAGTATTTCACACTCCCGGTCTGCAATGGTGACCGGCGAGTGGTCCTCCTTCTCCTCGGCGGCCCTTCCCGAGCGGAAATGTTTCAGCGCCAGTTCGCCTGCCTGCTTTGCAGACGAAATCATGACCGCAACCTCTCGATCATAGGACATCTGTGTCGCCCTCCCCGGCGATTAGGATCCGGCGCGGCAAACCGACGGATCTTGCTGTGTGTAGGGCCAGGATCTACAATAGCCTCCGCAAGTTTGAAGGCGACCTCCGTGGGATCCAGGACTATTGCACCCGACTCCGGCCTCAATATCCTGCGCATATCCAGCCAGGCCGGCATATCCCAGAAAAACGACTTCCGCACCATGCTCTTTGATCGCCTTCCGGACCATTGTCAAGGCGCGTGACTTCGCCTTTTCCGGATTGGCCTCCATCCCGAGCACGGGCATGTCGAGGGGAGCGCGCTTGCGTAACGGCTTTCGACGGCACATCACTGCCTGATTTGCACCACCGTGGCCCCCCCTCCACCCTGATTTGGAGGTGCCGGCCGGAAGCTCTCGACCTGGGGATGGCCGCTGAGAAGCTCCGCGACGGCACGGCGCAGGACGCCTTTCCCATGACCATGGATGATGCGAACGCTCTCGAAACCGGCGAGGAAAGCCTGGTCGAGGAATTTGTCCACTCGTAACCGGGCATCATCCGCGTTCAGGCCAATCACGTTGATCTCGGCCGGCAACGGCTGTTCCAGACTCAATTCCGGCGCCGGCTTCCTCACGGGGAGCTTGGGATTCGTAGCAGGAGCCGATTCAAGCACCTGTAGGTCATCCCGTCGCGCGCGAAACTTGAGCAGGCCTACGCTTACGGTATAGGTCTCCTCATGGATCGAATCCAGAGTTCCCGCCTGCCCCAGGGGCCGGACCCACACGCGGTCCCCTTCGACCGGTTCGGCGCCGGCCCGATCCTGCCGCGGTTGCGGGACTGCACTCCCAGCGCAGGTGGAGGGTGAGCCCGGGGCTGCCGAGTCCATTTCCGGTTCCATCGCCTTCTTCGATTCCCGGGCCGCACGACGCAGCTGGGCGCCTCGGTTTTGTGCGGCCCTCCTGACTTTTTCCTCCGCGACGCGGTCTTTCAAACCTCGAATCAGCACCTCGCTCTGCTGCTCGAATTGGCGCATTGCTCCTTCCATGGCTTTGTCGAATGCAGCGCTGCGGGCTTGCTCCCGGCGCAGGAACTCCTCCTCAAGGCGCGCCTGGTCACGGGAGGCTGCCGCACGCTCCTCTTCCAAGGCGGCTCGCAGGGCGCCCTGCTCTTCTACCAGAGTCCGCAACTTCCTCAGATAGTCTCCCGCGAGGATGTGGTCTGGATCCGCCAGGGCACGGGCTTGCTCCAGAATGGCATCGGGCACCAGCATGCGGCGCGCGATTTCCAGACCTGCAGAAGCGCCCGGGATTCCCACCGTCAGCCGATATGTCGGCCGCAGAGTCTTCTCATCAAACTCTACCGAGGCGTTGAGCACACCGTCGGTCTTCGAGGCCCACATCTTCAGAGGGTTGTAGTGGGTTGTCGCCAGAGTGGTCGCCCCGGTACGGCGGAAAAAATCCACGATCGCCACAGCAAGCGCCGCGCCTTCCTCCGGATCCGTCCCTGTCCCGACTTCATCGATCAACAGCAGCGTGCGCGGCGTCACCTTTTCAGCCATTCGCGCGATGTTGCACATGTGGGCTGTAAACGTGGACAGGTTTGCCGCGATGGACTGCTGATCCCCGATGTCCGCGAACACCTGGTCGAAAATCGGAAGCACCGCCTCCGCTGCCGGCACAGGAATTCCCATTTGGGCCATAAGGGCGATCAGCCCCACCGTCTTGAGTACCACCGTCTTGCCGCCTGCGTTGGGTCCGCTGATGACCAGTACCTGGTGCATGTCATCAAGGTCGAAGGATATCGGGACGGCGCCGCCCCCCGATTGCCGCAGCGCGGATTCCAGGAGTCCGTGACGTGCTCCGTGCAGGCGCATTTCCCGCGTATGCGACATTTCCGGCCGGACACAGGAGAACTCGAGCGAGAAACGGGCCTTTGCCTGCGCGAGGTCCACCTCCGCCACGGAATCTGAAAGCCTCCGGATGCCCTCCTGGTTGGCGCGGAAAGCATCGGTGATCATGCGGAGGATGCGTGTAATCTCCAGCTCTTCCTGTTCGTGCAGGCGAACCAGTTCGTTGTTCTGGTCGATCACGGACAGAGGCTCAATATAGGTGGTCTGTCCGCTGGAAGACAGGCCGTGGACCACTCCGGGGACCTGCACCCTGGAGTCAGTGCGCACCGGGATCACGAACCGGCTGTTTCGGAAGGTGATGAATTCCTCCTGAACCGCCCGTGCCTGCTGCCGCAGTACCCCCTCGAGAGACCTGTGGATGCGTGTGCGGCCGGTCTGAATCTCCCTTCGGATTTCGCGCAGCGCAGGGCTGGCGGTATCCGCGATTTCCCCGCCGGGGAGAACTTTGCCTTTGATATCCAGCAGCAGCCTGCGCAAATCGGGAATCCGGCCGGCAACACCTGCCAGCCCTGGATATTGCTCGTGCTCGCCGGGATTCCTGAACACATCGCGGAGGCCGATCCCGACGGCTATCAGGTGTTCCAGTTCCAGTACCTGACTGGGCTCGAGGGCCGTGCCTTCGACCTGCAGGCGCAGCAAGCTCGGCCTCGGGTCGGCAATCCCGGCAAGGCCGAATCTCTCGCCCGACTCCAGAAACGCCACGCATTCCATGGTGAGATCGAGCGCGCACTCGATCTCCGCTCTGACAGTGGCAGGCAAGAGGTTCAAAACGCGCTCCCGGCCGAGAGGAGTCTGCGCGTGGCGGGCAACCAGATCCAGGAGTGAGCTCAGTTCCAGTGTGACAATCGAATGAGGGTCCATCTACTGTTCCGCGCGACGATGCTTTGGCGTGGCGGCGATCGCATGACGGCGACTATGTGCCCGACCGCCTGATGTTCCGGGAGCGGTTCCGGCAGTGAAATCTCCCCGGCAGACCGGACGGTTTGCGGCGCTGGCGCCAGGCAGAGAAGGCTTCCAATGCCCGAGGCCGTGAGGTATATTGAGAGACTTCACATCTGTTGCGATTCGGATCCTGTTATTGTTCATATCATAGAGGTTCCATCATGGCTGCGAGACAGAAAAAGATTATCATAATGGGTGCTGCGGGGAGGGATTTTCATAACTTCAACGTGTTCTTCCGAGGCAATCCTGAATTCAAAGTGGAAGCGTTTACTGCCTTTCAGATCCCGAATATCGCCGGAAGGACCTATCCGCCGGAGCTCGCCGGGGAGGGATATCCGCAGGGGATCCCGATATTCGAGGAAGCAGAGTTGGCGGAACTTATCCGGAGATTCCGGCCGGACGAAATCGTTTTTGCCTACAGCGATGTTCCCCACATCGAAGTCATGCACCGGGCGTCGCATGTAAATGCCCTGGGTCCGGACTTCCGCCTGATGGGTGCGCAGACAACGATGCTGCCGTCGGTAAAGCCGGTGATTGCCGTATGCGCGGTGCGGACAGGATCTGGCAAGAGCCAGACGTCCAGGAGGATCACTGAACTGCTGCACCAGCGCGGCAAGTCGGTGGCCGTCATTCGCCACCCGATGCCCTATGGGGATCTCAACGCGCAACGCTGCCAGCGCTATGAGACTCTGGAGGATCTGGTGCGGTATCGATGCACCATAGAAGAGATCGAGGAATATGAGCCTCACATTCAAAAAGGGCACATTGTTTATGCGGGAGTCGACTATGAGGAGATTCTCCGGCGCGCGGAGAGTGAGGCGGACATCGTGCTCTGGGATGGGGGTAACAACGACATACCTTTCTATCGGCCGGACCTTCACATTGTTGTGGCAGACCCTCACCGTCCGGGACACGAGTTGCGGTACCATCCCGGCGAAACAAACCTGCGGATGGCTCAGGTGGTGCTGATCAACAAGGTTAACACGGCGACTGCAGCCGGCATCGGAGAGGTTGTCGCCAACATCAACCGGACGAATCCGCAAGCCAGGATCATCCATGCGGCTTCCGTGGTCAGCGCCGAGGATGAAAACGCGATCCGCGGGAAGAAGGTGCTTGTCGTCGAGGACGGTCCCACGCTCACCCATGGTGAAATGACCTACGGGGCTGCCCACGTTGCGGCCAGACAATTCGGTGCCGCCTCAATCGTCGATCCCCGCCCGTTCGCAGCCGGCAGCATCCGCGCTGTGTTCGAGAAGTACCGTCACCTGACCGACGTGCTCCCGGCAATGGGATATGGCGAACAACAGGTGCGCGATCTGCAGACAACGATCGAAGCCGTGCCGTGCGACCTGGTCCTGGTTGGGACTCCGTTCGATCTGGGCAGGCTGGTCAAGACCCGTCACCGGATGATCCGGGTGGGGTACAGCCTGGGCGAGGCGGCCACAGCCGAACTGTCCCAGATCCTGGATCAATTCCTGGCAAACTCGAAGGCATAAGCGAGGAAGAAATCATGGCTCAAAAAGACTTCATAACCATTCGCAGTTACAGCGCCGCGGAGATCCGGCATCTGATCGACCTCGCCCTCGATATCAAGGCGAATCCCGTCAAATATTCGGACATTTTGCGGGGCAAAGCGCTTGCCATGATTTTTGAGAAGCCGTCGCTGCGCACTCGCGTCACGTTCGATGTCGGCATCCACCAATTGGGCGGATTTTCCATTTATCTGTCCCCGGCCGAAATCAACCTCGGCAAGCGGGAGTCCGTTGCGGATGTGGCGAGGAATTTGGAGAGGATGGTGCAGGGAATCATGGCCCGTACTTTCAGCCACAAAGTCGTCGAGGAGCTGGGGAGTCACGCGCATGTCCCGGTCATCAACGGCTTGACCGATTACAACCATCCCTGCCAGGCGATGGCGGATTATTTGACCCTGCTCGAGGTTAAAAAGAAGCTCTCGGGGATCAAACTCGCCTATGTCGGAGACGGCAACAACGTAGCCGTTTCTCTCATTCACGGCGCCGCCCGGCTGGGTGTTCACCTGGCAGTGGCAACTCCCCCGGGATATGAACCCAATCCGGAGGTCGTCGCGTGGGCGCGTGCGCATGGCGTGGAGACTGGCTGCACGATTGATCTCACGCAGGATCCTTCGGAGGCCGTGCACGAAGCGGATGCTGTCTATACGGACGTGTGGACCAGCATGGGTCAGGAGGCCGAAAGCGCATTGCGGCTGAGAATCTTCCGTCCTTATCAGGTCGATGAGGAGCTGTTCTCAAAAGCACGCCCGGATGCCGTATTCATGCACTGCCTGCCGGCACACCGCGGCGAGGAAGCAACTGACGCAGTCATCGAATCGCCTCGTTCCGTCGTATTCCAACAGGCGGAGAACCGGCTCCACGCGCAGAAGGCCATCATGGCTGCGCTGATGGGGCAGAGGTGAGCCGTGATCAAGTCGGCAGTGATCGCAGTAGGCGGCAACGCCCTGATTCGCGCAGGGGAAAAGGGATCCATCCTGGAACAGATCGCCAACGCGCGCCGGATCAGCAAGGCGATCGTCACCCTGATACAATCCGGGCTTCACCTCGCAGTGACGCATGGAAACGGTCCGCAGGTCGGCGCGCAGCTGCTGCGCTCGGAGCGGGCTGCCGGGCAGGTCTACGAACAGAGCCTCGACGTGTGTGTCGCCGCTACGCAGGGGGAAATCGGGTACATCCTGCAGCAGGCGTTACAGCTCGAGTTGCAGCTTGCGGGGCTGAGCATGCCGGTGACTACGATTCTGACCCAGGTGGTGGTTCGCGACGATGATCCGGCGTTCCGCAATCCCACGAAACCCATCGGTCCTTTTTATTCCCGGCCGGCGGCGGAGGAGAGAATTCGCCAATACGGGTGGGACATGATCGAAGACTCCTCCAGAGGCTACCGGCGGGTGGTTCCGTCGCCGGATCCGATCGATATTGTCGAGGCGGAAGTGATTCGCAGGGTGATCGATCAGGGAATTCTGGTGGTGGCGGCCGGGGGCGGGGGAATACCGGTCGTGCGGGAGGGCGGGTTGCTGCGAGGCGTCGACGCGGTGATCGACAAGGACCGGGCTTCGATGCTGCTGGCCATCGAGCTTGCGGCAGACCTTCTGGTCTTTTCCACTGATGCGGATCACGTCTACCTTCACTTCAAGCAGCCCGGCCAACGCGCTCTCGAGCTCGTTCGCCTCGAGGAGATCCGCAGGCATCATCAGGCCGGAGAGTTTCCGCCCGGCAGCATGGGACCGAAGGTGGAAGCCGCGATGAATTTCCTCGACTCGGGAGGCAGGAAAGCGATCATCACCTCCCTTGACAATCTGGCGGACGCGGTGTTGGGGGGCGCGGGAACCCAGATCATTCCCTGATACGGGAGGGCAGGTCATGATTCTCCATCACGTGATCGAGTCACAGCAGTTTACGGTGCCGCTGTTGCTGGAGCTCTTCGATCGTGCCCGCATCATGGAGCGCGTGGTCGCCAAGGGCGGCACCCTGGACTACCAGCACAAGATCATGGCGACCCTCTTCTACCAACCCTCGACGCGCACCCGCATTTCGTTCGAAGCGGCAATGCATCGTCTGGGCGGTCGTGTGTGCTCCACGGAGGAAGCGAAGACTTTTTCCTCTGAGGTCGAAGGGGAGCAGCTGGAAGACACAATCCGGATCATCTCCGGATACACGGACGTGATCGTGCTGCGTCACATGGAGATGGGAGGCGCCGCCCGCGCCGCGGCCGTATCTTCCGTTCCGGTCATCAATGCGGGAGACGGCAGCGGTGGGCAGCACCCTACGCAGGCGCTCCTGGACCTGTACACGATTTTCAGGGAGCGCAGGACGCTGGACGGGCTCACCATCGCGATGGTGGGAGAACTGGACCGGGGCCGCACGGTACGCTCCCTTGCCTATCTGCTGAGTAAGTTCGACAGGGTCAAGATGTATTTCGTGAGCCCGCCTGAAGTGCAGATGCGGCACGATATCCTGGAACACCTGGAGGAGCGCGACGTCTGGTTCGCCCAGGAAACCGAAATCGACACTGTGATCGACGCTGTTGATGTTGTGTATGTTACGCAGATCCGACCGGGACGCATGCAGGAACGGGAAAAGATACAGAAGTATTTTATGGACGCATCGGTGCTGAAAAAAATGAAGCCGGACGCCATGATCATGCATCCGCTGCCCCGCACGCTCGAGCTCGACAAAGCCGTGGATCACGATCCGCGGGCCTTCTACTTCCAGCAGGCCACCAACGGCCTGTACGTGCGCATGGCGCTCTTGACAATGGTCCTGGATTGAAAACAAACCAACCGCCGGTGCAAACACCTCCCGAAAGGAGAAGCAGGATGACTGAGATGAAGACCAGGGATTACATCGCGCTCGAGGATCAATATGGCGCCCACAATTACCATCCTCTGGACGTTGTGGTCCAGAGCGCAGAGGGAGTCTGGGTGTATGACGTGGAAGGAAAGCGCTACCTGGACTGCCTGGCGGCCTACTCGGCGGTAAACCAGGGGCATTGCCATCCGCGAATCCTCCACGCGATGGTCGAGCAGGCGCGCCGGGTCACGCTGACTTCACGAGCGTTTCGCAATGACCAGCTGCCGCTCCTGTGCAAAGACCTGCATGACCTGACGGGGATGGATTCAGTCCTGCCCATGAACTCGGGCGCCGAAGCCGTGGAGACCGCTCTCAAGACGGCGCGTAAATGGGCCTACCAGGTGAAGGGAATCGCTCCCGGCAAGGCGGAAATCATCGCCTGCAGCAACAACTTCCACGGGCGCACGATCACCATCGTCAGCTTCTCCACGGAACACCAGTACCGGGACGGTTTCGGACCCTTCACCCCCGGATTTACGATCATTCCCTACGGGGACGCAGCAGCGCTGCGGCGCGCCGTAACTCCGGACACATGCGCATTCCTGGTGGAGCCGATCCAGGGGGAAGCCGGGATCATTGTCCCTCCCGATGGCTATTTGCGGGAGTGCGAAGCCATCTGCCGGGAAAACAAGATGCTTCTCATCCTCGATGAGATTCAGTCGGGTC
Organism: Acidobacteriota bacterium; assembly: GCA_017860135.1. GTDB lineage: Bacteria > Acidobacteriota > UBA6911 > UBA6911 > UBA6911 > JAFNAG01. The sequence continues at coordinate 10,096 of JAFNAG010000053.1, forward strand.
TGGGAAGGACCGGCAGACTCTTCGCTCATGAGCATGATGGCGTCCGGCCGGACATGGTGATTATCGGGAAAGCCCTCTCCGGCGGATATTACCCCGTTTCTGCCGTTCTCGCGCCGCGCGATGTTCTCGGCGTCTTCAAACCCGGCGATCACGGCAGCACTTTCGGCGGCAACCCGCTTGCCTGCGCCGTGGCGCGGGCAGCCCTGCGGGTACTGACCGAAGAGAAACTCGTCGAGCGCTCGGCGGAACTCGGGGTCTATTTTCTCGGCAGGCTCAAGACCCTGCGTTCGCCGCATGTCGTGGAAATGCGCGGGCGCGGCCTGTGGATCGGGATCGAGCTGAGCGGACCGGCGCGCCCGTTTTGCGAAAGGCTGAAGGAGGAAGGAATCCTGTGCAAGGAAACCCACGATCGCGTGATCCGGGTCGCTCCTCCGCTCGTGATCACACGCGAAGAGATTGACTGGGCCTGCGAAAAGTTCCGGGGAGTGCTGCAATAGCCCCCTGCTGCCGCGGTGCGCGAAAGCGCGCAAGTGTTTCGCCTGTGGGGATCATAGGCCTCACCTCCAAGGTTCCAAGGACTCAAAGAATCTCAAAAGACTTGCAGCTATCGTACCTCAATGCCCGCAGCCGCAAGTCGGGCTTCGAGGTTCTTCGAGCTTTTTGAGCCTTTGAGGTGCAGTTTTCCACGTTTTGCGCCACCGGAGGATTCCGGCTCAAGGCAGGAGAAGCAGCTTCCCTATGGTCTGCCTGCTCTCGAGAGCCCGGTGCGCATCGGCGGCTTCTCGCAGTGGGAAGGTTTTGTCGATGCGCAGCTTCAGCGTCCCCTCCGCCAGCCACTCCAGAATCTCGCCTGCCCGCCAGCGGGTTTCCTCCTCGGAAGCGGTGTAGTGGGCGAGGCTTGGCCGGGTTACGTAGAGAGATCCTCGCGCATTCAAGATTGTCAGGTCCACCGGTGCGACCGGGCCGCTCGATTGTCCGAACAGCACCAGCATTCCCCTGCGTTTGAGGCAATTCAGGCTTTTCTCGAAAGTCGACCGGCCGACAGAGTCGTATACTACGTCTACCCCTGTTCCACCTGTGATCTCCTTTACTTCTGCCTCAAAATCCACCTGGTCGTAGCGAACGACATGATTGGCTCCGGCCTCAGATGCAAGCTTCGCTTTCTCCTCCGTCGACACCGTGCCGATAACATTCGCCCCGATCATCCTGCAGATCTGCACCAGCAGCAATCCGACCCCTCCGGCTGCGGCATGCACCAGAGCGGTATGACCGCTTTGTAGATCAAACGTGGATGTGGTGAGGTAGTGAGCCGTCATACCCTGGAGCATGAGTGCGGCCGCGGTCGGGAAGTCCACCGTTCTGGGGAGCTTCACCACGTGGCGTGCGTGGGCGACCGCGAACTCTGCATAGGTCCCGAGGTTCATGGCAAAGGCGACACGCTCCCCCGGCGACAACTCCAATACCCCGTCGCCCACCGCGTCGACTACGCCGGCAGCCTCCACCCCCGGGGTGAAAGGCAGCGGGACTTTGTACAGTCCGGACCGGTGATAGATATCGATGAAGTTCACTCCGATTGCCCGGACGGCAACGCGAACCTGGCCTGCGCCGGGATTCGGTATGTCCACCTCCCCAAACATGAGCTTTTCCGGACCTCCTGTCTCCTGCACTCGAATCGCCTTCATCTCTGACTCCTTCCCGAACCCGGGTGCCGGGCCTTTGCCTGCTCGTCGCGCACATCGCAAGCCGCGAGTGATCTCATTCCAAACATCCCATTCGGCTTTGATATACTCAATACTTCTTTGTTGCGGACAATGCAATATCCGAATCCGGCGAGCACCCGGAAATGAAAACCCTGACCACATCCCGGAGTTCAAATCTCCATGGATCGGGGACATTTCCCTGATCCTGGCAGTTGATTTTTCGAAGAGCGTACAGCGACCGCAAAACATGGTAGCGTCTCCAGTTTGGGGGGCGGAAGAGGAGGAGTGCGCGATGGAACGAGGGGAGCATCTGGTGGATTCAATCGCCGTGGGAGGCATTGTGACGGTTCGCGACCGCCTGCTGGAGAAGCAGTCGCAGGGGAAGAAAGTATACCGGCTGGAGTCGGGAGACCCTTCATTCCCCGTCCCTGAACACATTCGTGAAGCGATCAAAAAAGCGCTGGATGAGGGGCACACGCACTACACTTCCGGCGCCGGGATCAAGCCCCTGCGCGAGGCGATCCACCGGAAACTGGTCGAGGAAAACCGCATACCGGTCAAGGATCCCGGCCATGTCCTCGTGACCAACGGCGCCATGAACGCGTTATATATCGCATTCCATGCTCTGGTTCAGCCCGGCGACGAGATCATCATGCCGGATCCGACCTGGACCGAGACGGCGGACAACGTCATTCTCGCCGGAGGAGTTCCCGTCAGGGCCCGCCTCGATTGCGGCGATGGATACCGATATGGAGCCGAGGCGATAGAAGCCGCGGTTACGCCCCGCACGCGCGCTGTTGTCATCAACACCCCGCACAATCCGACGGGGATGGTCCTGCGGCGGGAAGAACTGATTCCTATACTCCGGCTCGCCGAGAGGCACGGGCTCTGGGTGATCAGCGATGAAGCCTACGAGCACGTCCTGTTTGACGGGCGCAAGCATGTGAGCGCCGCGTCCCTCGGATACGAACGCGTGCTCAGCATCTTTTCCATGTCCAAAAGCTATGCCATGAGCGGTCTGCGCCTGGGATATCTCTCCTGCAATGACGACCGGCTGGTCGAACGCATGGCCAAACTCCTTCGCTGCACCATAAACGGTGTGAACTCGGCGACCCAGATCGGTGCGATCGCCGCCCTGACCGGACCGCAGGATGCGACATCGCGCATGGCGGAGGAATACCAGGTACGCCGCGATGCCCTTTGGGAGGGGCTCCAGGAAGTCAGGGTGCTGCATTCGTTCCGACCCCAGGGCGCATTCTATCTTTGGGCGCGCATCGATGAGAGTTGGGAAGGGTACGCCGGCATGCGCGGCGGCCGGGCGATGACCGAATGCCTGATCGAGGAAACCGGCATTGGCAGCGTGCCCGGCGAAGTCTTCGGGCCGGCGGGAGCGGGTCACATCCGTTTCGCCTTTTCCTGCCCGACCGACCAGGTCGTCGCAGCTGCCGCAATACTCAAGAGGCGGTGGGCAGACTGACACCGGATGGAAATGAAGTTGCGGAGGAGACAATGAAGCATGATGACGAGCAAATCCGCCTGGCGGGGCTGTATGCTTCTATGAATGATGGGGAATTGGAGTCCCTTGCCGAGGACTGGGACTCTCTGATCGAAGCGGGGCATCAGGCTTTGAAAGAGGAGATGGCCCGGCGCGGGATGCATCTCAGTTTGAAGACAGAACCGAGTCCGGAGGAGGAGGGCGAAGCCCTGACGGACCCCGTTACCGTCGCTGAATTCCCCGATATGAGCGAGGCGCTGCTTGCCCAGGGGCTGTTGGCTTCGGGCGGCATTCCGAGTGCATTGATCGGTGCAGGCGATACACCTTCGACTTCGGATCAGGCCTGGTTCGGACCGCGCTCGGGCAGCGGACTCGGCCATCTCCCCGGCGTGAACGCCGGGATCAGGCTCCAGGTGAACTCTGCCGACGCGGAGACAGCCCGTGAAGTGCTCGAGCAGCCGCTTCAGGATCAAGACTCAGATTAGCCAGCCATCTACAGAGCATCCGATTTGCGGATTGCAGCGGCAGAATGCAAGATGAAAACAGCGATCGTGCAGCCAATCAAGAGGTCCGAAGCAGGAGGATGAAAAGGGAATTGAGGTGCGTATTCTGGACATGCGCTCACAGGAGCATTCCGGGAACCGAATCGGAGCCCGGTTTCGGTTTTTCGCTCATTCCGCCCGGAGCGAGCGGGCCGGGTCTATGCGCAGGGCGCGCAATGCAGGGAGCAGGCAGGCAAGCGCGGAAATCACCGCAAGGAAGAGGGCGGCCCCAACGTAAGCGAACGGATCGAGCGGCTCTACCTGGAACAGGAGTTGTTGTATGAGCCGAGTGCCGAAAACGGCAGCAATGATGCCCGGGACCAATCCCAACCCCACGAGGATGAAGCCACGCTTCATTATGAATCCGATGGTATCCGTACCCGTCGCACCCAGGGCCATGCGGATGCCGAATTCGAAAATGTGCTGGGTGACCCAGAAGGCGAGCACACCATAAAGTCCCACCGCCGTCAACAAAAGCGCCAGGCCCGCGAATAGACCCAGCGATATCGTCACGATCCGGAATCCGGTGACGGACCGGTCAATGATCTCCATCATGGAGGCGGGTTCGGCCAGCGGGACGTTCCGGTCGAGCCGCTGCAGGATCTGGCGCACGGCAGGGACAAGGCTCACGGGATCGCCGGCCGTGCGCACCGCCAACCGCATGCGTCTGCCGGAACGCTGCAGGTAAGATGTGTACATTGTGCGGTATGGATCGCTGCGCACGCTGGTCATGCGCACGTCCTCCACGACGCCGACCACCCGGTGCTCGATTCGCTCTCCCATATCGATTACGATGGTACGACCGATCGGATCGGCGTCGGGGAAGAGGTCCCGGGCCATCGACCGGCTGATGACTACTACTCTCGCGGATTCTGCTGTGTCAGTCTCCTCGAGATCGCGCCCCGTCCTGATGGGAATTCCCATCGTTCTGAAATATCCGGGCAGCACGATGCGATCAAAGGCCGAGCGGGTGTCCTCAGCCGTTGTCGGAGGTTGGCCGGCCGGCCATGCGTAAATGTCGTTCCCCGGGTCGCGAATAGGAAGCTGATTGACCAGTGCCGCGGACTCCACGAAGGGAAGGGAACGCACCTCCTGCAGAAGGGTGCAGAAAAAGGCGGTCTGCCGGGGCGGCTCAGGATAGCTGTCCGCCGGAATCTGGATCTCTGTGGCCAGCAGATTCCCGGGCTCGAATCCCAGATCCGACTGGGCCTGGCGTGCCAGGCTGCGCATGAGAAGTCCCGATCCGATGAGCAGGAAGATCGACATCGCGACCTGAAAGACCACCATCGTGGCGCGCCAGCGGGAGCCCCCTCTGTCCTCGGTGGTTCGGACTCCGGAACGGAATCGGCTCGCCAGGTCAATCCTCGTGCTCCGCAGCGCGGGGAGAATCCCGAAAATCAATCCGGTCGCGAGAGAAACCAGCAGTGTAAAGAGCAGCACCCTTGTGTCAAGAGCAGGATGGATGATCCCGACCCGCCCCATTGGAAGGAGGCGAAGAATCAGTTGCATCAGAAGGGTCGCGACCAGGATTCCCGAGGCACCGGCGGCTGCGGCCAGGAGAAGGCTCTCGACAAGGAGCTGCCGGATCAACCGCCCTCTGGAGGCCCCGATTGCGGATCGGATGGCAATCTCCGAGATGCGGCTCTGGCCACGGGCCAGCAGCAGGCCTGCGACATTGCTGCATGCGATCAGATGCACGAGCACGACAGTGGCCATGAGCAGCAACAGGCTGGTGCGCGAGTCTTCTACGATGTAATCATGCAGCGCAGTGAGCTGGATCGACTTGCCCTTGTTGCTTTCCGGATACTGCTCGGCCAGCCTCGCCGAGAGGCTGTCGAGCTCTTGTTGGGCCTGGGTGATAGTTACGCCGCGTTTCAGCTTTCCGGCCACAATCAGGTTGTGCCACCGCCGGGCATTCGCGCCCGGTCCGTCACGATAGGTCAATGACCACATGTCGGCATCGGCAAGAAAACGGAAGTGGGTCGGCATGACCCCGATGATGGTGGACGCAGTGCCGGAGGCCGTGAGTGTTTTGCCGATGATGCCTGGGTCGCCGCCATAACGGCGCTGCCAGTAGCCATAGCTGAGCATGACCACCGGCGGCCCCCCGACCAATGCCTCGTCTTCCCGAAAATGCCGTCCGATCAGAGGCGGAACCTGCAGCATGGGAAAGAGGTCCCAGCATACGAACAGGAGGTCCGCCCGCTCGGGCTCCTTATCTCCGGTTATCGTGATCCGGAAGGGGCCCCACATCATCATGGACAAGTAATCGAAGGAGCGGCTCTCTCGCCGGTAATCGAACCAGTCATACCCGGAGACTGGCCCGCTGGCGGTGATTCCCCTGTCAAAGGATTTTCTTCCGATCACCAATCGGTCGGCGTCCGGGTAGGGAAGCGGGCGCAGGAGCACTGTGTCGATGATGCCGAACATCGCCGTGTTGGCGCCAATACCCAGGGCAAGTGTCACGACGGTAACGATCGAGAAGAGAGGGTTGCTGCACAGCACTCGCGCGCCGTGGCGGATATCCTGCAGAAGTTCGGCCCACGGCATAATCGTTTCCTCCCGCTTCCGGTATATTAAAATACTCCCATTATCTACACAAAATCCAAGCCAGATCTGCCTCCAAGGCTTCCGCGAAACCATCCACTTACGGCTCTCCCGGCCTTGTGGACAATTACGGACTCACCACAGAACAAGTTCCCTGATAATCCCAATGAATTTCACTGCAAAGCAGGCATGACGCATGGTCTTGCCAGGCACTGCGGGATTTCCAGGCTTCCAATGTGGAACCTTTGGCCCGCGGCAGGACCGAAGAATGAATATTCCAGAAGCAGTGGCCAAGGGTATGCTGTGGAAAGGATCTGTCTCGTCGGTCCGGGCGCCGGTCCGTGGTCAAGAAACGCTGGTCCCTCATGTATTTATGTGAGGCTGACGAGCGGCGCCAACCGGTATGATAACCGTGACTGTCCCCTTCTTTCTCCGTGTCAAATCCCCGTGGCGGGAATCCCCGCAGCCTCACACACCAGTCGGTAGGCGCGCCGGACCCGCTCCAGGTTTGTCTGCAGATTGCCGATGGCGACACGCAGGCAGTAGCGCCCCTTGAGTTTTGTGTGCGACAGAAAGACCTCCCCGGTCGCGTTGACTTTTTGCAGCACCGAAGCATTCAACCGCTCCAAGTCCGGTTCCTCCTCCATTCCGGCCGGATGCACCCGGAAACAGACGACAGAGAAGGGCGCAGGGGCCAGCCTTTCCAATTGAGGGTGGGCGTCGATCCACGACGTCAGCTCCTGCGCGAGGCGCACGTGTTCCCGGATGCGGGCAGCTATCCCCCTGGTGCCGAAGTGCCGGAACACAAACCACAGCTTGAGCGCACGGAAACGCCGGCCCAACTGGAACGAATAGTCCATGAGGTCGACGGCGCCGCGCACATCGGTGCGCAGGTACTCAGGCACGAGCGAGAAAGCATTGCGGAAGATGTCGGGCCGGCTCGTAAACAGGGCGGAACAGTCGATTGGCGTAAAGAGCCACTTGTGCGGGTTCACCACCAGGGAGTCGGCCTGATCGCATCCATCAAGCGTCCAGCGGAATTCGGGCGCCACAGCGGCACTTCCGGCATAGGCGGCATCGACATGAAGCCACAGCCCATGGCGGCGGCAGACCGCCGCGATTTCCCTCACCGGATCGACTGCGGTGGCGGAAGTGGTTCCGACCGTAGCCACCACCGCGAAGGGGTGCTTTCCGTCCTGCCGGTCCTTTTCGATCGCTGCCTCGAGCTGGTCCACATGCATGCGGAAAGCCTCGCTGCTTGGGATCCGCCGGATGCCCTGCATTCCCACCCCCAGCACCAGTCCCGCCTTGTCGACCGAGGAATGCGCTTCCTCCGAGCAATACAGAGCCAGCGGCGGTTTTCCTGAAAGGCCTTCCTGGCGCACATCCAGCCCCGTTGCCTCACGTGCTGCCGCCAGGGCTACCAGGGTGGACGTGGAAGCCGTATCCGTGATCATTCCGAACCAGTCGGGGAGACCGAGCGCCGTGGCATACCAGCGCAGCACTACGCGCTCCAGTTCCGCCAGGGCCGGGCAAGTCTTCCACAACATGCCGTTCGTGTTGATGGCGCCGCCGATCAGCTCCGCGAGGATGCCGGGAGCGGACCCGGTGATGCCGAAATATGCCATGAATCCCGGGTGGTTCCAATGCGTGACACCGGGCAGAATGATGTCTTCCAGGTCCTTGAGCCAGGCCTCCACGGGTTCCCCTTCTAAAGGGGCTGAAGAAGGCAGGGCCTTTTCAATGTCTCCTGGCTGGATGCGAGACAACACCGGCAGGCCACCGACGCGGGTTCGATAGGACACAATCCAGTCCGACACCCGCTCGAGAGCCTTGGCAAACTCGGCATTCGACATGTCGGGAGAATCGATCGATTCGCTTTCCATGGCTGAAACCTCCGTATAGTGCCACTCCCTCGGTGCTCTTGTCATCGGCAATGGCCACTCACGAGGATATCCGAGGATTCAAGGAATGACCAGATCGGGTTTTGCCCGCACCCTTGCGGTTGCGGCTTGGATCTTTTCGCGGATTCTCCGGCCGGGATACTGCTTGCCGGCTCGCGTCGTGGATTTCACGCAAAGATCCTGGTCCACAAAGCGTCCACCCGTTTCGAGGTTTCAAGATCCGGTTTTACTG
>JAFNAG010000214.1 GCA_017860135.1 Acidobacteriota bacterium
GAAAAGTGGGAGCAGCGCTTCCTCTTCCAGGGAGGCGGGGGCATGGACGGCATGATCCGCCCGGCGCTGGGCTCCTCCTCCGGCGCCGACAAGACTCCCGGGCTCGCGCGCGGCTTCGCCGTCGCCGCCACCGACGGCGGACACCAGGGCTCCGGCCCCAATCCCATGGCCGATGCGACTTTCGGACGCGACCAGCAGGCGCGCATCGACAACGCCTACCGCTCGATCGAGCGCGTCACCGAAGTGTCCCGGGAGCTGGTGCGGCAGTTTTACGGCGAAGCGTGGAAGCACTCCTACATCGCCGGATGCTCCAACGGCGGCCGCCAGGGACTGATGGCGGCACAGCGCTTCCCCAGGGATTTCGACGGCATCGTCTCGGGCGCGCCGGCTTTCCGCGTCACCCACGCCGCCATCGGCAATGCCTGGGAGACCATCCTGTTTTCGCGCATCGCGCCGACGGACGCCGAAGGCAACCCCATCCTGAGCCAGGCCTATTCCGACGCCGACCTCAAGCTGGTCGCCGACGCCATTCTCAAACAGTGCGACGAGTCCGACGGCGCGAAGGATGGGCTTGTGATGAACACCGCCGCGTGCAATTTCGATCCGGTCGGACTCTCCTGTAGAGGCGAAAAGACCCCCGCCTGCCTCACGCCGGCGCAGGTCGCCATCCTCAAGATGGTGTTCGACGGGCCGAGGAATTCCAAAGGAGAAGAGCTTTATTCCGACTGGCCCTGGGACCCCGGCATCGCCTCGGCGGGATGGAGGATGCTCAAGCTGGGGACCTCGAAGACCGCCGTTCCCAACTCCGCCGGAGTCACGCTGATGCTCAGCGGATTGAAGGGCTACTTCATGACTCCGTATGACCCGGATTTCGACCCGATGAAATACGATTTCGACCGCGACCCGGCGCGCGTCGAGGAAACCGCGGCACTGCAGGACCCGACGGGGACGCAGCTGTCGACCTTCATCGAAAGGGGAGGGAAGCTGATCCTGTACCACGGGATGGCCGATCCGTTTTTCTCGGCCAACGACACGATCCGCTACTACAACGCTCTGGTGAAGGACAATGCCGAGGTCCGGCCGGGACCGGAGTGGGCCAGGCTCTTCCTCGTGCCCGGCATGACGCATTGCGCGGGCGGCGGGCTGGACAATTTCGATGCATTGACGGCGATCGTGAACTGGGTGGAAAAAGGGGAGGCGCCCGGCCAGTTGCCCGCCACCGGCGCCGGTTTCCCCGGCATCACCCGGCCCCTGTGCCCCTATCCGGCCTATGCGAAACAAGCGAGCGGCGGCAATTTCACCTGCGCCGCCCCGTAGGTTGTCCCTTTTCGTGAGGACCGGTCTCCGGACCCTCGAAATTCGTGAGGACCGGTCTCCAGACCAGTCCGATTGGGCGCAAACCGATCAGTCGCCCATCGGACGGCTCTGGAGAGCCGTCCTCACGAAAAAAAGCTCTGGAGAGTCGTCCTCACGAAAACTAAAAAACAAACCAGTCCCTGTATTCGCTTTTCCCGGAATAGATTGTGCCGGCCGATGACCACGGGTAATCTTCGGGCCTCAGTACCAATTCCCATCGGAGGGGATTGGCATGAACATAATTTATCAGCGTATCCAGGTCCTTTTCATTCCTGGCCGTGCGGTCGAAACATTCTCTTTGCCAAAATGGGTTGCCAGTCCGATTGCGAATTGCATTGATTCTCCTCGCAGAATATTTTTTCAGGCTCCCCAAAATATCTTCAACCCTGTGGAATCCCAGATAGTCGCACCAGGCGCTCAATTCATCGGTCTTTGGAATAGGCTGGAAAACGAGGTGCACATGGTTTGGCATGATGACCCATGCAAGAACGATGCAATTCCTTTTATGAAGATACATGATGGCGTCCTGGACAATCTGGAATTCGCGAGCTGTGTGCAGATATTTGGATTTTGGATGAAGGCTTAAACGGGCATGATAAATATACCCGGGATTTCTGAAGTGGTGCAATTTGCGGCGATAGTAGTGTCCGGAGGCTGATGGCTTGCTCACACAGCTAATGTTTCGCAAGCAGGGAAAATATTTCACCTAATCTGAAGGAGGGGGATAAAACCAGTGGAGATGGCTCTCCCTCCCCTTTTTCCTAAAGACCGGTCTCCAGACCCTGTAAATTCGTGAGGACCGGTCTCCAGACCCTGTAAATTCGTGAGGACCGGTCTCCAGACCGGTCCGATTGGGCGCAAACCGGTCAGTCGCTTATCGGACGGCTCTGGAGAGCCGTCCTCACGAAAAAAGGCTCTGGAGAGCCGTCCTCACGAAAAAAAGCGTGTGTCAGCGTTATTTGACAAGGTATGCATCGTAAATAACGCTATTTCTCAAACGCATGGCGGCGCCGATGGCCATGGCGCGGTTCAGCCAGGCATACCTGGGATCGCCGGTTTCAAATTGAATGAAGATCCGGAAGAAATATTTGTTCGGGTCTACCGTTTCCCCGCGGGCTACCTGCGCAATCACGTCGTCGGGCCCGTAACGGAATCCGCGCGTCTGGATGTATATCAGCGCCCCGTCATCGGTCTTCAGCGCGTACCTTGTATCCAGCCGGGCCACGCCGTCCTCCTGGATCACCTGCCAGTCGGCGCCGTTGTTGAGAATCTGCCCCTTCAGGCGCGGGCCCTCGAACTTGCCGCCCGTGATCGGGATAATCCTGCGGTTCCCCACGCCCGGCACCTTGCCCACTTCCAGCACGGGCGCTTCCAGCAACCCTTCGAAGCGCGCCAGGAATTCCAGTTCGGGCTTGGGAGGGTCGAGGCGTTCTGCCTGCCCCGGGCCGGCCATCCATGAAAGAAGCGGAATAAGAATAAAGATTTGCAGATACCCGATTTCCATATTTTCCTCCAGTAACGCCGGCATATTGATAAAATCGCTGACATACGCTGATAAAAAATATATATTTTTTACCGGCGCCATTTCCAATCAAAAGAGGACGCGACAGGTGAAAAGGCAGAATCCAGGTTCAAGAGAAAAGCTTCTTAGATCGGCGGAAGCGTTGTTCGCTTCGAAAGGGTACCGGGAAGTGTCGGTGCGCGAGATTGCGTCGCACGCCGGAGTGAATTCCGCGCTGGTCGCCTATTACTTCCGCAGCAAACAGCAGCTGTTCAACCAGGTCTACCGCATGCATACCATCCCGCTCGCGCGGGAGCGCATGAAAATGCTTTCTGCCGCGATGCGCAACGGGAACCGGCCGTCCCTGGAAGAAATTTTGAAAGCGTGGATCTTTCCCTGGCTGCAGCCGGGATTGAATCCGAAGGAAAGGGCGCTGCAGCTCCGGCTGACGGCCAACCTGTCCGTGGAGAGATGGGAGAGGCTGAAAAAGGGCTCCCCCTACCTGCAGCGCACGCACCATGCGTTCCTCAAAGCTCTGCGCTCGCGCCTGCCTCATCTTTCGAATGAAACCCTGATGTGGCGGCTGCATTTCATCGTGGGCGCGATCGCCTTCGGCGTGCGCGCGCCCAATTCGCTGCTTGGGCTCTCCCGCGGAAAATGCGATCCGCGCGACCTGGAAGCCACCTTCGTGCAGATCCTGCCTTACGCGGCCGCCGGCTTCCGCGCGCGCGAAGCTTACAAAAGATAACGCGGACTTACGGTGAAAAAACGCCGACGCACGCCGGAATATAATTTATCTTTGGAAAACCGACACTTTGAGGAGCCCGGTGGTATTGGACGTCAGCTGCATCACGCTTGCCGGCGGCAAAAGCACCCGTTTGGGAAGGAATAAACTTGCCGAGACCGTTGGCGGGAAGATCCTTTTGCACCGGGTCCTGGATGTGCTGTCGCTTCTTGGACGTGAGACCATCGTCGTCACTTCACGGCCTTCCAGCCTGCCTGATATTTCCATGTATGCCCGGACCAGGGTCGTAGCCGATTTTTCACAAAACAGGGGTTTGCCGGGGGCCATATATGCGGGGCTGGCGGCTTCGGAATCGGTTTATAATTTCGTATCCGCTTCCGACATGCCGTTTTTAAATGCCGGCCTGATTCGTTATATGCTCGATATTGCCGAAGGTTCGGACCTCGTTGCTTATCGTGAAGGGGAACGGTTCGAACCGCTGCACGCGGTCTATTCGAAGGCATGCATGGGCGCCATCCTGGAACTGATGGACAGGGACAATGCGCGCATGATCGAAATCGCCGGCCTGGTGAAAACCAGGTATCTGACTCCGGAGGAATTATTGGCGTCGGACCCGCAGCGTTACAGCTTCATCAATATCAATAACGAAGAAGAACTGGCAAAAGCCCGCCAAATAGCGAAACGCCTGTTTTAGGTGAAACCCCGGAGGATGCGACGTCTTAGACCGGCTCGAGGCGGACGGCGCAGACTTTGTATTCGGGGATTTTCGAGACCGGGTCCAGCGCGGCGATCGTGAGGTTATTGACGTTCTGCGGGCCGGGGAAGTGGAAGTTGCCGAAGACCAGGCCCGCGCAGACGCGGTCCGTCACCAGTGCGCGCGCCACCATTTCACCGCGGCGCGACTTGATGCGCACCGTCTTGCGCCCGTTCAGCCCGATCTTTGCCGCATCTTCCGGGCTGATTTCCACGACCGTCTCCGGATACAGGTCCCGCAGCGCCTGCGCCCGGCGCGTCATCTCCGCTCCATGCCAGTGGTACAGGACGCGGCCCGTCGTCAGCACCAGCGGATATTCGCTGTCCGTCATTTCCTGCGGCGGCAGATGCTCCACTACGTGAAACTTGCCTTTGCCGCGTGTGAACTTCCCGACGTGCAGAATCGGCGTGCCGGGGTGATCGACCGTCGGGACGGGCCAGTGCAGCTGTTCTCCGCGCTCCAGCCGCTGGTGGCGGACGCCTCCGTAGCTCGGCGTCAGCGCGGCGATCTCTTCCATAATCTGCGACGGAGAGCTGTATTGCCAGGCGGCCCTGGCCCCCACGGGAACCCGCTTTTCCCGGTCCATGACCCGCCGGGCCAGGTCCTCCATGATGATCCAGTCCGGCCGGGCTTCGCCCAATGGCTGAATCGCCCGGCGCCCGAGCTGAATTCGGCGCTCGGTATTAGTGTACGTCCCATCCTTCTCAGCCCATGAAGCTCCGGGCAGCAGCACGTCCGCTATTACCGCCGTTTCGGAAGGGAATATCTCCTGCAGGACGACAAACTCGCAGGCGGCCAGGCATTTCTGCGCATGAGTGACGTCGGGATCGGTCATGGCGGGATTCTCGCCCACGATATACAGGCCTTTGATTTTTCCGGCTCCGGCGTGCGCAATCATTTCCGTCACCGTCAGCCCGGGAGCGCCGCTCATCCGAAAGGATGACGGCTCCTCCGGTTTCCAGTCCGGTGCTTCCAATTGCCACGCGGCGGCGAACCTGGAACGCGCCTGCGGACTGGCCACCTGCTGATAGCCGGGAAAGACATTGGGCAGGGCTCCCATATCGCAGGCGCCCTGGACATTGTTTTGCCCGCGCAGCGGATTGACTCCGCCACCCGGGATGCCCATGTTTCCCAAAAGCATCTGCAGGTTGCCCAGGGCGAGCACGTTCAGCACGCCGGTGGTATGTTGGGTGATTCCCATGGACCACAGGGTGGCCATCGGATGATGCCGGGAGAGAATATCGGCCGCCTGGCGCAGCTGTGCGGCCGGAACTCCGGTTGTTTCCGCCACGCGCTCCGGCGTGTAGGACTCCACGGCAGCGCGGAATTGCTCGAATCCTTCGCAGCGCTGGTCGATAAAAGACTGGTCCTGCCAGCCGTTGGCCAGCACGATCTGCATCATGCCATTGATCAGGGCGACATCCGTTCCCGGGCGCTGTTTCAGATGAAGCGCGGCGAACTCGGTGATGTCGATACGGCGCGGGTCCGCTACGACCAGCGAAATCCCGCGGCGCAGGACGGCCTGCCTGAGCCTGGCGCCGAAAACCGGGTGCTGCTCGGTCGTGTTTGAGCCGATGATGAACAGCGCCTGCGCGTGTTGCGCCACGTCCTCCATGGTATTGCTCATGGCGCCCGAACCATAGCAGAGCGCCAGGCCGTCGACCGTGGATGAGTGGCAGAGGCGCGCGCAGTGGTCGATGTTGTTGGTGCCGATCACCTGCCGGGCGAACTTCTGGATCAGATAATTGTCTTCGTTGCTGCACTTGGCCGATGCGAGCACCGCGATGGCGTCCGGTCCCGCGTCTGCCTTGATCCGGCAGAGCTTCGCCGCGATCAGGTCCAAGGCCGTCTCCCAGTCGACCGGAACCAATTCATCCCGCCCCCCTGGCGGTCTTTCGCGGTTTTCAAGAAGATAGCGGCGCACCTGCGGCCGCAGCAGGCGGTCGGGGTGATTCACAAAATCGAAGCCGTAACGGCCTTTTACGCAAAGCTGCAGCCCGTTGACCGGAAACTGCGGGCGCGTCGTAACGCGGGTGATGCGTTCACTGCGGACATTCAGGTCCAGGTGGCAGCCTACGCCGCAGTAGCTGCAGATTGTCTCGACCGTTTTGTCGGGCCGGCCGGACCCGACGGACATCCTGTCGTCCAGGGCGCCGGTCGGGCAGTAGGCGACACAGGTGCCGCAGGACTCGCAGCGGGCTTCCAGCAGGCTCGTGTCCGTGCCGGCCAGAATGCGGGCGCGATGACCCCGTTCGCCGACTCCCCACACGAACCTGCCCTGTATTTCCGCGCACGCGCGGACGCACCGCGTGCACAGAATGCACTTGTTCATATCCACCCAGAGCACGGGGTTGGGATCCGCGTTGACCGGATAGCGCAGCCGGGGCGGCTGCCCCGGCCGCCGCTGAACGCCGTAGAATTTGAGCCATCTTTCGAATTCGGTATCCTCGCGGTCTCCTGCCGCATAGCCCGCATCCGCGTAGTCTTCCAGGAGCAATCTCAGGATCGAGCGGCGCATCTCCACAAGCCGCGGCGTCTCGGTCTGCACCGCAAGGCCCTCGCGCACCTCGAGCGTGCAGGCCGTTGCCAGGCCGGCCGGCGGCGAAATCTCCACCAGACACAGCCTGCAGGAACCGGCCGGCCGCAGGTTCCGGTGATGGCAGAGGGTGGGGATGACAACGCCGCAGGCTTCAGCCGCTTCAACGAGGGTCATGCCCTCCTGTGCCTCGATTGCATGGCCGTTGATCGTTACCTTGAGTGTCATCGTCCCGCTCCTCGTTTCAGGGCGCTGCTGTCGGAGGAAAAGCACTCCGGGAAATGTTGGAGAGCCGACAAAACGGGCTTGCACACGGACATTCCCAGACCGCAAAGCGAGGCTTCCCGCATCAGCGTCACCAGGTCAGCCAGACGCCCGGCATCTCCGGGCGCGGCCTCGCCCGCGAGCATGCGGTCGAGAATTTTTCTGGATTCGTACGTGCCGATACGGCAGGGAGTGCACTTGCCGCAGGATTCGAGTTCAAAGAAGCGCAGCAGTTCGCGCAGCATTCGCAAGGGGGATACCGACTGATCGCAGATCAGCATCCCGCCGCCTCCCAGGGAAACACCCTGAGCGCCGGAATCAAAATTCATCGGCACGTCCAGGAGTGAAGGCGGCACGATGGTTCCTGCCGCGCCGCCCGTGAGGGCAAACCGGAAGGTGGACCCATCGCGCATGCCGCCGCCGTAAGTGTCGATGATGTGCCTCAGCGTCAGACCGAACGGGGCTTCGAAAAGTCCCGGCCGGTTGACTTCGCCCAGCAGCGTGTAGAGCTTGGTGCCGGGAGAGTTTGGATCGCCGAGCGAGCGGTACCAGCTGGCTCCATAGGCAAGGATCTTGGGCACAGCGGCAAGCGTTTCGACATTGCTGACTACGGTCGGGTGACCGTGGTAGCCGTGCTCAACCGGGAATGGCGGCCGGGAGCGAGGTTCGCCGCGTTTCCCTTCCAGTGATTCCAGCAGCGCCGTCTCCTCGCCGCAAATGTACGCTCCGGCGCCCTGGTGCACATGCACCGAAAACGAGAATCCGCTCCCGGCGATGCGCGAGCCCAGCCAGCCGCGCTCTTCGGCCTCAGCAATGGCTCCCAGAAGGCGGCTTACCTGGTTGCTGTATTCGCCGCGGATATAAACA
>JAFNAG010000600.1 GCA_017860135.1 Acidobacteriota bacterium
AGGAAGTTCTCAGGATCATCGCGGAGCAGACCGGGTATCCAACGGATATGCTCGATCTCGATCTTGATCTTGAAGCGGACCTTGGCATCGACACCGTGAAGCAGGCAGAGATGTTCGCGGCCATTCGCGCCGCGTATGATATTCCGCGGGAAGACAGCCTCAAACTGCGCGACTACCCGACGCTGGCGCATGCGGTTAAATTCGTATACGACCGGCGGCCGGATTTAACGCCGTCCGCTCCTGCGCCGCAAGTGACCGCTCCTGTGCCGCAAGCAACCGCTCCCGCCGCGCCTGTGGCCGCGGCCCAATCTCCTGCTCCTGTCGTTGACGCGGTGGAGGTGGAAGTCCTTAGGATCATCGCGGAGCAGACCGGGTATCCGTCCGACATGCTCGATCTCGACCTGGACCTCGAAGCGGATCTTGGCATCGACACCGTGAAGCAGGCGGAAATGTTTGCAGCCATTCGCGCCGCATACGACATTCAGCGCGAAGACAATCTTAAACTGCGCGACTATCCGACGCTGGCGCACGTGATTCAGTTCGTGTACGACCGGAGATCCGATCTGAAACCAGCCGTTGCGGTTGATGTGCCCGCTGCAACAACAGTGGAAGTCCCTGCGCCCGCGGCGCAGAGTTCTCCAAAAGTGATCGTTCCCGTTCAAGCGGTAGGGGAGGAATCTGATTCGGTAAAGGAAACGGTTCTCAAAATAATCGCCGAAAAAACCGGGTATCCGTCCGACATGCTTGATCTTGATCTGGACCTCGAAGCGGATCTCGGCATCGATACCGTGAAGCAGGCGGAGATGTTTGCGGCTATTCGCGCCGCGTATGACATCCCGCGCGAAGACAATCTCAAGCTGCGCGACTACCCGACGCTGGCCCACACGATTCAGTTTGTCTATGATCGCAAGCCCGGGCTTAAAAAAGAGGCGGCATCTTCCGCTGCTCCATCTGTGGCCCCGACCGTACCCGCTGCGCAGAGCGGAGCGGCATCTGCGGCGATCGCCGGCAGCATGGATGCAGCCAACGCGATTCCTCGTAGGATTCCCGTCCCGCAACTGCGACCGTCGCTCGCTCTGTGCAAACCTACCGGCGTGCGTTTGATCGCCGGAAGCCGGGTCCTCGTGATGCCCGATCAGGGCGGTGTTGGGAAAGCGCTGATTGGCAGACTGGAGAAGCTTGGCGTTCAAGCCCTCGTCATCGACGGCGTACCGGATGCCAAGTTTTTGACGAAGTATATCGAAGGCTGGAAAGCCGAAGGACCGATTCAAGGCGTATACTGGCTGCCTGCTCTGGACAGCCAGCCGGATCTTTCCGGGATGAGCTACGCGCAATGGCGCGAAGCGACCAGAGTCCGCGCCAAGCTGCTCTTCACCACCATGCAAGCATTGGATGACCAGATGGGCGCGCCGGAAACTTTTCTGATTTCCGCGACCCGTCTCGGCGGATTGCACGGGTATGACGCAGCCGGTGCGGCAGATCCGCTGGGCGGCGCGGTGACGGGTTTTACAAAATCGTACAAGCGCGAAAAAGGCAACGCGACCGTCAAAGTCGTCGACTTCGGGCAAAGCCGCAAGACCAGCGCCCTGGCCGACCTGCTGCTCGACGAAACCCTGCGCGATCCGGGTGCCGTGGAAATAGGCTATAGGGACGGGCAGCGCTGGACAATCGGCCTGAAAGAACAGCCTGCCGGCGAAATAGATCCCGCGTTGCAGTTGAATCGGGATTCCGTTTTCGTTGTGACAGGCGCTGCCGGAAGCATTGTTTCCGCGATCACATCGGATCTGGCTGCCGCCTCGGGCGGGATTTTCTACCTGCTGGATCTGACTCCGGAACCGGACCCGCGCAACGGCGACATCGCTCGGCTGGATACGGATAAAGAAGGTTTGAAGCGGGATATTTTCGAGCGGCTGAAACTCCGCGGAGAGCGTGCAACACCGGTCATGGTCGACAGGGAGATTGCGGCGCTCGAACGCTCCCATGCAGCACTTGCCGCAATCCATGCGGTCCGCAACGGCGGGGGTACCGCGCATTACTGCAGTCTCGATCTGATGGACAACGCAGCGGTAGCCCGCATCGTCAAGGAAATCGCCGACCGGCACGGACGCATTGATGTTTTGGTGCACGCCGCCGGATTGGAAATCAGCCATAACATTCCGGACAAAAAGCCGTCGGAATTCGACCTTGTCTTCGACGTAAAGAGCGACGGCTGGTTTAATCTGATGTCCAGCATCGGCAGCATGCCTATCGGCGCCGCTGTAGTCTTCAGCTCTGTGGCCGGCCGTTTCGGCAACATGGGGCAGACGGACTACAGCTCGGCCAACGACCTTCTCTGCAAGTGCATTTCAAATTTCCGGACTACACGTCCGAAAACCCGCGGCATCGCCATCGACTGGACCGCGTGGAGCGGCATTGGAATGGCCGCCAGGGGATCGATTCCCGCTATCATGAAGCAGGCCGGGATCGATATGCTGCCGCCCGAAGCCGGAATCCCGATCGTCCGCCGGGAACTGACAACCGGCACCTGTGGTGAACTGGTCATAGGGCAAAAGCTGGGAATCATGATGCAGGACTTTGATCCGCAGGGCGGACTGGATACGAGCAGCGAAGGACCTCTGCAAAATGCGCTGCGCGCCCGAGGCGTGATGACCGGAGAGATCGTCGGGATGGGACTGTTCAGCGGCTTGACCGTCGAGACAGTGCTCGATCCAGCGAAACAGCCGTTCCTGTACGATCACCAGATCAACGGGACGCCGGTGTTGCCGGGTGTCATGGGGATTGAAGCCATGGCCGAAGCTGCGAAACTGATCTTTTCCGATCGTTTCGTCGGCGCCGTAGAGAATGTGCATTTCCTGAATCCGTTCAAGTTCTATCGCGGTCAGCCGAGGGCGGTCACCATCCATGCGAATTTCTATCCGGACAAGGAAGACATCATCGCGGAATGCAGCCTCACAGGT
>JAFNAG010000215.1 GCA_017860135.1 Acidobacteriota bacterium
GCTACATGTCCGGGTGACGGCTTCAAGGCCTCAACAACGACCTGCCGCGCCGCGAGCGGAGACTGCGACGTGGCGGAAAGCTGCACGGGGACGAGCGCTGCGTGTCCGGGTGACGGCTTCAAGGCCTCAACAACGACCTGCCGCGCCGCGAACGGAGACTGCGACGTGGCGGAAAGCTGCACGGGGACGAGCGCTACATGTCCGGGTGACGGCTTCAAGACTGCGACGACTATCTGCCGTCCTGCGGTGACCGAATGCGATGTCGCAGAAAGCTGCACGGGTACCACTGCAACCTGTCCGGCCGATGTATTAGGCGATTGCGGTATCTGCCGTACCCCCGGGTTCTGGGGAACACACCCGATCGAGACTCAGACGCTTCTTACTGCTTCGACCGGGCTACTAATCTGCGGAGTTCCGGTGCAGGCCTACAACGACTGCGCTGTCGAGGGGCTCTGCAACACCCCACAAGGCAACAAACAGCTCATCCTCGCCCGTCAGTTGATGTCGACGGCCCTGAACTGCTTCCTTTCAGGGAGTGGGGCAAATTGCAGCGGTAATCAATCGGTGGGGCTTCTGTTCAGCGAGTGCAACGCCGCCTGCGCTGCCAGTGTGGGAGACTTGACGGGTTGCGCTAGCCAACTCGACTGTTACAACAATGGCGGCAAGTGGGTCGGTGGCATGTGTGCTCTCGGCAGCTGCTCCGTGTCCGGAGCGTACTGTCAAGGGAACTACGGGGCTTGCCCGATTGACCAGGTGTGCAACGTGTTCGCGGGCAACTGCCACGACAAGCCGCTGATTGCGCCATTAAGTGAGCCGCCGAACCCGGCCGATCCTGGCCTGTGCAATGCGGCCAATATGTCCATGAACACGATGTTCACTCAAGGAGTCTGCCCGCAGTAAGGTCTGAGTCCCAGGGTGAAGCTTGCGAATCTATTGCGGGGCGCTTTCGGGCGCCCCGCGCCCTTTAGAGGCAGGAGGCGACTGCAGTCCAGCTGGCTGCATTGGCGGCTGGCGGTAACGCTCAGTCCCAACCCACGATCAGGCTGATCCCCTTCGGAAAGCGGGATGCCCGATCCACATGCGACAGGTTCTTCAGCTCTGCACGGAGCAGTCACTCGACAAGCTCGCTCGGGCCAGCGACCGCGGATCATCCATATCCTGTTCAGTGCAACCTAATGCTCGATCGCTTCAGGACGAAGAATAGATCTGTGTGCGTAGATACCCACAAGTACGATTCTGACCGGGTCCTACATGCTCAGAGATCTCACAGGAAAAGCGGCTCGTGCCGCTGAGGCCGGGTCCGGAGGGGCATCCGAGTGGATTTCTCTGCATGGCGT
Source organism: Acidobacteriota bacterium (assembly GCA_017860135.1). Lineage (GTDB taxonomy): Bacteria > Acidobacteriota > UBA6911 > UBA6911 > UBA6911 > JAFNAG01. The sequence goes on from JAFNAG010000215.1 coordinate 1,338, forward strand.
GCGCCGGATTCTCACACTCTTGGCTCTCGCTCACGCCTTTGGGACTCTGTTGCCAAGAGTCGCAGGGGCGGCCGGCTCCGTCCGGGTTCGCATGGACCTGGTTGAGAACTCCGTGGAAGGGCCTGCATCTGACCGTTGCACGGTCGAGGGGATCGTGAAGAGGGGTCGCGATGAGTATCACTGGCACCTGTTCTTTGGAGAGGTGCGGCGCGATTCCGGGGCGAGCTGGGAACCCATCCGACCGCGGAGCGGTTGCACGGCGCTTGACTCACAAGGCTCTTCCAGTCCGTGGACACTGCGCGGATCGCCATATCTCCTGGTGGATCTGTCAGTGGAGCCGAAGGCGGCCTCGGGACGCGATGTTCGATTGGATGCCTCGCTTTTGGTCAGTACGCTCACCGGTTTCGCAGAGGCCGGCAGTCCTACCTATGAAGTAAAGAAGGAGCGGCGAATCCTATGGGTCCCGGCGGGGGGAAGCGCGGTGATCCCGCTGCTCGTTGCCAGCGAGAAGGAGAGGGATGCCTTCGGGGTGCGAGAGTTGCTTCTGCGCTTCCGGGCCTTGAATTCGGGTTCCGGCAACCGAATTGATTACGGCGAGATCGCGGTCACTGCAGATGTCCCGCGGGCAAGGATTCTCCTCGACGGAGGCCTCGTCGGCCGCACGTCCTCGGCGGGTCCGGTTGTGCTTGACACGGTGCGGACGGGCGAGCGGGAGGTGATCGTCCGCGATCCGTCAGGGCGGGAAGCGCGGGCGGTCGCACATGTCGGGAAGGGCCGCAGGAGCATCGTCTCGCTTGCCCTGCTTCCGAAATCCTCCGGCCCTGTGCCAATTGTGCTGAGGCCTCTCGGGCCTAACGCGCAGGACCACGAGGAGTTCTGGCGCGAGAAGGACGGAGCCATCGTCGTGCGCATCCCCGGAGGGGAGTTTCAGATGGGGAGCACCGAGAAAGAGGGCGAGCCCCATCAGCAGCCCCGGCATGCCGTCCGGGTTCGCTCTTTCTTGATGGACAAGACCGAGGTCACGTGGGGTCAGTACCGACGTTTTGCGGCCCAGACAGGTCGCTCGCTTCCGAAGCCGCCTGTGTGGGGGATGCCCGAAGCTTTTCCGGCATCAAATGTGACTTGGGAAGATGCGCGCTCCTTCTGTGCGTGGGCTGGCGGCCGGCTCCCCACCGAGGCGGAGTGGGAGCGGGCGGCGCGCGGTGACGACGCACGCAAGTACCCCTGGGGAAATGACTGGAATCCCGCACGCTGCAATACCCAGGAAGGAGGGCCGCATGCTCCGACCGCATCCGCGGCGTACACGGACTGCGTGAGTCCCTATGGCGTTCTTGATCTCGCGGGAAGCGTCTGGGAGTGGTGCAGGGACTGGTACGATGCAGGATATTACGCGAATAGTCCTGTCGAGAATCCGACGGGACCGGATACCGGGCAGAGGCGCGTGTCGCGCGGCGGGTGCTGGATCAACTCGTCGTGGGGGGTTCACAGCGCGAATCGGCAGGGGATTGACCCGATGTGGCCTGACCCGACGCGCGGATTTCGCTGCGTCCAGGAAGAAGCGGGGGACACGGGGAAATGAATCGCGCAATCGCGGCATTGTGGATGGCTATAATCCCTCCTCTCTTTGCTGTGGCCGCCCCGCTCCAGGCCGCGCGTGATCAGGTTTCCCCTCGCATCGAGGTCCGGATTGATGTCTCCGCCAACCGCGAGTCCGGTCCCGTGGAGCCATGCAGCTTGGTCGAGGTCTCCAATGGAAATCCCATTGCATTCTGGAGCACGTTCGGGGAGGTTGAACCAGGAAGACCAGGTGAGGGTTTCAGGGTGGTGACCGCTGCCAACCGTTGCGGCGGAGGATCGTTTGCCGACGCCGCTGTCCTCCCTGCTTCCGGTGGCCGACCGCCGTCGTTCCTGATACTGGAGGCATCTGCCAACCCGACATGGGATCCCGGCCCGATGGATCCCGGGCCCGTCCCGGCTATGCAGGTCGTCTTGTCCGTTACTGCGCGGTGCCTGACGGGCTTCTCCCCGGACGGGAGGCCTCGGTATGGCGATTCCGTGAAGGAACATCGGAGTGTTCGAGTCGGGGAGGGCGAGGAATTCGTACTGCCCATTTTCCCTGTTGCCCGCGAGCAGGAAGTACTGGGTGCGCGTGAGATACTCGTCCGAGTGCGGGCAGGACTGGCCGGGCGTCCCGGTGCCACGGAGTACGGCGCGATCGCCGTTATTGCGGCTGCGCCGGGAACGGAGGTTGTCGTCGACGGCGGCGTGGCCGGGCACACGAAAACCGACGGCAGCGGGCTGGTGCCCAGCGTTCCCGTGGGCCAGCATGAGGTCCGCCTCCGAGGCCTGACGAGGCAGAATGCTGGACGTTTGGTGACGGTGGTCAAGGGTAGGACTGTCCTCGTGTCGCCGGAGGCTGCAGACGGAGTCGCAGCCGCGCAGCCCGCCTTCACACCGGCCGGCACGAACTCACAGGGCTTCCCGGAGTTCCGGCGGGTGCGCGACGGCGCGGTCATGGTGCGGATTCCGGAAGGCCAGTTCGTAATGGGCAACCTGGAAACCGAAGGAAAGCCGCAGCCCCACCAGGTTTATGTCTCGGCCTTCCTCGTGGATAAACTCCCGGTCACCTGGGGGCAATTCAAACGCTTTGCCGCCGCCACGGGGAGACCGCTTCCGCCGGAACCCTACTGGGGGATCCACGACGACCATCCGGTTTCCTTCGTTCGGTGGGACGAAGGCCGGGCGTACTGCGAGTGGGCGGGCGCCCGACTTCCAACGGAGGCCGAGAGGGAAAAGGCTGCGAGGGGAACGGACGGTCGCAAGTTTCCGTGGGGGGACGAAGAGCCTAGCCCTGAGCGCGGCGTGTTCCGTCGCAACTGGGGATACGAGGGGACGGATGCCGTGGGGATCCGTCCGGCGGGAGCGAGCCCTTACGGGCTCCTTGACACGGGTGGCAATGTTTGGGAGTGGTGCCAGGACTGGTACGATCCCGACTACTATAAATCGAGTCCGCTTGAGGATCCGTTAGGGCCTCGGACGGGGCGAGCCCGGGTCGTACGCGGGGGCTCATGGGACAGCCGCCCCGCAGTGCTGAGTGCCTCATGCAGGAACTGGGGCTACGTGGGCTACCGCGAGGGAGATTTCGGATTCAGGTGCGCCGCGGATCCGAAGCGGTGAACGCCTGCAGGATGGGCTAGGTGGCTTTTGGAAATGATGGGATGAGATGTCCCGTGCCGCCGGGACGAGCGCGTTGATTGCATGATAGATGGTTCTTACCTATAGTAAGCGACAGGATCGTTCGCTCACGAACGCTGCAGCACTTTGATTGAGGGATGCTGATATGACGAGTCGGAAATGGAACCTTTCACTTGGTTTGCCGCTTATCTTCCTTTTTTTCGCGCCGTGGGTGATAGCGCAGCAGACATCGAACGAAGAACTGAAGAAGCAGATTGAAGCCCTCGGTCAGAGCGTGAAGGCTATGCAGAAGGACCTGCAGGAGATCAAAGCCCTCTTGCAGAGCCGGGTGCCTGCCGCTCCGCCGCAAAACATCGTTCTGGACCTGGTAGGCCACCCCGTCCGGGGCCAAGACGCGGCTAAGCTGACCCTGGTCGAGTTCTCGGACTATCAGTGACCATTCTGTGCCAGGCACGTCCGTGAGACTGCCCCGCAGATCGACAAGGAATACATCCAGACCGGCAAGGTCAGGCACGTTTTCCTGGACTTGCCTCTGGAATCGATACACAAGAACGCCTTCAAAGCGGCAGAGGCGGCCCGCTGCGCCGGTGAGCAGGGCAAGTACTGGGAGATGCATGACCGGCTCTATGCCAACCAGCAGACCCTGGAACCGTGGAAGCCCCACGCGGAGGCCATCGGCCTCGATGCGGCGAAGTTCGAGGAGTGTCTGAATAGCGGGCGCGAGGCGGCAAACGTACGCTCCGACATGGCTCAGGCCGAGAAGGCCGGTTTGACCGGCACGCCGTCTTTCTTCCTGGCCTACACTGACCCGAAGGGCACGAAGGTCAAAACCGTCAGCAGATTGATTGGTGCGCAGCCATACGCTACCTTCAAGGCTGCAATCGACAAGCTGCTCACCGACCCGCCGGAAACCCCGAAGGAGAAAGGTTCCGAGAAATAACTCCGGGCAACAGGCCCTCTATCTGGTGATGTTCCCTGCGGCCTCGAGTGCAACCTCGGAAATCAAGAAATGAAGGAGCTTCACATCAGTCAACGATCGTGTTGATTCCGCCGGGCATGTGCCCCGGGAATCCGTCAGCATGTCGTTGTCGATGATTCGACAGTGCGCAATCGGCGCGGCCTTTCAGAAAAACGGAACTGTCTGGAGACACAGGGCGATCGGTGTGAGTCAGTACCCCAACGACGCAGCGATTCCAGCGGAAAGCACAGCACGCCCGCAGGCCTCCCCGCCCGGTGCCCGACAGGACGAACTGAAATGGGCGCCGCCCGACTGTCGACTGGGTGTCGCGCCAGCTTCGCATTTCGACCCATCAAAGGCGGCCTCCCCTCAAGGAAGGCGCCCTACGACCAGCAGAAAAGTCTGATCAGGTGTGAAGGCAAAGCCGCGGAAGTCCCGATCCGAGCGTGTTTTCTCATCGTAATACTGGCGGTATCCGTTGGCCACGAGCGGTGAAAGGCCGGCCTCCTCGAGGGCCTGCTGGAGAGCCTTGACGTAGGCGGGCGGCTGCTGCTCAGCGGCAAAAAGGTATGTCCCGGGCCTGATGGAGACTGCGCTTCGCACGACTGCTCGCACGTTCCAGCCGGCACCTTTGAAGATCGCGGCGAAATCTTCGGCACGGCTTACAGCGCGGAGGTCGGAGGCCGGCGCGGCGATCCAGGCAGGCGACCCCGCCGGCGCCGCGGCGAGGAACCGCACTAATGTCTCGGTGACCTCGGGCTGTAACGTCTTCGTGACTACAGGCGTTATTGGTCGGGACGGTACTCGGGCACCGGCGTCTCTCGGAAGGTTCATCTCGGGGTTGGCCGTATCAGAAAGCAGGCGTTCGATCTCGGTTTTGAAATCGGCGAAGGCTTTCGCGCCTTTGAGCGCCACGAGTGTCCTGACCTTTGAACTCCCCGGATTGGTGTAGCCCAGGAAAAATGCCGGCGTGCCCGTCACTCCCAGCTTTCGGGCCGCCTCCATGTCGTTGCGGATACTATTGGCGGAACTGCCGCTGCTCAGGCACTGATTGAATTTCTCCACGTCGAGCCCGATCGCCTCTGCGTGTGCTGTCCACTGCTCGAGAATATTCCGGTTCGCGAACAGGCGGTCATGCATCTCCCAATACTTCCCCTGCTCCCGGGCACAGCTGGCGGCCTCTGCCGCCTTGAAGGCGAGCTTGTGGATGCCTTCCAAGGGCATGTCGATAAAAACCGACTTCAGCTGTCCTGTATTGATGTACGTGGATTCGATCTGCGGGTATGTCTCACGGACATACTTGGCGCAAAAAGGTCACTGGTAGTCTGAAACTTCGATAAGAGTCAGCTTTGCGTCGAGTCTTCCTCTCACGGGATACGACGCAACATCGATCAACACATTCACGCCGGAGGGCGGGGCAGGCTGGCCTGCAAGGATGGACTTCAGATCCTGGATTTCGTTCTGCAGGGCGAGTATCCCGTCTCTGAGCGAATCAATGCTTTTCTTCAGATCCTCCGTCGAAGTCTGCTGCGCGCCGGCCTGTCCCGCCAGCACGGCACTGACCATCACCGCTCCCAGGCGATCCCTCAGGGACCTTCCACTTATCAATCTGTTCCTTCTCTGAGTTTTCATTCGGGTACAGACCCCGGAACGGCGGATGCACCAAAAGTGAATCCCCTCGTTTGACTTACCTCGGTCAACGACACGCTACCTCGGTGGAGCCGCAAGCCCATGCCTGAACGCATAAAAGGCCAGGTTGAAGCGATCCTGCAATCCCAGTTTATCCAGAATGGAGGTCAGGTGGTGACGCACCGTTGTCTCCGAGATGAAAAGTTGCGTCGCGATTGCAGCAACATCCAACCCTTCGCCCACGCAGTCGATAATCTCCCGCTCACGTCTTGTCAAGGTGGCGATCTTGGCCGCTTCCGCGTCAAGCGACGGGCCGGATTTCCGTTCCATCATGCCGCGTATCAGGTCGGCCACCGTTGCGCGTTCAAGCCAGAGCTCCCCCGCATGAACTCTCTCGATGGCCCTCATCAGGAAATCGGCCGTCTGGCTCTTGGAAACGACGCCCATGGCCCCCAGTCGCGCAAGGCGGCGGCACAACTTCTGATCGCAATTACTCGCAAGAACGAGCGCCCTCGACTCCTTTAGACTTTCAAACATCGCCGAGATCCAGGTGACGGGGTGATCCTGGCTGGAGTCCAGGTCGGCTACTATCACATCGGGTTGCCTGCTGATCTTGTTGATGTCTTCCGGGCGATTGCCGGTCTCCTCAACGACCCAGGCCTGCCTGTGCCTCTCGATCAGCAGACGCAGCCCGGTCCGTACAATCGGATGATCTCCCACTACCAAGAGGCGGATGGATTCCTTCCTCGATGTGGACGGGACGGCGCTCCTCAGCGAGGGCGAGGGGCCTGTGCTGGCAGTTGTCAATCCCGTGAGATTCCGGTATTCGGGTAGCTCCGGTTTCGCAATCGACTTGGATCGGGATCTCTTGCCACGCGCGCACATTCTGACATGC
>JAFNAG010000601.1 GCA_017860135.1 Acidobacteriota bacterium
GAAGCGGTCTTTCACAATGGCCCCGCTCGGGCACGATCGCAGACAGGCGACACACGAAAGGCATCGCCGGAGCATCCTGGGTTCCTGCCACGAATGCTCGGAACAGGGCTGGTCCGATACGGCGCCTACAAGTTGCAGGAAGCTGCCCATGCCGTCAACGAAGCAGATATTGTTACGTCCATACGTCGTAAGTCCGCTCCAGGCCGCGAGTGTTTTGAGCGGCAGCAGGGCGCCTGCAACTCTGAAGCCCTCCGGTTTGATCCAGGATGCAAGGACGGTCTGGACGTGCGATGTGATCGTCGAATAACCTACGTAGGTGGGCGGCACGATTACAGCCAGGCGGCTTCCCTTCCAGCAAAAGTAAAGTCGTATCTGCGGGACAGGCAAGGCTACGACAATGATCGATCGCGCGGTCGGCAGAGTCCCTGGAGTCTCGTAGGAGAATGAACTCAGCTGTTCTCGAAATAGCCTGTCGTCGAGGAGTCCGGAGTCCTTGCGATTGCGGATCTCTCTTTGCAGGTCCTCCAGATGGCTGATCGGTACAATCCTGCCCTGCCATCCGCACTGCTCGATCAGGCTCAACAATCTCTCCGGGATTCCTGCCATAGATCCCTCCTTAAGCGGCCCCTGACGCCCTCCGGTCAATCCTCCGTGATCTTTGCTTTGGGCGCACGGATCCGCTGGTAATGCCGCCGAGCCTTGGCGCGGTTGCCGCAATCTTCCATCGCGCACCACCGCCGGCTGTGGTTTTTCGTCGTATCCAGGAATAGCCAGCCGCATCCCCGATCGTCAGCACATTGGCGTATCCTCGCGTGCCGCTCCGAGGTTAACAGCTCGGCCGCCGAGCGCAGAATCGGCCAGAGCAGCTCTTCGAGATCCCGGTTTCTGGAATCCCAATTCCAGGAGAGTCCCTGGTGCCCGGGAACAACCTTCCGGTGCTGGAATGCGATCCTCAGCTCCCGGTTGAAGATTTCGAGGTCCTTTGCGGACGGTCGCCGGAGCTGAAGGAGGGCCAGGGCCAGTCCGTAAATGGCCTCGCGGACTGTGACGGCACGTTTCAGGACAGCAGCGGCATCGTCGGGGCGCTTCTGGGATTCGCGGAAGAACCGTCTCGCCGTCGGCATGTCCACCAGACCTGCGCGCCGCCCCCACGTGACGAGGTCTTCGCAGGTTTTCAGGAGCTCAACCGGGGCACCGCTTGCACGCCAGTCGACAGTATTGGCGAAATCGAGGCACAGCTCTCCGGCAATGAACTTCTTGTCGAGTGGATCGTGGTAGCGGCGTGTCATAGTCATCTGTAACTATCCATATGCAGTTAGAAGGTTAGCACAAGACTGGTTTCTCTGCAACCGATTATTGGGTGATAGATGGTTAGAGATGCGGCAGGACTGCACGACACGGTGCGATTGGGGTCAGAAGCCGGGAAGGGCGCCGAAATGAGTCGGCGCCCTTTTCATGGTCAATGCTAGCGAAGAAGTTCTCTGATGACGTGGTAGACGAAGGCGTTCTCGATCGGGGCGGCCAGGACTTCGCTCCCCGGGCCCTGAACCCAGAAGACGACATCGCCGCCCGTATGGTGGGTTTCAGGCTCCGGTGGTACCCGCCAAGTATAGGCGGGCCAGAAATACCCGAATGGTTCCCCGCCGGGCTTCTCTGTGCCGTGGATTGCGAGCGCTCCCGTTTCGTGATCCGGCAGCACCATCAGGAGAGCGTGCTCCATGCGATCCGGCTTGGCAGCGATCCAGTCAAGCACCACTCTGACCGAGGCATCGAACGCGGCCATCTCACCCACGAGATAGTCAATGTTTGCTGAGTGATTGCCGGAGTCGATCAGCGAGCCCTCCACCATGAGGAAGAAGCCGGTCTGGTTGCGCTCCAGCACGGAGAGCGCGGCCTCCGTCATCTCCGGCAGCCGCGGCTCCGTGGTCGATGGCGTCCTCAGGTATTCGGGCGTGAGTTGGCCGCCGGCGAACAGCCCGAGCAGCTTTGTCGGCTGTGACTCGATGGCACCGGCGAGTTCGGTCGCCGTGGTGACGTAGGTGTAACCAAGGGACTGCGCCAGATCGCTGAAGTTACCAATCGCGCCGCACGCGTCGGCCGAAGCTGGGGCAAATTTCGAACGCCCGCCGCCGAGCAGCACATCCGGCTGGCTTTCGGTGACATACTGCCGTGCAATCTCGGTCTCGCAGCTACGCGGGCTGACCCCCAAGGGCGCATTCACGTGCGCCCCAAAGGAAGCTGGTGTGGCATGAGTGATAGTCTGGGTGGCCACTAGCCCGGCAGACATGCCGCGGGCCTTGGCCAGTTCCAGCAGTGAGAGATTGTTGGGCCTGCCGTCGATATGGAAGCAGACTTCGTTATTCACGAACTTCTCGCCGCAGGCCCACGTGGAGGCGGCCGCCGACGAATCCGTGACGGTGTTTTTCTCGGAGTACGTGCGTTGGTAGCCGATGTGCTCCAGGGTCTCCAGGTAGAGGGGATTTCCGGTGATGCCGTTCAGTCGTATCCGGGCGGCAGTTACACTCGACAGGTTCATCCCGTCTGGAACCATGAGGATCACATATTTCACCTCGTGGTTATTTGGCAGGATCTTGTCAGCCGGCAACGCAGATGCTCCGATCAACGGGCCGGCAGTGATTAAGAAAAGTCCAACCTGCACAATTCTTCTCAGCATGGTCATTACCTCCTTTGTTTAATGACTGGGAGGCAAGGATCGTGCCAGTCCTGTTACGGCCGGAATTGCGAGGATCTTGCAGCGCCGAAGCATTTTGGGTGCAAGAATCGACAGCACATGGTGCAAGCTGATTCGCCCGTGCTCCGGCGGTGCATCTCGCCTCGTCATTCCACCCGGCTGACGGGGATGCTGCGGCCGCCGGTATGAATCACCATCCTGAGGACTTTGCCCCGGCTGTCCAGGTCAAAGGTGATGACATCGTCGGAAGTCTTGCTGAAG
>JAFNAG010000216.1 GCA_017860135.1 Acidobacteriota bacterium
GTGAGCCGCGAATCTGCACGCAGCATATCCGGCGCCGGCGTGGAGTTGCCGAAATCGCTCTTTGGATCGCTCCTGTCTGCGTACCTGCTGCGCGCGGCCCCTGCCGGCGAGGCCGCGCCGACTGCTGGCAATCCCCTGGCGGGATCGGACGGGCTGCAGATTGGTTTCTTCCTGGCGCGCGAGTTGCGGAAGAATGCCCGGATGCAGGCCGAATGGACGCAGACGCGCAACAGCCCGGCACCTTCCGGAACGGGCATATCCGCCGGCAGTACCGGGAAACCGCGACGCGGGCTCAGGGCCAGGGTGGAAGGCACATTCGCCGGGGCTGACCTGAATGTCTCCTACCTGCACAGAGACGAAGGCCTCGCCAATCCTGCGACTCCCTCCTATGGGCCCTCGAATAACAGTCTGTTGCTGGACGTGCGGCGTGGCCTTGGCAAGCATCAGTTAGGATTCAGCAGCCTGCATGACGGTCAGCGGGAATCTGCGGATCTGCGAATGGCGATACGAACGGTCCGTGAGGAGAGCTTTCAGTGGACCTATTCGCCCCGGCGGCTGCCCCAGATCTCCATATCCCGGGGTTGGAGCCGGCAATCCAGTGCATCCCGGAATGAGGCGGAGGAGAGCGTCCGGCTGTCCCTGAGCAAGGCGTTTCCGAGGGTAGGTACGAGCCTGTTGTTTTCGCGCGGGTCCCTCAAGGACCTCACAACCTCGGGAGTTCTCTGGCAGCGGACCGCCATCGCCGGCGACGCCACGCTGGAAATCAGGAAGGAGCGACGGCTGCATGTCCGCTATGAAAACAGCCTTCTGAGGCAGGGCATGATTGCCCGAGAGCTGTCGAGCTCCACCCTGCAGTTCGACACAAACATAAGTCTCTGCAACGGCGCGCTTTCCTTGGCACCCGCGCTCACGCTCCGCCGCCAGGCTGCCGACCCGGCCGACCTCAACCTATCGGCGGTGCGCGTCGCCCTTCTGGCGGGAATCAGGCTACCGCGTTATATACCGGGGACTGACCTGCTGGTGAATTTCGCCTCCCATCACCTGCATGCGGCGGGAGGGCCGGGCCAGAACGGCGCGGAGTTCTCGATGCGCTGGAACCTCAAGCGCATGTAAGGTTCACGCCAGCGGGACTGCTACCTTTTGAAAAGATCCAGAAACGCCTGTCTGTGGCTGTTCTCAGGCTTGGGAGGAGCAGCTCCGCTGCCTTGCTTTTCCACCATGACTTTGGCTTCAAAGAAGGGGCAGAGGTTGTTGTTGCTCTTGTTGGTCACGCGCACTTCAATGGGCTTGATGCACTCGTTACGCGCGGAAGGATCGAAGTTCAGGCAGTTTCGGCAAGTGTGCAGATCCGTGCCGCAGTTCTTGCACGTGTCGGTCACCTGGATCTGATCCGTGACCTGGATCTCCGCGGCGCAGTTGTTGCACCGGGTGATCAGGTGGAATTTGGTTTCTATGCGTGCTGCCGCACCCTTGGAGCGCGGCGGCGGCTTCGGCTTGCGTTCGCGCTCCGGGCTCTCCTGATAGCCACGCTGACGATACTTTCTGCTCATTCTCCTCCTTAACGACAGGTCTCTGGATGAAGCCTTGAGGGATGGGATTCGCTTCACATTGTACACGTCCCGGCGCCTGTGATCCAGCAACTATGTGAACCTCAGGCGGACTCTCAAACCGGAACAGCCGACTTCCCGGCAAGGCCAACATCGATTGAATAGAGCGAACGGGCGCCGACCTTTACACTCGCACCCCGGCTCTCGGCCCGACCAGAACCGGCCGGGGAGTGGTATGATAGTGCGCCTGTTACGGACAGGAGGGCCGGCGTGCGGCGGCGCGGTTTGCCGTGCGCGTCACACTCACTTGATCGATGCTGGAATCATGCCGCTAAAAATCGCAGCCATATTCGGGACACGCCCGGAAGCCATTAAACTGGCCCCGGTGATCACACGCCTGCGGGCAAAGCCCGAACGGTTTGCCTGCTACACCATCGTTACAGCACAGCATCGCGAGATGCTGGATCAGGTTCTGGATCTTTTCTCAATCCGCCCGGACCACGACCTGCGGATCCTTCGACCGCGCCAGAGCCTGGCTCAAATCACTTCAATGGCCATCACAGGTCTCGATGAGTTGATGTCCGGGCTGAAACCTGATTTTGTCCTAATTCAGGGCGACACGTCTACAACTTTTCTCGGTGCACTGGCAGCATTCTACCACAGGGTGCGGGTTGCCCATGTGGAGGCGGGGTTGAGGACAAACGAGAAATATCGCCCATTCCCCGAAGAAATAAACCGGCGCCTGACATCGGTGCTCGCCGACGCCCACTTCGCTCCGACCGCCGGCGCGCGAGACAACCTGATCGCCGAAGGAGTACCGGCCAGCCAGATCTGGGTCACAGGAAACACGGTCATCGACGCCCTTCACGATGTTCTGGCATGGAATCGTCCCGTCAGCCATCCCATCCTGCGCCAGGCTGCGGAGCAGAAACGCAGGTTGATTCTGGTCACTTCGCACCGCAGGGAGAGCCAGGGGACACCCCAGGAGAACATCTGCTCCGCCCTTTTGCAGCTGGCCCGGACCTTCCCCGACCTGCTGATCGTGTTTCCGGTGCATTTGAGCCCGTCGGTCCGGGACACGGTGCTGCCTCTCTTGCGCGAACAGGACAGGATCGTGCTTCTCGACCCTCTCGATTACCTGGAAACCATCCATTTCATCAAAGCCGCCCACGTCATTTTGACGGACTCCGGGGGCATTCAGGAGGAAGCTCCGGAATTTGGGAAGCCAGTGCTGGTGCTGAGGGACACGACGGAGAGGCCGGAAGGGCTGGCGGCCGGCTCGGCCCGCCTCGTCGGCACCGATCCAGGCCGCATCGTGAGCGCTGTGTCCGATCTGCTCACGGACGCCTCGCTGTATGCCGGCATGTGCGGGGCAGCCAACCCCTACGGAGACGGCCGCGCATCCGAGCGCATCATCCAGGCCCTGGAGTCTCTGGCCGGACAAGCCGCAAGTCCCGTTTCTTTCTGACGCTATACGTGGAAGCACCTCACTGGCCGTTCTCGCCGGCGGTCATTTGCGCGAGTTCGCCCTGCAGACGTTCCCATTGTTCCATGAAAGACGCCAGCTCGTGCTGCAGCTGTTCGTGCTCGTCCATGGTGGCGCGGAACAGCGCATAATCGCGGTAGAGCTGCTCGGTTGCGAGCATCTGCGCAAGTGCTGCAATGCGGGTCTCGTGGGTATGGATGGCTGCCTCGAGCTGTTCGATCCGGCCGGTCAGCTGCCTGATTTTGATCGGATTGACCTTCCTTCTGGATCGCTCCTTCGGCGCGGCGCTCTCGGGCTCCGCCGAGCCGGCCGGGGCATCTGGTTCCCCCGCCCGCGCGCCTTCCGCGGCCTGCGCCTGCTGCTCCGCCTTTTTCCGAAGCAGGTAGTCCTCGTAGTTGCCCAGGTGGGGAATGGCACTGCAATTGCCCACCTCCAGCACCTTCGTTGCCAGCCCGTCAAGAAAGTACCGGTCGTGGCTGACGAACACGAGGGTGCCGCCATACTCCCGCAGGGAGTCCATCAGAATGTCCTTGGATCGAATGTCCAGATGGTTCGTAGGCTCATCGAGGAGCAGGCAGTTGGCCGGCGAAAGCAGCAGCTTGCACAGGATCAGGCGGCTTCGCTCGCCGCCGCTGAGCACCGAAACCGGCTTTTCCACCGAATCCCCTGAAAACAGGAAGCAGCCCAGCAGGGTGCGCAGTTGGGGAACAATGTAGGAAGGAGCCACCTCGAAAACCTCGTCCCAGACAGTCTTAGCCGACGCAAGCAGGTCATCCTGATCCTGCGAGAAATACGACACAAGGACATTGTGCCCTTCGCGGCGCGTTCCCGACATGAGTGGGAGGCGTCCGGCAAGGACCTTCATCAACGTGGATTTTCCCGCTCCGTTGGGCCCGACCAGGGCGATGCGGTCCCCCTTTTCGAGAATCAGGTTCAGGGCGCGGAACACGGCGGTCCCGCCATAGCCGGCGTCGACCTCCGCAAGTTCCAGAACCACCCTGCCTGTCCGGGGTCCCTCCGGAAAGCGGAAGTGTATCGGCTTGGCCTCGGGAGGAAGCTCGATGAGTTCCATGCGCTCGAGATCTTTGAGCCGGCTCTGGACCTGTGCCGCTTTGGTGGCCTTGTAACGGAATTTTTCGGCAAAAGCCTTGACGCGGGCGATCTCCTGCTGCTGCGCCTGGTAAGCAGCCAAGAGCTGAGCCAGGCGTTCTTCCCTCTGATGCAGAAAGGACTCGTAGTTCCCCTTGTAGAAATGGACCGCCCTGGTGCGTATTTCCAGCACACGCTGGATGGTCGCGTCGAGGAAGTAGCGGTCGTGGGACACCAGCACGAGCGCGTGGGGGTAACTCTGCAGATAGGATTCGAGCCAGTTCCGGGATTCCAGATCGAGGTGATTGGTCGGCTCGTCCAGCAGCAGCAGGCTTGGTTGCTGCAGCAGCAGCTTTGCCAGTGCGATGCGCATTTGCCAACCGCCGCTGAATTCCTCGCAAGGCCGGCTCCAGTCGCGCCGGGAAAAGCCCAGGCCATCGAGCACCGCACCGGCTTTTGCCTCGAGGGAATACCCTCCCTGCAACTGGAACTGCTGGGTCAGGGCGGAGTATCGCTCGGTGGCCCTGGCGTACTCGGGGCCGTCGTGCGGCATGTCGGCCAGTTCGTGCTCCAGCCTGCGGCACTCCTCTTCCAGGCGGCGCATTTCCTCGAACACCGACAGAACTTCCTCAAACACGCTGCGCCCGTGCACAAAGAGCCCGTCCTGGGGGAGGTATCCGAAACTCAACTCCCGGGAACCGACGATCTCACCTTCATCCTGCGGCAACAGGCCGGCCAGCATCTTCATGAGGGTGGATTTCCCGGTCCCGTTGTCCCCTACCAGCCCGATGCGGTCGCGGTCATTGATCTGGAAATCCAGAGAACGGAAAAGCCATTCTCCGCGAAACGCCTTGCCGAGGCCCTTGATTTGAAGCATGATTCCCTCAAAATCTTTTAGTGTAGCACATCCGGAGGCGGCAGGTGGCAGCACGGAAGGCGGTGATTCTGGCGAGCGGGGGCATCGATTCGAGCACCACCCTGGCACTGGCAAAAAGAGCGGGATTCTCCCTCCATGCCCTGACTTTCAACTACGGCCAGCGCCATCGCTGCGAACTCGATGCGGCCCGCCGCGTCGTTGCCGCCCTGGGCGCAGCGCAGCACGTGATCGCCCGGATCGACCTGCGCGTTTTTGGAGGCTCGGCAATCACCGGTGATCTGGAGGTGCCCAAAGGGCGCACCCTGGATCGGGTGCGATCGGGGATTCCGGTCACTTACGTGCCGGCCCGGAACACCATCTTCCTTAGCTTTGCCTTGGGCTGGTGCGAGGTGCTGGAAGCGGAGGATATTTTCATCGGAGCCACCGCGGTTGACTACTCGGGCTACCCCGATTGCAGGCCGGAGTTTCTCGGGCAATTCGAGCGGCTGGCCGCCCTCGCGACCAAAGCAGGCGTCGAAGGGCGCGCACGCTACCGGATCCATGCACCGCTCGTGAACATGAACAAGGCGGAAATCATCCGCGCCGGCTGGGATGCAGGCGTCGATCTTTCCCTGACACACAGCTGCTATGATCCTACCGCGGAAAGTCTCGCCTGTGGAGCCTGCGATTCCTGCCTGCTCCGGAAAAGGGGATTCCTGGAGGCGGGCATCGCCGACCCGACGCGCTACGCGGACCCGGAATCTACCCCAGGCAAGCGGATATGAGGCGCGCGATGTATCCTGCACGAACCTGCGGAGCAGCCGGCTTATGGGGCAGACAAGATCGCCGTTGCCTGTGAAACTGTTTGTCGGAACCCTCACCTCCCTCCCGGACATCATGCCGCGGGTAGAGCAACTCCTCGTTGCCCGATTCGGGCCGGTGGATTTGCGCAGTGACAACTACCCCTTTGATTTGACTCACTACTACGACGATGCAATGGGCAGCCCCATCACCCGTTCCTTCCTCGCGTTCCGCAACCTGATCCCGGCGGATCAACTGGCTGACGTCAAAGAGGAAACCAACGCGCTCGAAGCCGAACTCGCTCTGGAATATCGGCAGGTACGGCGCCCGATAAACCTGGATCCCGGATACCTCGAAGAATCCAAAATCGTCCTGGCATCGACTAAAAACTTCTACCACCGGATCCTGCTGGCAGGAGGAATTTATGGCGAAGTGACCCTGCATTTTTCAGGGGGAGCCTGGCAGTCTTTTCCCTGGTCATTCCCTGATTTCCGGAGCGGACGTTACGATGAGATCTTCACCCGGTTGCGACAGGTTTATAGAAAACAGCTGAAGGAGAGATCGGAAGGCAGATAGGGAAGCCCGGACGGCATCCCCCGGCAGGAATAGCGGTACCTGCCCACAAACGCATAGAGGCCCCCTCACCTTTTGTCCTCATCTGCGCCCGTGGGCAGGACCTCTGCTCAACCTCCGTTCCGAGAGCTGTTTCCGGGAAGACCGGAAATGACCCCCGGGAAAGTGAAACGATTGATTCTCAGGGCCTCAGGCCCTGATTTTCATTGATGATTATTATCAGACTCCCAAGGTGGCAAGCCTGACAAAGCAATGGATAGCACAACCGGGCGCCTGAGATAAAGGAAAAACCGTTCCCGGCAGGCTAGCCCTCCACTGCAGGGCCGGGGAGCAGTGGTTCCAGCGGCAGCAACTCCGGACCTTTTTCGGTGCAAACCGCGTAGCGCGAGGACCGGTTTGCGTACATGCTAACGCCTGCGTATTCCCCTTTCGCATTGAGAATGTAGAAGGTGATGTCGAAGGCAGGATCACCGTTCGGCCTGAGCAGCCTCTTCTCGACAGTGTTCGCCTTGATCCGGCGCAGGCCTTCCATGCCGGCATCCTTGGGACTCATGCCGCGGCGCATGCACTCCACAATTAGAAAGGAAGTCAGATTATAGAGGTTGGCCTCGCCGCGCCCTGTGGAGCCTGCGGCGCCGACTGCGCCATCCACGTAGAGTCCCGCGCCCAGGATTGGAGAATCTCCGGTACGCCCCGGAATCTTGAATGCAAGTCCGCTCGTCGTGGTTACGCCGCAAATCTCTCCCTTGGCATTGATGCCGTCGCAATTGATCGTGCCCCAGAGGTGCTCCATCTCGATCCACCCTTCCCTGGCCATTTCGAACGCCGTCCTCATGCCGGCTTCGACCCGCTTCTTCGGGTCCAGGTAGTGCTCGGGATCGGTCCGGCGCTTCCATTCGAGCCAGGCCCTGCGGGATCTCTCCGTGTTCAGATCGTCCTCGATCTTGAATCCCAGGTTGCGGGCGAATTCCTGCGCTCCTTTCCCAACCAGAAGGTGGTGATCCGTATTGTCCATGACGGCTCTTGCCACCAGTGACGGCGTGCGCACCCCTTCGATAGCGGCGACGCCGCCCGCCCGCTTCAGCGGCCCGTGCATGCAGCAGGAATCCAGCTGCACGACACCCTCTGCGTTCGGCAGGCCGCCGTAACCGACGCTCGAATCTTCCGGGTCGAGCTCGACGATATTGACGCCGGCAATGAGGGCCTCCAGAACATCGCTGCCCTGCGTGATCATGGAAAACGCCTTCTCCACGCAGGTCTGCGTACCGCCGTTCTTCAAGCGATGCCCGTTGGATGAGGAAATCACAACAGGTTTGGGCCCCTGCGGCGCCAGCACCGCCGGGGCTTTCCCAGACACGGCGCGAGGCGCCGCGGCGACCAGTCCGGCTGCTGCAGTTGAAAAGACGAATTCCCTCCGTCGCATTCTTCTACCCATCGTCATATCCTCCCGCTATTGGTTTTTGCCGCAAAATTCCTTATTTGTCCGTCCAGGTTCAAATCCGGGTTAGGGCCTGTCAATGAATAACGCTTACACTTTGGCGCGAGCGCCGGGCGGGCAGATGCAAGTCGCCTCGACGCGGGCGATGCCGCTGTGCATCGTCGAGGAGCGGCAACGCCGCAGATTCCCGCCCGCCGCCGCGCCC
>JAFNAG010000602.1 GCA_017860135.1 Acidobacteriota bacterium
AATCAACGCCACGTTTCCTTCCATTTCTGGTATTGCGACGGCCGCAGGCGGTAGCGGGCGATGTTCCCCTCGTGAAGGTTCATTACCGCCGTTTCCACCACTTCGATGAATCGCGCCTGATCCTCCCGCGGTACGTCTTCGGATGCGCGACGCTTGATGAAAGCGGCGGCAACCTTCTTGTCCATACCCCTTCCAACGATCTCGGAGACAGCATCGGTCACCAGCGCGCGATAGCGCAAACGAAAGGGGTCCGGTTCCCCCAATGACTGGCGCACCGCCGCGTAGCGCGCGCACGACCGCTCATAGGCCCACACGAACACGTCGCGCAGCAGCTCGATGCGATTCAGTTCGTACACCCCGAGAGTTCCGTCGATATAGGCCCGCTCGGGCACGTCCACGAACGACAACGGGCTCAGGTTTTCACGGATAAGCGGCAGATTCGCAGCGAGGCGAGAAACGCGTTTGTTCACATCCTCGAACGGTTGCAAGTACGGCAGGTGTACCATGGCGAAGAATGCCTGCTCGAACGGATCGGCGATCGCCGCGGCAGTGTCAAGGACGTGTTGAAAGCATTCCTCGATCACTTGCGGCACTTCCAACGGATGAAATACCGTCCCGGCGATCGCCACCGGAATGGAGCGCAGGCGTCCGCACGCCTGAGAATCGGCAAGCAAGTTGTCCGACAGCAAGGCATGCAGATTGAGGATGGTGTAACGGTTAAAGCCGACCTCGGCGGCCTGTTCGACCAGGAGTTCGATGGCCGCCTTGTGGTTCAGGATCATCTGCGCTTCACGGGCATCCTTGCCCTCGGCGGCCTCCCCCAATTCCAGCAGGCGTTCCGTTTCGAGCAGCGAGTAGGTGTTGCCCTCCAGACGGCTCGAGTTCCAGGACAGATCGATCAGCAAACGCCTGTAAACTTGCCGCGCATAAGTACCGGCCGGACGCTGACCGTCCGGCGAGCGGCCCAGTTCGCGAAGCTGCTGCCGGATTTCCGGCGTAAGGTAAAAGCTGTCATTGGGCCGGTACGCATCGAGGAACGCCCGGTTGTATCCGACCGGTCGGCGGTTCTGAATCGGCTGGCGGACGGCCTGCTTAACAGCCTCCCCTTCGGGGGAGATCGGGATGTAAGTCTCGCCACGCGGCTCCGGCTTTTCGGCCTCTTCCGCGATGGTGATGGCAGGCAGCCGATAGCGACTACCTCGAGCGCGACCTTCGACGGTCAACCGCTTCTGCTCGACAAGCAGTGCCAAGCGGCGCTGCAAGGTACGGCGCGGCAATTTAACCTCGATCGCGCCACCGATATCCTCGATAGACGCCCCCTCTGGAAATCGGTCAACCGCTTGTAAAACAGCGTCGAGTTCGGCTTGCGGAACCAGTTTAGGCATGATCTCTCCGTTGTGGCGCGATAGGAATAATGCGCCACAAAAATACATTTATATGGCGCAATACGATTATTGCGCCACTTTAAGTGGCGCGCAAGGGCCTTCTGCGCCACTTCGGTCCCCCTAAGGTCAGACTGAGTTCGTCATACCCGAATTGGGTTTGATGCTACCCATTTTGGGTATCCGTAGCTGACATCGAGCTTTTTCGGGGAGGGCGCGGTCCTCGGGCGTGACGCCGTCCGGGTGAATCCGCGCCGCGCCCCGGCTTCAGCGCGCGGCACAAAGCGCAAGCCGATTTCCTGCGCATATGCGATGATGCGGGCGTGGACGGTTTTGTGTTCCCCGGGGATGGACATCAGTCGGCTTTCCGTGGTTTCCTGGGTTTTGGAAGGTGTTTCACCGCCTCATCGAAGTCCTTTTCTGCCTGCGACGGCTGAGCAAGCTGAAGAGAACGAAACTTCTCAAACTCCAGCTCCGCCTTGCTCAGCGCATCCTCATGGGAAATGGTTCCGGCATGGGTGAGGATTTCCCGATCACCCAGCCGCAGAAAATCCTCCAGCTTGGCGATCCAATCCTGCATGTACATCGGTTTGCGGCTCAGCGCTTGGAGTTCGGCGAATTCAAGATAGGCGTTGACGATGCGGTTGAGGGCTTCGAGTTCCTCCCCCGTCAGGTAATTCTTGGCGATGGCCGCTTCACCCTTGGTTGGTTTGGCCCCCTGCCAGTTCGTCAACCCCATGTTCGGCCTGGCAGCGCTGGCCCGATCGTGAACAATCTCCGCCGCCGTGTGCCCGTGTGCCGCCCAGTGCATCTTGTTCTGAACCGTGGCAAAGAAAGCCTGCGACGCCTGTTCGCCCGGGTCGTAGTCAATGCTTGTCGCGTAAATCTCCAGTACCTTTCGCCAGAACACCTTCTCCGACGACCGGATGTCGCGGATGCGCGCCAGCAGTTCCTCGAAGTAATTCCCGCCGCCGCCCCGCTTGAGCCGCTCGTCATCCAGTGCGAATCCCTTGACGATGTATTCCCGCAACCGCTGCGTCGCCCAGATTCGGAACTGCGTGCCGCGATGCGACTTCACCCGGTAGCCGACGGAAATGATGACATCCAGGTTGTAGAACTCGATTTCCCGGCGGACCGTCCGTCCGCCTTCGGTTTGAACTGTTGCAAAGTTTGCAACAGTTGGCTCCGGACTAAGTTCCCCTTCGCCGAAGACGTTTTTGATGTGCTTGGATATGACCGATTTGTCCCGCTGGAAAAGCTCCGCCATCTGGTTGAGCGTCAGCCAGACAGTTTCGCCCTCCATCCGCACCTCCAACCTCGTGCGGCCGTCCGGCGCTTGATAGAGCAGCAATTGGGATTTCGGCTCGTTGCTCATGATTTTCCCTCAACGGTGAGCGGGCATTCCTGTCCGCCTTACTTTTGGCCAGGCAAAGGCGTGTAGGGCTGTTAGGTGTCGGGGCTGTTAGGTGTCGCGTCTCGATTTATGATTTTAGGAATTGAATGGTGAATTAAGGTAAAATAATCTTGTCGATTTGGCTCACCTGCTCGAAGTGACGATCTCTAG
>JAFNAG010000603.1 GCA_017860135.1 Acidobacteriota bacterium
TCCTGTTTCTGGCCGGAGTCTTCATCTGCTATGGAGCGGAGCAGTCCGGGAATCCGGCTCTGGCCGGCCTGGGCATTGAGCGGCAGGCGACCGACACCCAATCGGGTGGCAACATGGAGGGGAAGGAAGTCCGGCACGGAATTGCGAACTCGGCGCTGTGGGCTGCCGCGACAGCGGCCGCCAGCAACGGGAGCGTGAACAGCATGCACGACAGCTTCACTCCTCTCGGCGGCCTTGTTCCGCTCTTCTTCATCCAGACGGGCGAGGTCATTTTCGGGGGGGTGGGTGCCGGGCTGTACGGGATGCTGCTGTTCGCTATCCTCGCGGTTTTCATAGCGGGATTGATGGTGGGGCGCACACCGGAATATCTGGGCAAAAAGATCGAGCAGAAGGAAGTGAAGATGGCCATGCTGGCCTTGATCGCCTGCGCTGCGGCCTTGCTCGTGTGCACCGCGGCCAGCTCGATTGTCGGCTTCGCCAAGGACGGCTACTGGAATCCTCCGGGAGCGGCAACCGCCAACCTCAACAACAATGGCCCGCACGGCCTGTCTGAGATCCTCTACGCCTATTCGAGCGGCGTGGGGAACAACGGTAGCGCCTTTGCGGGCATCAATGTGAACACTCCCTGGTACAACCTCACGATAGGGCTGGCGATGCTGGTCGGCCGCTTCATGATCATCATTCCCATGCTTGCCGTCGCGGGAAGCCTGGCGCTGAAAAAGCGGGTACCCGCCACGAGCGGGACGCTGCCCACACACGGGCCGCTGTTCGTGGGTCTGCTGGCGGGGACCGTACTGATTGTAGGTGCCCTGACATACTTCCCGGCACTCTCGCTGACCCCGATCGTCGAGCATTTCCTGATGCTCGAAGGGAGGCTGTTCTAATCATGTCGCAAGCCACCTTGGAGAGAGACATCCGGCCCCCGATCCCACCGGCGCCGAAACTCCCGGATCCCACCGACCTCCTGCCCAAGAGGCTGGCGCACGCGCGACCGCTGTTTGATCTGGAAATCCTTAAACGGGCGGCCCGTGACTCGTTCGTGAAGCTGAATCCGGCGACTCTCTGGAGGAATCCGGTCATCCTCGTGGTCGAGGCCGGCGCCGCGATCACGACGGTCCTTCTCATGAGGGACATCTTGACCGGAGGAGCCGGGATCGGATTCTCGCTGCAGATTGCCCTCTGGCTCTGGTTCACGGTCCTCTTCGCGAATTTCGCCGAGGCCATGGCGGAAGCGCGCGGCAAGGCGCAGGCGGATACACTGCGCAAGGCAAAGGCCGAAACGATGGCAAAGCGAATCGTCTCCGGCGATCGCATCGAACTGGTCCCGGCTTCCAAACTCCGGTCCGCGGACCTTGTGCTGTGCGCAGCCGGCGACATCATCCCGGGCGACGGGGAAGTGATCGCAGGAATCGCCACCGTGGACGAGTCGGTGATCACCGGCGAAAGCGCACCCGTGATTCGCGAATCCGGCGGTGACCGCAGCGCCGTCACCGGCGGCACCCGGGTGCTGTCGGATGAGATCCGTATCAAGATCACCTCGAATCCCGGTGAAACGTTCCTTGATCGGATGATCGCGCTCGTCGAGGGAGCGGAGAGACAGAAGACCCCGAATGAGATTGCGTTGAACATCCTGATCGCAGGACTGACGCTGATCTTCCTGCTTGCCGTCGTCACGCTCCAGCCGTTTTCCGCCTACAGCGTGACCGCTGCGGGTTCCGGCGCCGTCCCGTCCGTCACAGTCCTGGTGTCGCTGCTCGTCTGCCTGATTCCGACGACGATCGGCGGCCTTCTCTCTGCCATCGGTATCGCCGGCATGGATCGGGTGATGCAGCACAACGTTCTTGCGATGAGCGGAAAGGCGGTCGAGGCCTCGGGTGACGTGAACACCCTGCTGCTGGACAAGACGGGGACGATCACGATCGGGAATCGGCAGGCGGTCGCCTTCATCCCGCTGACCGGCGTGAAAGAAAACGAGCTGGCGAATGCCGCCCAGTTGTCGAGCCTCGCGGATGAGACGCCGGAGGGACGCTCCATCGTTGTGCTCGCCAAACAGAAATTCGGGCTGCGTGGGAGGGAGGTAGCCCGTCACGAGGCTCGTTTCATACCGTTCTCGGCCCAGACCCGGATGAGCGGCGTGGATATCAACGGCAGCAGGCTCCGCAAAGGCGCGACCGACAGCATCGGCCAGTTCGTAAAGGATCACGGCGGCCGGGTGCCGCAGGAACTGATCGATGTGGCCGAGCGGATCGCGCGCCAGGGGGGCACTCCCCTGGCCGTCGCAGACCGCGAGCGCGCGCTCGGCATCATTCAGCTCAAGGACGTCGTCAAGGGGGGCATGCGCCAGCGCCTTGCTCAGCTGCGCGCGATGGGCATCCGTACGGTGATGATCACCGGGGACAACCCGCTGACAGCCGCCGCCATCGCGAGCGAAGCCGGCGTGGACGACTTTCTGGCCCAGGCTTCACCGGCAGACAAAATGAACTACATCAAGAAAGAGCAGGCGGAGGGGCGCCTCGTGGCCATGACCGGCGACGGCACGAACGACGCGCCTGCGCTGGCGCAGGCCGATGTCGGCGTCGCCATGAACACCGGAACCATGGCCGCCAAAGAAGCCGGCAACATGGTGGACCTGGATTCGAACCCCACGAAGCTGATCGAAATCGTCGCCATCGGAAAACAGCTTCTCATCACGCGCGGGGCGCTGACGACATTCTCCATTGCCAACGATGTGGCGAAGTACTTCGCGATAATTCCAGCCATGTTCATGGCAACCTATCCTGCGCTCCAAAGCCTGAACATCATGGGGCTGCACAACCCCAAGAGCGCGGTCCTGTCCGCGGTGATCTTCAATGCGCTGATCATCATCGCCCTGGTTCCCCTGGCTCTGCGCGGCGTCAAGTACCGGCCGCAGACCGCTGCGCGACTGCTGCGCTGGAACCTTCTC
>JAFNAG010000604.1 GCA_017860135.1 Acidobacteriota bacterium
TGATGTCACCTCGCTCGCGCGGTACTTCACACCCACCCGGAGTCACTGGCACGCGACGTGCTATAGCAACCTTGAGGCTGGAGGACAATGCTCCAAGAAAACGCACTGGTGGCTGTATACACAGATCCGCAAAGGGCAGGCGAGGCAGTAAGAGAGCTGGAAAAGACGGGGTTCAACCTGAGCCAGCTCTCCCTGGCCAGCATTGTCGCGCCCGGGAAAGGGGCCGCCGCTGCGTGCTATTCAGACGGCACTCACGTCAAGTGCTGGGGCGAACCAGGCAGTCTGTGGAATAGCCTGCGCTCGGTGATCAAGGGCTGGGCGTTCCTCAGCCTGCCAGACATCGGTCCGATGCTTGTCAGCGGTCCTCTCGCGACGTGGATCGTCGCAGCTCTCGATAACGCCGCAATCTTCAGCAACCTGAGTGTGTTCGGCGCGACTCTGTACAGCATCGGGATTCCGAAGGAGCGGGTCCAGTACTACGAGGCTGCCCTCAAAGACGGCCACTACCTGCTGATTGCACACGGACCGGCACGGGAAATTTTGCGCGCAAAAGGGGTTCTTGCCTCGATTGACGGAGCCCGCTTCGAGAGCACATCACCGGACGTGGCGGAGGCGGTGGAGGACTCGGACTCCCGGCAAGCAGGCGACGGGCAAGGCCAGGGCTCGGAGGCCCCAACGTGATCCCCCAAGGCTGGGGGCATTCGAAACCGAATCAGGGGTGGGGTTCCGGCTCTCCCTGCCCTGAACCTACTAGATCAAGAATGAGGGACAAAAATGAAAACGAATATGATTTCATCCGGTCGGCGCAGAAGCGGTCTCTTAGCCATTGTTGCCCTTGCTGTCGGCGTTACGGCCGGCTCGATGGTGACGGCCAAGACCGGGAGAACACCCTTTGGAACGGCATCTGTCGCCCCGGTATTCGTGGCGACCTCGGCCCCCGTACCTGACGGGCAGCTTTCCTTTGCCAATGGCTTCGCGGCCGTGGTCGAGCGTGTCATGCCGGCGGTAGTGAATATCGCCTCGACGAAGATCGTCCGCACGCCGCAGACGAGCTCGCCCTTCTTCTCCGACCCTTTCTTCCGGCAGTTCTTCGGTGACCAGTTCTCGCAGCAGTTTCACTTCCCGCGGGAACAGCGCGAGAAGAGCCTGGGGTCAGGCGTCATAGTGACTTCTGACGGGTATGTGCTCACAAACAACCACGTGATCGACGGGGCAAGCGATATCAAGGTCTCACTGGCCGACAAACGCGAGTTCAAGGCCCGCGTCATCGGCACCGACCCGAGAACCGACATTGCGGTTTTGAAGGTCGACGCCAAAGACCTGCCCAGCGCTGTGCTGGGTGATTCCTCGAAAGTCAAGGTCGGCAACTTCGCGCTTGCCATCGGCGATCCGTTCGGCCTGAGCGAAACGGTGACCGCCGGCATAATAAGCGCCACGGGAAGGGGCAACCTCGGCATTGAGGACTACGAAGATTTCATTCAGACAGATGCATCCATCAATCCGGGCAACTCGGGTGGAGCTCTGATCGACGTGAGCGGTGAAGTCATCGGCATCAACACCGCCATCCTGACAGGAAACGGAGGAGGGGGGAACCAGGGGGTCGGATTCGCCATCCCCATCAACATGGCGCGCCAGGTCATGGACCAGATCCTGAAGAACGGACATGTCCTGCGCGGCTACCTCGGCGCGTGGATCCAGCCGGTGACCCCTGAGATAGCCAAAGCTTTTGGCCTCACAGAAGCCCGCGGAGCGCTGCTCGGGGATGTGGATCCGAAAGGGCCTGCAGGACAGGGCGGATTGCACAGGGGTGACATCATCCTTGAAGTGGATGGCCGGCGGATCGAGGACCCGGGCACGTTCCGGCTGAAGATAGCAATGACTCCTCCCGGCACAGTCGTGCATCTGAAGGTGTTCAGCGGCGGGAAGACCCGGGACGTCGATGTAAAACTCGGTGAACTGCCCTCTAAAGAGGAGGAGCCAGCCGGCACCACGTCCGGCGGCGCTCCCGGCGCGGCCCTTCAGGGCCTTGCAGTTGAGACGCTGACGCCGGAGATCGCTCGCGAGCTTAACCTGCCTGCCCAGACGAGCGGCGTGGTCGTGAGTTCGATTGAGCCTGGAAGTGCAGCGGCCGAAGCGGGCCTGCGACGCGGAGACGTGGTGCAGGAAGTGAACCATCAACGGGTAACAAGCGTGTCGGAGTTCAACCGTGCTGCCGTGACACCCGGGAAACAGCCGGTACTGTTATTAGTGAACCGCGGCGGAAACACAATCTACATTGCTGTCGAAGCGCAATAGCGCTCCGGCACCGTCGCGAGGTTTGGTGCGATGTTACGTGCGGTTGCAGCCCCCGGAGTCTCTGCCGGATTCCGGGGGCGTCGTGCAACCGGGGAGGTTTGGATGAAATCGCTGGGGGCTGACGAGCTGGATCTCACGGGAGACATAATCGAACGACGGATGCGCCTGCGGGACGTCCAGCTTAAGACGGAGCGTGAAAACCGCGAAAAGGAAGTGGCTGTGCGCTACAAGTTCCTGACAGTGACCAGGGACGGAGGCAGCCTCGCGGATGAAATCGTAAGGGAATTGGCCGCGCGCCTCAGTTGGCACGTCTTCGACAAGGAGATCGTGAACCACATCGCCGAACACAGCCATGTGCGCGAGAACCTGGTGCGCCAGCTGGATGAGAGGTCCCAGGGGCTGATCCAGGACGCGATCCTTCGCATGTTGCGAATGCCCGAGTATCCTTCGTTCGGAACCGAGGAGTACCAGGCGGCACTGCTCAAGACCCTCGCGTACATCTCCACTCAGGGCAATGCCGTCCTCGTGGGCCGGGGTGCCAACTTCGCGCTGCGCGCCGAAAAGGACGGGCTCAACGTGCGTCTCGCGGGTTCTCTCGAGGTGAGAGCGATGCGCATCGCCGAGCGGTTAAAGCTGACACCGGAGGCG
>JAFNAG010000217.1 GCA_017860135.1 Acidobacteriota bacterium
GGAGTCAGGAGTCAGAATAAAAAACCCTGCCATGCACGATATTCATTCGAAGCAATTGTTTAGCCGGCCCGGAACAATTAAGGGTCTGCAAATAAAGCCACGAATTTCACGAATTCTCACGGAGGATTATCTCCTTTGGTGCGAGCCATACCACGCGGCTTTCGTGATAATTCGTGGAATTCGTGGCAGTATTCTTCGGGCTGACTAAACAATCACGAAACGCTAAGTGTCGAGGAATTCCCACACTTTCCAGGCCGGCCATGATGAAACGCTGCGGCGATCCTTCGTACGCCGGGCCAACGCCAATCGACGGCGGTGAAGCACTCCAAACCTCCGCCCGATTCTGACTCCCGGCTCCTGACTCCCTCATTTCTTCAGCCGTCCATGAATCAAGCGCATCCCTTCCAGGGTGAGGTTCTTCTCCACGGAATCGATTTCCTCGCATGCCGGCGAAATCAACTCCGCCAGTCCGCCGGTTGAAACCACATAGGCTCCTTCGAGCTCCTTCTTCATGCGTTTCAGGACTCCATCCACGAGGCCTGCGTAGCCCCAGTACAATCCGGACTGCATGCTCCCCACGGTCGAATCGCCGATCACCTTGCGGGGTTGCCGGACCTCGACGCGCGGAAGGCGGGCGGCCCGCAAAAAAAGAGCCTCGGCCGAGATCCCGATCCCGGGAGCGATGACACCCCCCACATATTCGCCCTGCTCGGAGATTGCATCGAATGTCGTCGCGGTCCCGAAATCCACGACGATCGCGGGACACCCGTAATGCTCGCAGGCGGCTATCGCATTCACGATTCGATCTGCGCCCACATCCTCGGGCGGATGGTAGCGTACCGCCATCCCCAGATCCATTGTGGGATCAATGAACAAGGGCTGGATGCCGAAATATTTCAGCGCCATTTCCTCCAGTGCGGGGCCGGATGGGGGCACCACGGAAGAGATTACGATGGCGGAAATCGCCCCGGTGGATATCTCGCCGAGGCTGAAAAGCGTGCGCAGCAGGATGCCCCACTCGTCGGACGTGCGCTCGCGTTCCGTTGCAAGGCGCCAGTAGTGGAGCAATTCCTCCTGACGGTACACACCCAGGACGGTGTTCGTGTTCCCTACATCCAGAACCATCAGCATGCAGGTCCTCCAGGATCAGTGCCGGAAGTGACGAATTCCCGTGAAAACCATGGCCATGTCATGAGCGTCCGCGGCCTCGACGGCTTCGGCATCCCGCACAGAACCACCCGGCTGAATGACTGCACGCACCCCGAAACCGGCAGCGGCGACAATCCCGTCAGGGAAGGGGAAAAAGGCATCGGAAGCCATGACGCAATCCTGCAGCGGAAGGACGGCCCTCTGGCCTGCCAGCTTAACGGAATCGACACGGCTCATTTGACCGGCGCCGACTCCGAGCGTGCGTGACGAGTTACAGAAGACGATCGCGTTCGACTTGACGTGCTTTACCACGCGCCAGCCGAACATGAGGGCCTCCAGTTCGGGGCCGGTAGGGGCACGTCGGCTGACCACCTTCAGCTGCTCCGGCCGGAGGTGGAAAAGATCCAGGTCTTGCAACAGGTATCCGCCGCTGATCTCACGGAGCTCCGACGCCGGGCCGGGCTGCATCGATGTGCGCAGCACACGCAGGCCTTTCCTGGTCATGAGGATCTCGAGCGCCTTCGCAGAAAACTCCGGCGCCAGAACGACTTCCACGAAGGTGGAGGCGATTTCTGCGGCCGTATCTTCCTCCACCCGCCGGTTCAGCGCCACCACCGAGCCGAAGGCCGACACCGGGTCGCACTCGCGCGCCATGACGTACGCCTCGCGCAGCGTGTCCGCATGAGCTGTGCCGCACGGGTTCATGTGCTTGATGATGGCGGCAGCGGCGCGATCAAACTCGAGCACCAGGCTCCATGCGGCATCGGAATCCAGCAGGTTATTGTAACTGAGTTCTTTGCCGTGAAGGAACTCGGCCCCCGCCACGCCTGCGCCGGGCTGCGAGATCTGCCGGTACAGAGCGCCACGCTGGTGCGGGTTCTCGCCGTAGCGCAGGTCCTTGACCTTTTCCAGGGAAAGGATCTGGAGCGGAGGCAGGCCTTGCTGGCCCTTCACTGGCCCTGCAGAGGACCATACCCGTTCACTGAGGTACGCCGCGATGGCGCCGTCATACGAAGCAGTGTGCGCAAAAGCCTTCTGCGCCAGTATGAACCGGGTGACGTCGCTCAGGCTGCAATCGTGCGTTTTCAGCTCCTCAAGGATCCATCCGTAGTCCCTCGGATCGGTGACGACGGCGACAAACTCGCTGTTCTTGGCCGCCGACCGCACCATGCCGGGCCCCCCGATGTCGATCTGCTCCACAACCTCCGGGAATGTGGCGCCTTCCCGGGCCGCGGCCTCCCGGAACGGGTAGAGGTTGACGATTACCAGATCGATCGGTTGGATGTTTTGCGCCTGCATCTGCGCCGCGTGTGACGGATTGCTCCGGATTGCCAGCAGGCCGCCGTGGATTCTGGGATGAAGAGTCTTGACACGCCCGTCCAGGATTTCCGGGAAACCCGTGTAGTCGGAGACTTCCATGACGGGAATTCCCTGTTCCCGCAGGTGCCTTGCAGTTCCGCCCGTTGACAGGACCTCGACCGAGCTTTCGTGGAGATAACGGACCAGTTCCGCCAGCCCCGTCTTGTCCGAGACACTCACCAATGCACGCCGAATCGCAATTCTCGTGGTCACAATGGCATCCTCCTTAATTAAATATAACTAATTTATTATTTCTCCCCTCGATGCGGCCCTCACTCAGACCCGGCGCCGGCAGGCGCAGCTTGCGGCTTCGGGTCGGTATTCCGGAACCCCCGCAGTGCCGTTACGAAGTTAGCAACCGGACAACTCCGCGGGCCCGCGCTCCTTCTTGTCTGCCGCCCTTTCGATTCGACCGCAAATTACTGTGCAGACTGCGCAACCGACGCGGATAGTATACGATCCAAGGAATGAAATAAAAGTACATTTTTTGGCTTGACATTCAGGAATCTGCTCGCTTAGGCTCAGAGCAACTTAATCTTGCGCATTAGAATCTCTAATTTCCAGATTGAGCGGAAGGAGATCGAATCAGTTTGTCGATTTTGTGGCAGTCGGAGGTTCGAATGGCCAGAATCATCGGCGCAGTAAAGTGGTTCAACAATACCAAGGGCTACGGATTCATCTCGCAGCAGTCCGGAGCCGATGTTTTCGTTCATTACAGCTCCATCCGGGAGAAGGGGTACAAGACTCTCCGGGAGGGTGAATCGGTCGAGTTTGACATTAAGATGGGGCCGCGAGGGCCTCAGGCGGAGAATGTTGTCAGGCTGGAAATGCAGCAGCACGCGCAGGCATCAGCCTGAGGGGCTGTTGTCCGCTCTTGCGGTAAACTTGATGGCATTATCCTCCAGCGCAATTCGGAAGATTACAGTCGCACAATGATACTTCCGCTGGATGCTTCGAGTGTGTTCCGCGACGTAATCGGCGAACCGCTCGAAGGAAAGGGTTGCTGACTCCTTTGTATCGGATCCCTTGAGACGAAGAAGCTCCTCATAGAGCCGGTATACTTTTTCCCCCTCCCTTTCCGGTGCACTGATGGAAACCTGCACCTCCCGGACAGAAGGCGGTTGTGGCAGGTCAAGCTCCTGCTGTGCCCGCGGCAGTCCGTTTGCATACCCTTCGGACGATTCCCGGTCCTGCTGCGTGCGGCGCCACAGATCGCGATGGACATAGAACTTGGAGATGAGCGTGGTGTACCGGAATCGCTGCGACGAACTCATGTCCGTCGCTTCCGACAGGCGTTTGACCAGCTTTTCGACACGAAGCCTGAGGTCGTCCGGCGGCTTTTTCCGGTTGCCGTTGAAGAAAATGTCGTATTCCACCTTCAGGCGCCGAATCCATTCATCCAGATTGCTCAGATCCTCGTCATACACGGCGGCAAGGCCTCATCTGTTGCTCCGTTCAACAGCGCTTCCGTCGAGCGGTGTCAAAGGGAATATATAACTTCCGCCTGCCCCGTCCGGTCAGGCAGCAACCTGTCGGGCGCCGGCTCCGGCCGCTGTCCTGCTCCGGGCAACGATCTCCCCGGCCCAAAGCGCTTCCGGCTGTCATGCACGATCTGTGCAGGCTACATTTCTCCCCGTCCCCAAGGCAACGGAAAAGCTCACTGATCGGGTCGGAATCGGAATCAGTGGCGAGAGGGCAATCGATACTCAGCCGAACCCCGATATTCATCCGACTTGCCGGCCGACAGCGATTGCGATCCGGGGCCCGACTGCGATTCCGATCCCGAAGTTGGCGTCGAACCCTGTCGTTATCGTGCCCCGGTCCCGCATCAAGATTGACAGCATTCCGGTGCTGTGCTGAAATGGCGACATGGCGCAGGATCAGGATGTGCGGCAGGAGTTGCTGCGGCGTATTCCGGCAGTCGACCAGTTGCTGCTGCGGCCCGGGATTGAGGCCTGGATACAACGCACCAGCCGTTCCTTCGTGGTTTCGGAAATCCAGGAGGTCCTCCAGCTGCTTCGCACTTCCATGCTTTCGGGAGCATTTCCCCCCGACGATCACCCGGATCCTGCCCTGATCGAATCCCGGCTCGGTGCGAGATTGCAGGAACGGCTGCGGCCGTCACTGCAGCCGGTCGTCAACGCCACCGGGGTCATTCTGCACACGAATCTGGGTCGAGCCCCGCTCTCGGTTGCGGCTCAGCAGAGCTTATCGGCAGTTTCGGCGCAATACACTAACCTTGAGTACGATCTGCAGGCCGGGACCCGCTCTCACCGCGACCAGTTGATCGAATCCGCCCTTCGGGATTTGCTCGGCTGCGAGGCCGCCACGGCGGTCAACAACAATGCAGCCGCTGTATTCCTGATCCTGGAAACGCTGGCCCCCGGGAAAGAGGTGGTGGTGTCGCGGGGAGAGTTGATCGAGATCGGGGGTTCCTTCCGCATTCCGGAAATCATGCTTCGCAGCGGCGCCCGGCTCCGGGAGGTGGGTACAACCAACAAAACCCACCTCCGGGATTTTGAGGCTGCCATTGGACCCGACACCGCGATGATCCTGCGCGTGCATCCGAGCAATTACCGCGTTCATGGCTTCACGGCGAGACCGTCGTTGCAGGATCTGGCCGGTCTTGCGCAGCGGCATCAGTTGCCGCTGGTCGAAGACATCGGCAGCGGCTGCCTGGTCGACCTTCATCGCTGTGGAATCCAGGGAGAGCCGGTTGCCGCGGAGAGTATTGCGGCCGGCGCCGACATCATTTGCTTCAGCGCCGACAAGTTGTTGGGCGGTCCGCAGGCAGGGATCATCGCGGGCCGTCGCCGCTGGATCGACATGATCCGGGCCAATCCGCTCATACGCACCTACAGATTGGAAAAGCTGATCTACGGTGCCCTCGGAGCGACGTTGGCCAGCTACCGCACCGGCCGGGCCTGGCAGGAAATCCCGGTCTTACGGATGCTCTCGCTGTCCCGTGCGGAGATCCGGCGCCGGAGCGCCCGTTTTCTCCGGAGGATCGCCCCGGAGCTCCCCCGAGAGGTTCATGCGCTTCTTCGGGACGGCACGTCGGTGGTCGGGGGCGGTTCGTGTCCCGACGTCGGTCTCGCCACTGTCCTCGTTGCGCTCTCATCGGAGCGGCGCCCGGCTCACGAGATCGAGCAGCGGCTCCGTTTGCAGGATCCCCCCATCATCGTCCGGCTGGAGGAAGACAACCTCCTCGTCGATCTTCGCACCGTATTCCCCGCTCAGGAAAAAGCCCTGCTGTCCGGCCTGCTGCTGGCCCTCTCGACTCAATAATAACCAATATTAAACTATAGTGATCGCGGGCTTCCGAGGGTGTCCAACGGTTGATTCACGGCCCCACCAGGCCCGGCCGTCAGGCCGGGATAGAGATGGAGTGTGGTTGAGCACCGCATGTGCGGCACTTTGGGTATAACCCGGAATGTAAGCCTGTTCAAACTATGCTTTCCCAACCGTTTCAACAATTGCCGTTGTCAGTCCCCGATGAATTGTCAATTTGATATTGTGAGGAAGGTCGTTTTTATATATCGTGGGCGCGAGGGGAGATTGCCATGGCAGAGGACCGGAACGAAAAAGACCGTCGTGAGTTTCTGAAGACCGGCGCAGCGATTGGCGCTGCGCTGGCCGGCATGAATCTGGCTGCTCCTGCTCAAGCTGGCGGCAAGGGCGAGGCCCGGACCCAGTTTCGGGCGAATCCGATCGACCCCGTCCGTGTCGGCTTCGTAGGCGTAGGCGGCATGGGAACAACCCACGTCCGGAACTACCTGAACATCGACGGAGTCCAGATCAAGGCGATCTGCGACATCGTTCCCGAGAAAGTAGAGCGCGCCCAGAAACTGGTTGAAGCCGCCGGCCAGCCGAGGCCAGCCGGATATTCCAAAGGCCCGACCGACTTCGAACGCCTGTGCGAGACCGAGGACCTCGATCTGGTAATGAATGCCACTCCCTGGGAATGGCATGTTCCCGTGTGCGTTTCCGCGATGAAGAACGGCAAGCACACCGCGACCGAGGTTCCGGCAGCCATGAGTATCGAGGATTGCTGGGCGCTTGTGGAAACTGCGGAGAAGTACGGCAGGCACTGCCAGATGATGGAAAACTGCTGCTACGACCGCATCGAGCTCATGACGCTCCACATGGTACGGAAGGGAGTGCTGGGCGAAATCCTGCATGCGGAGGCCGGCTATCTCCATGACCTGCGCGGGATCAAGTTCTCGAATGAGGGAGAGGGATTATGGCGCCGGGCATGGGCGCAGAAGATGAACGGCAACCTGTATCCGACGCACGGACTCGGGCCGGTCGCACAGTGCATGAACATCAACCGCGGCGATGCGTTCGATTTCATCGTTTCGCTCAGCAGCCCCGGGCGCGGCCTCCACGAATATGCCATCGAGAAATTCGGCCCCGACTCGCCTCAGGCCGCGGAAAAATACGTCCTGGGCGACGTCAACACCAGCCTGATCAAGACGAAACTCGGCAAGACCATCATCCTCATCCACGACACCAATCTGCCCCGGCCTTACAGCCGCATCAACCTGGTCCAGGGGACGAAAGGGATCGCCCACAAATATCCGGACCGCGTCTACATCGAGGGAAAGGCGGCGCGGGCTCACCAGTGGGATGAGTTTCAGAAGTTCGCTGCCGAATTCGAGCACCCTTTGTGGCAGGCAATCGCCGCCAGGGGCGAAGGCCGCGGCCACGGCGGCATGGACTACATCGAGGACTACCGCCTGATATGGTCGTTGCGGCACGGCGAGCCACTCGACCAGGATATCTATGACGCGGCCGCATGGAGCGCGATAGTCGGCACGAGTTGCAAGTCGACTGCCCGGAACGGCAAGCCGATCGAAATCCCGGACTTCACGCGCGGCAAGTGGCGGACCAATCCTCCGCTGGGCATTGTGACGGCATAACCAGGGAGAACAGGCATGAGCGAAGAGGGAGGGAAACAGATCGGTGCCGGAGGAACCCCGGGCGGCATGGGCCAGTTCTTTGCCGGCCTCCTCATGGCGGGAGTTGGCGCCTATCTGCTGCTGAACCAGGTGCAGGTCACCACGTCATGGTGGCATTTCTGGGGAACAAACACTTTCGGCTTGAGCCTTCTGCCGATGCTGATCGGGATCGGGATCCTCTTTTTCAACGGTAAGTCGGCAGCCGGGTGGATCCTGGCAGTGCTCGGATTCGCCATCATCATCGCGGGGATCCTGATGAACATGGATATTTACTTCCGGCAGACCAGCCTGTACAACACCCTCATCATGCTGGTACTCCTTGCCGGCGGCCTCGGCCTGATCGTCCGGTCGCTGCGTCCGCAGAAGGGCAAATAGCACAGCCCCGGAAGCGTGCTGGTCCTCTTCGCGCGCTCTCGCCGCGATTTCTCTCCCCTCCCGGGTTCCGGGGCGGCAGTGCCCGCGCAAGGTCGGATGCCTGCCCGCGCATTGCGCCTGAAATCCCCGC
>JAFNAG010000605.1 GCA_017860135.1 Acidobacteriota bacterium
CGTTTTGGGCCAACTGGCAGTTTTGCGCGAACCCGAGGTCACCGCAAGTGCTGCCGGTTCAGCTATTCACACGAACGGAAGGGTCGGTTGTCGAAGCCTCTTCGCGATTGATCCCACCGTGCCCCGCGGGCAACGCAGCGGCTGTCGCTTTTGCCCGACGGCAGATTGCTCTATCGTCTCGGGCACCGCTGGAGGGACGGAACGACGCACGTCATCTATGGGCCTGTGGAACTGCTGGAACGGTTGGCTGCGCTGGTGCCGCCGAGGTTCAACCTCACCAGATACTCGGGGGTGCTTGCGCCGGCCGCGGCCTTCCGGCCTGTGATCGTTCATCGAGAGGAAGACTCACCTCCGGCAGCGCATGCGGGCTGCCAAGGAAGAGTTGCGACCGCGAAAAGCGACTCAGGCGAGGCGAACGACAAATGCCGTCGTCTGCCGAGAAACTACCCGTGGGCCCGACTGATGGCGCGGGTTTTCGAGTTTGACGTTCTCGCTTGCCCCCGCTGTGGCGCGAAGATGAGGGTACTTGTCGCGATCGACGCACCGGGCTCAATTCGGAAGATTCTCGCTTGTCTCGGCCTTCCCACGCGGGCTCCGCCCGTCGCCCCGGCCCTGCCGGACAGCGATGAGGTAGTCCTCCGATGAGCTGAGCGGCTAATCCGCTCTGCAATGAGGTAGGGGTGTGCCCGAAAGTCGCATCCGGCTGCGCGGTTCCGGTCTATGATGGGTCTCGAATCGACGCGCAGGCTTCTCAGGTGACATATTTCGTTCTTGTCCGAACCCGAGGAAGGGCACGCACGGCGGCCCACGGCGGTCGGACTCAGAACCCTCGCCGCGGATGAGGCAGCGTATCCCGCATATCCGTGACCGTGGGTTCGTCGGAGCAAAGGGTCACGGCACGAATCCCGTGCCGTGGCTAGCGACTAGAAGTACTTCCATCGCGCCTTGCCGCCCAGTGCGCGCTGGGCCATGTCATGAGCGGCCGACAGGCCGTGATCGCTGTTGGTGAGCACCACCACGCCGATCCGGTGCTCCGGGTAGATGACCATCAAGCTTCGGAAGCCAAAGGTCTGCCCATTTTGCCAGAGCGAGTTTCCCTGATCGCTGTGCTGGATACCGATACCCAATCCCCACGAGAAGCCGTCACCGGCAGAGATCTGCGGGGTGCGGATTTGCGCGGCTGTATCCGCGCTCAGGAAGCGCGGCTCTGATAGCTCGATCAGCAGCAGCGCCAAATCACCTGCGGATGTGCGGAGCGACCCGACCGCGCTGGCTGGGTAGGGGAGACCCTTCGGCACCGGTACAGTCAGCCTCCCTGAGAGCGCCAGGAGCGCGAAGGTACTCAGGACAGTCCAGACCGCCATCGCAGCCCACCATGCTTTGCCCTGGCGAAACGGCGCAGGGAGATGGGCGAGGATCTTCCGACCGACCAAAAACAGAACTGCGCAAAGTGCCACAAAGCCGATGGAGCAAAGGCCAATCAACAACACGAAATTCGGGAGTGGTCTCCCCAAGAGAACCGAAATGGTCGCCAGCGCCAGGAGCCCAGCTCCCAAACAGACGCCCAGGGCCATCCTCGTCGTAGGTTTCCACCTGCCCTTAAGAAT
Source organism: Acidobacteriota bacterium (assembly GCA_017860135.1). GTDB lineage: Bacteria > Acidobacteriota > UBA6911 > UBA6911 > UBA6911 > JAFNAG01. Next base: position 1,608 of record JAFNAG010000605.1, read on the forward strand.
GCGCAGGAGAACGACATTGACCAGACCAATGACGAACAGGTTCACTGTGAACGCTAGCAAAAACACAAGCACCGGTGGGATGCATGCCATGTGGCCGTTTGCGTTGCGAGATAGAAGGTCGGGTCTGTTCCAGAAACTGCTGGCGGACATGCCGAGGGGCTCGAACACCAGCCCTCGCGCCGCCTCCTCGAGCGATCCTCCGGTGACCTGCTCGATGGCTTCCTGCATGTACATCATCCCAATCCCTGAATACAGGAAAGTGGAACCGGGAGAGGAGACCAGCCTCTTGTCCACAACTGGCAAGAGATTGTCGCTGAGTCCGGAACTGTGGGATGCCAACTGGCGCAGCGTGATTTTGTCTCCATCCTCGGAAGGCGGCAGCCAGCGCTTGCCCAGGTATCTAATCGACGGTTCGTCGAGCGAGAGCTTGCCTTGCTCGACGAGGCGCAGGGCGGCGTAGGTCGTCACTACTTTACTGATGGAAGCCACCTCGAACAGCGACTGGGCATCGACAGGACGCCTCGTAATCCGGTTGGCCACGCCGAAGCCTTCCGTCCAAACCACTTTACCGTCGCGGATGAGAGCGATTGAAAGTCCGGGTATGTCTTCTTCTTCCATACGTGTAGGAATGTAGGATTTGAGATCGGCAACTACGACCTCCACGGACTCGGAAACGCGGAGCGGCGGTTCCTTGGGGCGCGTTTCGGCGGCCGAAGGTTCGTGCCCTTGGGGTCCTGCGGCGGCCCGGAGCGCAACTGTTCCTGAAAGGCAGAGAACCAGAGTTCCCAGGAAGCCACAACGCCTGAGTCCACCGCGACACCAACTCATTGTGCCCACCGCTGTTCTCTCCCAATCTCTATGTACGCTGACTCATGGTCTTTAGTTTCAACTCCTTCGGCGCATACATCCCTTCTGGCGATAGGAAAAACAAGCGGCACAAGCCTATGCGGTCCGGTTCCAAGAGCCATTCCGATGGATAAGAAGGATTGGCTGCCTACTGTCCTCGCGCGCCTCCCAGCGCGCCCCCCTGCCGCTGGTCTCTTCAGCTAAGTACACATACTCGCGCTACCGAAGCGTTCGGCCACGCCTTCAGGTCTGTTCGTCTCTATCGCCCTCCTCCGTATACCTCCGGCGCCGTCGCGAGCCACTGGACCATAACAGGCTACTCGGACATGTGAAATCTCCCCAAACTCCCGCGAAGTAGCGTTCGAGGAAGCATGCTGCCCAGAGAAGGTCTAACTCGCCGACCGGCGGGTCGTGGTACACTGAAGGCCGGTTGGCGCCGTGCCAGCCCCTGATATCAGATCGTTTATCCGTCCTTAGGCATGGCTT
>JAFNAG010000218.1 GCA_017860135.1 Acidobacteriota bacterium
CCAGTGCGGGCGGGCTTCAGCCCGTGCCCGCCGCAGTAATCTCGCAGGATGACTGCAACCGGTCGCAGCGATATCTCGGGAAAAGACTATTTTTTGGTGTTCCCCGCAATCGGCAGGACGCCGGCGTCGAACGCCGCCATATTGCGCTGCAGATCAAGCAGTTCTCTTTTCAGCGCGATCATCTCCGAGCCAGTTGGGGAGACCATTCCTACCTCGACCTTCTTCTGCATCCCTTTAATCTGATCTTCCACCAGCAGGATCTCATCCTGGAGCAGCCGGCGATATGTCTGCCGCGCTGCGTTGACCTGTTGGTCTCTCGCGGCCCGTTCGCGGGCAGGGATTTGGTCCTGGCTTACCCCGAAGGTATTGCTCAAATATTTCCGGCTCGCTCCTACCAGCTCGGTTTGATCTGAAAACTCCTGCACGATCCTTTTGTACGCAGCGATGGCCAGCTCGTTTTTGCCCTGCTTGCGATAGCACCCCGCGAGGTGGAACTGCGCCGTGGCGGCGGTTTTCCGAAGCTCGTCGAACTGGGACAATATGCTCTGATACATCTGAACAGCCTTGTCGAGGCTCTGATTGGCCTCTTCCTCGACAATGGCTTTGCGCAGCTGCTCGGCCGGCTTCTCCTGCGCCGCGGCCAGTCCCGCCGTCAGTGCAAAAACTGCAATGACCAGTTTCCCTCTCATTTGGATCCTCCCATAACCTTCAAAACTCTGAACAGCCGGTCCCAGTCTGCCTCGCGGAGTGTGCCCAATTGTCACGGTTTTGCAAATCCGTCACACCTCGAGCCTGTAGCCGACGCCGTGGACCGTCCGAATCCATCTGGGATCTTTGGGATCCACCTCGATCTTGGCCCGCAGGGCGGCGATGTGATTGTCCACGGTGCGCGTCGTGGGAAACGCGGTGTAGCCCCAAACCACGTCCAGGAAGCGGTCGCGCGTAACCGGTTCCCCGCCTGCTTCGGCCAGCAGGCGCAATATCGCGAACTCCCTGGCGGTCAGGTACATGGGCTTGCGACCCCGGCGGGCGGTTTGTCTGACCAGATCGATGTGAATGTCGCCGAGGTCCAGCGCCGTCGCGAGCCGTGCCTGTCTTCGCGTGCGCCGCAGCAGAGCGCGCACGCGCGCCAGCAGCTCGTCCGTGCTGAACGGCTTGACGAGGTAGTCATCCGCGCCCGAATCGAGCCCGGTGACCCTGTCCTCGATCCGATCTTTTGCCGTCAGCATGAGTATGGGGATTGTCACTTCCAGGGAACGCAGCTGAGCTCCCAGGGCGAAGCCATCGAGTTTGGGCAGCATGATATCGAGCAGAATGAGTTCCGGCTTTTCGGTGAGCGCCGCGGCCAGTCCGGCTTCGCCATCGGCCGCAGTCAGGACTCGGTAGCCTTCGGTCTGGAGGATGTCTTTGAGCACTGTGCGCATCGGCGCCTCGTCCTCAATGATCAGGATGCGGGGGCCGGATGGTGGATTCTGCAGATTTTCCAGTCTGTTCGTGCTCATAGCCATGCTGGGAAATGCCTGCCCGAATACGGGGTGCAGGTGAGATATCTGGACATTACAATTCCTCCGGCGGGCGCGGGCTGAAGCCCGCCCGCACGGAACAGCGTCCCGGAAACCGTGGGAGTGCACGTTTATCAAGTGCATCAAACTCTGATCTCATCTGCGTTCGTCTGCGGCTTGGTCTCGAATGGAAGCTCCAGGACGAAGCGGCTGCCCTGGCCGACCGTGCTTTCGACAATTACCCGGCCTCCGTGCGCCTCCGCAACATGTTTCACGATGCTCAGCCCGATGCCGATGCCCCGGGTCTCCCGGCGCAGCTCGGAGCCTCTTCGAAAAAACGGCTCGAAGATGCTCTGTTGCTCGTCTGCAGGAATCCCCGGGCCCTGATCCCCCACGGAAATGTGGATCGAGGAACCGGCCGGAACGACTATGGCCTTATATTCCACCATTACGGTTGCTCCCGCCGGGGAGTGTTTGATGGCGTTGTCGATCAGATTCACCAGCGCCTGCTGTACCGCCTGTCCATCCCAGGAGGGCTGCAGGTTTTCCGCCCCGGAAGATGGCTCGGCGATCGTCAGGCGGACCTGATGCTCCGCTGCAACGGGCTCCATCATGCCCACCGTCTGGCGGACGAGAGTCGGGAGGTCGACCGGCTCGGACTCGTACTGCTTGCGTCCCTGCCGGATGCGGGAGAAGTCGAGCACGTTTTCCACGAGGGCTGAAAGCCGGCGACATTCCTGGACAATCAACCGGAAGTAGCCTTTCCGCTTTTCGTCGTCCGTGACTCTGCCCTGGTCCAGACTCTCCGCCATGAGGCGCACCGAAGCCAGGGGCGCGCGCAGTTCGTGCGACACGCTGGAGACGAAATTCGAGGTCATTTCCGCCAGCTGTAGCTGGCGGCGAAACGCGCGCCACGCACTCACGAGCCCGATCCCGGCGGCGGCCGTGGCCGTCAGGATCAAGCCGGCCGCCAGCCACAACCGCCGGCGATAGCTTGCGTACAGCAGATCCGGATTTGCCAGACTCAGGCTGAGCGCGAATCTGAGTGTCAGTTCTTCCGGCGGCGCAAGGAATTCGAGATCGCCCCCCCGCGTGTAAGGGAGCCGTAGCGAATCAGGCAGGTCCGGCCGCACCAGGATCACTTTCGCTGCGGCGGCCAGCTCACTGGCTGGAACACCCATACCGGAATCATTCGGGCTGCCGGGGAGCGGCCAGCGCCTGCCTCCCATTTGGACGGAAGCAGCCAGATATGCGGGTATGCGGCTCCGCGTTTCGCCGAATGCCTCCAGAAATCCCTGTTCCAGCAGGGTTCCGGGAATCAGCGTCACCCGGTATTCGCTCCCCGGGGGATGCAGCATGTGGTTTTCATCCTTGGATTGAAATACAGGTCTGTATTGGGCGAGAAAGGTATGGGCATCGGCTTCCAGCCAGGTTTCCGTCGTTCTTTGAAACGCCTCCATGGGCTGCTGCAGCAGGGCCCGTAAAAATTCGCGGGTTCTTTCCTGCGCGAGCCAGATGCTCTTGAGGATCTGGGCAGACTGAACGGATTGGGGATCCTGAAAAGCATTTTCGGCTGCCGCAGTCAACTCCGGGGTGAGAAACGAAGGGTGGCGGAGAACCCGGCGGAACAGTTCCTGCCGCAGCGACTCGGGAAGGGGCTCCGGGGGAGCCTGACGCATCGCCCGGATCAAAGCGAGGTCGGCGACAGGCGTGCCCGATTGCGTGTGAGTGCGGGGGTATGTGCGGGCGAGATCGGTCAATCGCCGCATGGAATCCTCAGTTGCGCCGCTTGCGGTTTCCAGCAGCAGCAGGTTCAGCTGAATGGAGGCGATTGCCGGTTCCGGCATGCCCGATCTCTTCATGGCTGCCATCAGGTTTCCGGCAGCCGCCGGATTGCGCTGCTGGTACAACGCCTGCTCCGCAGCCTGCAGGAGTCTCGCTTGTTCGAGAGTCAGCTCGCCGGCCCAGGCCGGAGGAACCGGCAAGGGAGGATAATCCACCGGCACCAGCACCCGCCCGTTGAGCAGGCGCCCCTGAAGCTGCGCCAGCTTATCCGGCTGCAGCGCCTCGCGCCCAGGCTGCCCGGGGAGACCCGCTGTAAAAGTGTCTCGGCCTGCTGCCGCCCCGATTCCCTCGGGCCACGCTCGTGCTGCGGGAGCGTAAATGCCGGCCCCCCAGGCAATCAGGAATTCCTCGATGTCTTTTTGCAGGTATTCGCTCCATCGTTCGGCCAGGTCCGATGCGAGCACTTGAGCCTGCTTCCTGGCTTCCTGCTCAACGTCAGACCGGTCCTGGCGCAGCGAATAAAGGGCGAAGACCGACAGCGCCGCCAGCGGCACGGCAATCCAAAGCACCTGTCCGTAAAAACCCGCCTTTTGCTGGAAACGGCTCTTCATGTGGCGTCCGGCTTTCACCATACTATACAACTACCAGCACAACTCCGCCCAATTGTCACGAATTTGTAAAGCAGACCTCAGACGTTTTGCCTTGGTCTGAAGTCCGTGGGCTGTATTGGATCTGGATTCGTTCCGGCGATCTTCTCGTCCGTCAGTCTCCGGCCGTACGGATTCCGAGAGGCCCAGCGTTTTCCAGGACACGCTGATCGAGGCTCAGCAGGCGCAGATCCGCGAAAACCCTCATGAATAGCAGGGCGGTCGCGAGGTGAATGGCACCGAGTGTCCGGACCGGCTCTGATGGGAACACGCTGCTTGCTCTGGAGCGGACGTCCGCGGAAATTTCCATCAGGATCCATCCCGCCCGGCTGCGGGCCAGGATTCCTTTTAATGTCTCCGCCTGTCCTGCTGTCAGGATGCGCTGCGTCTCTGCGCGGATCAGCGCCCGTTCTGTTTCAACCAGGGTCAAAACCGAGGTCAGAACCAGATTCGCCCGGTTTACTTTCGAAATGACTGTTGCAGCGGCAGGTTCGCCCAGCAACCATGCGAGAAGCGCGGAGGTTTCAAGGTAAATCTCCGTCATCTCTCGGGTTCCTCCCGGTCCTTGTCCAATAGTGCAAGGGAAGTCCCGGCTCGCAGTCTGACGGGGGAGATCGGCAGAGGCACCTTTTCAATAGAAGGGAGTGATACCAATCCTACTTCCGTCCACTCGACTAGCAACGGGTGCATGGCGCCGCCGGAAAGGCTCCGCGTGTAAGGCTCATGCAGCTCGGCTACGATGTTATTCCGGTCGGTGACAAACACCCTGGCGCCGTTGCGGACATCTCGCAGGTAGGAGCTCAGATTGTTCTTGAGGTCTTTGATGCCGGCAGTCTTGTGACGCTTCATGGTCAGAATAGTAGCTACCGGTAGCTACTATGTCAATCTATAAGCCCTGGGCTTTCCTCCCCCCGCCCCTGGAGGATTTGTGGCTGTGGCATATCTCACTGGTCATTCTCTGAATACATTTACACCCACGGGAGGGTGCTCGAAGACATCGCGTCGATGGATGCGTTCCAGCGCGCTCCCTGGAATTCCGGCTGCCTCCAGGGGATCGTGGACGCGCCCTTCCTCACCCTCACCCCCGGCACCCGCTCGGGGATACTCCGGGACGAGCAGTTCGACGCCTTGTGCCGCGCGCTCAAGCTCCGCTACATCTGCCGCCTGTACGTGAAGGAACTGGTGCACAGCAATTTCCCCGGACCCCCCGCGGAACGGCTGCTCGAGCGCATGGTGGAGCTTTCCCTCTACACCGAGGAACATCTCAAATAGCGCCGCCACCAGCCAACAAAAGTGGACGACCATTGAAGGGATGCCACTATTTCGAAACGATCCTGCCCAAAATATGTGAGTGTCCCCAGTTCTCATCCCCAGTTCTCAAGACGCTTCGACAGCCGGATCCGCCGCCTGCCGAAACCCAGCCCGTCTTTCATGCGGTCGGGAACTCCGAGCCGTCGTACACAGAGTACGTGACGGACTATCTGCCGGCGGAAGTGTGGATGTCCGGCCAGGACGGTTTCCTGATACACGTCACGAAAGGAGCGCACTCGCGCCAGGTTGTCAAAGGGCAGAAAGCAGGGAAGTAGCCCAGGTCCTATAGTTTCCCAAAATGATTGATTACAGCGGGATATTGTCGCTGCCGGCGAGTATTGTCAAATAATCGTCAGCCTCGATTATTTTGTCATTGTCAATTACATGCCGGAGCATGGATTTGAGCGCCTGAGCCAAATTGACAATCCTGATTTGGATCTGCGGATGGGCATTCGCATACACGCGAAAAATCTCGTCGGCAAATCCTTGGCCCAAACTCATCACATTCCGGAAGTCCAGCTCCACGATCCTGAACTTATTCAGGCCCGCCAGCATTCGCCGGGCTTCGGACCGCGATACGTATTCCCCTCGAAACAATTTCACCAGGACACGGGTCTTGTCGAAATGGTAGTCGAGGTCGGCGGGTGCAAACTGTTCAAAAATGCTCTCGAGCCTGCGCCGGCTGCGGCGGTTGATCTGGAAGCGCACCTCCGTCCCCGCCAGGAACCGCTTCTGGCGGATCACGACATCCTGTTTCTGGCCAAAGAAGACCAACTCGATGCGGTGCGAACGGAGGCTCAGGGTGTCGCCGGCCCTCGAGGTGAAGAAGATTCCCTCCCCGCTGTGGCGCTCGGGGATGGTGCTGGTTTTGCCCTTGAGCAGTTCGCCGACAGCCTCGTTTTCGTCGTGGAGTCCGAATTTAGACGCAATACTGTGAAATAGCCCTATGCCCGGATCGCGTACGCTGAAAGAACAGGTGTAGGAATCCAGCCGGATCCCGATCCTGCAGCTGCGCGCCTGCGAATGTTCAATGGCGTTGTTCAGCATTTCGGTGAATCCATACTGAAGAATGTCGCGCACGTTCCCGGCGACTGACCTTGCGAGATGGACTCGACGCGCGGCCTCCTGGAACACCGTATCCTCCGCGAGGCCCGCCAGCGCGCAGATTTTCGAATAGGAGGCGTAAGCCGGCATTCCGGAGCGGGTCGCGGCGAGTCCATAGAGCGCCCGCCGCGTAGAGCCGGTCTTGATCAGACGGCCGGCGAGAACGAGCTCTCGCATGTAAGTGTTGACCGCCTGGCGGGAGATTTGCAGCCGCCGCGCCAGATCAGCCCCGCTAGCCGCCTTCTGCTTCAGCAGCCGAAGAATTTGTTCTCTTGTGTCCACGGGGACACCTTAACATTTGTCAATCAATTGTCAATAGTTCACAAATATTTATTGTCAACCAACAGCGGTTTCCACTCGCTTCCGACGATCGGATGTCGGCACGGGGATATCGGGGACGTCCCACCCGCATACACATTTCCAGCGTGTGCCGCAAAAACGCGGCGCCATCCACATCGTTCACCTGGTTTTTGTTGCCCGATCTCGCCCGAAAGGGTGAACGAGGTGGACATCTTTGAATTTCCAACGGAAAGAACGTGGACACCCATTGAAGGTGACATAAACCGTGGGTGTCCGCGATTTCCCGCTCAGGGATTGTCATTTGAGGCGCTCGCGAATTGCTTCTAATTCAATGACGGCCTGTCGGTCTCTGGGCCGGTTCATGCCTTTTTTTGCCAGGATCAGGGCATCAAGATTCAAAACTCGACAGCTTATACCTCCAAGATCGACGGTTATGGTCTGGCGGGCGACTTGTTCGTGATCTCCCAAACCCAGGATTTCGGACAGAATGTCGAGCTGTCCCCAATCCGTGATCAGATACAAGTTCTTATAGCCGACGTAGTCGTCGGGATCGACGGATACCGGCCGCTTATCGGGAGTCATTCGGAACCTGGGAGCAAGCCCCGAGAGCGCCGTCAGGATTCTGGCGAGGTTCTGTCCGGTAAGGGGGGCGCAGATGTCGAGGTCAAGGGTAACCAGGCTGGACCCATGCAGTACACCGGCCATACCCCCGACGATCACAAACTCGACTTCATGTTCGTTCAACCGCCTCAGCAGGTCCAGGATCGAAGCCATAGTATCGGATTCCGGCATCCTTAATGGCGAGGGCTGCATGAAGTGCCTGATCATGGAGAATCAGACGCTCAAGGGGAGTGAGCGCGAGATTGGCATCCAACCGGGCAAGATCGATGCCATACTCGGCCGCGGCACTGCAGGCATCCCCAGACTCAAAACTCGCCGATGAGTTGTCGCTCTTCTCCATACATCTGATTTTAATCGAACTCAGCCCACAAGACACAGCGAAAACGTGGACACCCACTCGAATCGGGGTCGGACCGACGGAAAACCTGTGGAAGCGACAATTGCGGCGATAACGCACCTTCCCAGAGGCCTCCGTTTCGATTTTTGAGGCACTATTCTGCGAATAAGCATGGGATTTCCGCCCCTCACATTCCTTTCCAGGCTCCTGGGATTTGCGGCTGCGGTGCACGACCTGGGAGAAACTCCCAAACGCGAAAAACTGGGGCAAAAACGAAAGCTGAGCGTGGTATTCGGGGCCATCATCACTGTAGCAGTATGTATGTAAATCGATTATGTCGGTCCGACCCAAATCTC
>JAFNAG010000606.1 GCA_017860135.1 Acidobacteriota bacterium
CGAAATCAGCAGCTCCAGGGCGTTGCGGGTGACGAGCGGGCTTACATAGTGATGGCCCTTCATCACCTCGCGGATGGCGACCTTCAACTCGGAAGCCGCCGCGCGCTTCAAAATGTAGCCCATGGCCCCTGCCCGAAACGCTTCCGCCACGTAATCGGCGTCCGCGTGCATGGTAAGAAAGATCAGCTTCGCCGATGGCAGCAGCTTTCGGATCCGGCGTGCCGCGTCGATGCCGTTCAGCGCCGGCATGGAAATGTCGAGGAGAATAATATCGGGCTTCAAGGTCTTCGCCGCGGCCAGAAGTGACAGGCCATCCTCCACGCTGCCTACCAGCTCAAACTCCGGCTCCAGCATGAGCCGGATTCCCTCGAGCAGCAGAGTGTGGTCGTCGGCGAGCAGCAAGCGGGGGCGCATATCATCTACTCCTTATTTCAGCGGCACACGGACCATGATGGCAGTGCCCCGGCCGGGTTGCGCCTCCAGCGAGAACTCTCCCCGGACCAGCCGCACCCGTTCCTGCATGCCGATCAGCCCCAGTCCGCCCTTGTGCTGCACTGAGTGTTTGTCAAACCCCATGCCATGATCCCGAATGGACAGGGATAGCTGTTTCGAACCCCCGGCCAGCGTGATTTTCACCGATGTCTTGCCCGCGTGCTTGGCGACGTTGCGCAGAGCCTCCTGAACGATCCGATAGAGAGAGCTTGCGACATCCGGTGGAATTCGCGCCGGCACTTTACGCGCCGTGAATTGGACAGGGAAACCCTCGCGCTCGGAAAACTCCCGGCTGTAGGTGCGTATCGCGACGGCGAGGCCGAGGTGATCGAGGGCTGCAGGATGAAGCTGGTGGGCGATCCTGCGGAGGTCATTGGCGAGCGTGCCAATTTCATCGCGGATCGCCAGCAGCGGTTTCTTTCCGTCCATCAGATGGGGAGGAAGCCGTTGCTCGAGCGACTCCACATCAAACTGCAGCTTGGCCACCTTTTGGCTCAAGTCGTCATGCAGCTCCCTGGATACGCGGCGGCGCTCTTCCTCCTGGGTGTTGAGCAGGCTTGCTGTTAACGCGCGCAATTCCTCGCGGGTGTGCAGCAAGGCTGCCTCACTGTCGTGCAGGGCCGTTTCACCGACCCGCACACTGCGCTGCAGCCGCTGCTGTTCCTCGACCAGAATGCGTTCTGCTCGTCTCTGAGCGGTGATATCCTCCATTGCGACGAGGATTTGATTTTCGCCATCGGGATGGACCCTGCAGGCATCGATCAAGACCGTCCTCCGGCCCGATTCAGGGCACTCCTGCTCCAACTCGAGAGGCTCGATCGATTCCTGGTCGCTGGAGAGCCGCTCTAGAGCAGTCCGCAGGCCGGGCAGGTTCCACCGTTGCCCGCTCACCTCATAGAAGAACTGATTCTCAACGTCGGCGGGCCGCAGATGGTACGACTGGAAGAAAGCGCGATTCGCAATTCGGACCCGTAAGTCCCTCCGCAACACCAGAAGTGGCGTTTGCACCGACTCGACGACCGACTCGGCGAACTTGCGTGCCGAGTCGGCCTCAATCTGCGCGCGCCGAGCCTGGTCGATGTCTACCAGGACCAGCACCGCGCCCTCGTTGCGGTTGTCTCCCGTCCGATACGGCCGAACGTGCAGGACGTGCCAGCATCCCTGGCGATCCTGCAGCTCCGCTTCTTCCGGGTTCAGTGTCTCGAGAACCCTCCGTATCCTCGGTTCCAGGTCGTCCATGCTGAGACGCGCCTGAATATCCGCGATCGGCCGGCCGATGTCGCCGGTTTGAAAACCGAAGAGGCGCTCGGCGGACGTCGTGAGCCGCCGGATACGCAGCTCGTTGTCGATCATCATTATCGGCATGGCTGCCCAGTTCTTCGTTGATGCTCTGCAGTTCCTCATTACTCGACTGGATCTCTTCATTCGCGGAGGTGAGGTCCTCGTTGGCCGCATCGCGTTCGTTGATGATGGACTGGAGGCGCTGCTCGGTCAGGATAAGTTCTTGCCGGAGCCGCTCCACATCGGCCGAGCCGGCTTTGGATTTGCGGCGTGACCTCGAGCTTCCCGATGGTTCGCGTGGCTCGTCGAGCCGCTCCTTTGCGCTGCCGAAGAACAGGACGAGAAAACATCGGCCACCACTCGTTGGGGCGGTGATGCGACGCACTTCCAACTGGACGGTGCCGATCTCGCCATCCCCGCTCTCCCGTAAAACGGTCGATTGGGCCGGGCCCGCTTCGCTCCTCGCTTTCGCCAGGAGCTTTCGCAACTCGCCCCGAATGCACTCCCGTGCCATGTTGGGGAGTGCCAGCGTGGCCCGTCCCGGAGCGAGACGCAAATACGGGCTTGTGTCCCCGTGCGACTGGAGGATTTCGAAGCTTTCGTTCACGATCACCCATGCCGGCCCATACTCGGACAGGACGATGCGCCCGGCCTCTTTGTCAAGCTCTGCCTCGAATGACTTCTCCCCGGCGATCGATGGCGCCGGGGGGGGGAGACTTGGTCGCGGCTCGGCGGCGAATCCACGGCCGATGAGTTCCGCGTGCAATCGGGCGGACTTTTTGGTGAAAAACTTGTGCGGCCTGTCGATGAGTGAGAACAGTTCCGGGATGTTGCTCAGACTCTCCGAAAGGCCCAGCATCAGGTAGCCGTTCGGTTGCAGCGCATAATGAAATGTAGCGGCCACCTGGCGCTGCAGCGCAGATTCGAGATAAATCAGAAGGTTCCGGCAGCTGATCAGGTCGAGACGTGAGAAGGGCGGGTCCACCAGCAGGTTCTGGCGCGCAAAGACGCACATTTCCCGAACCGACTTAATGACCTGGAAGCCGTTCTCCACGCGCGTTAAAAAGCGTGCCTGCCGTTCCGGCGAGACGTTGGTAACCTGGTTCTCCGCGTACGTGGCCGTGCGCGCCGTCACAATCGCCCGTTCGCTGATGTCGGTGCCGAAGATCTGGATCGGGACCGGCGCGAGATGCTTCTCGTTCGCCTCGACCAGGCACATGGCGATCGAGTAGACCTCCTCCCCCGTGGAACAGCCCGGCACCCACACGCGCACAGGCAGGTTGCTTGACCGTTCCTGCAACAGTCGCGGCAAGATATCTTTCTCGAGGGCCAGAAAAACCTCAGGATCACGGAAAAAGCTGGTGACATTGATCAGCAGGTCCTCACACAACGCCAGCAGCTCCGTACGATCGGATTCCAGATCAGAAATGTATGCCTCCAGACCCTCAAAACGCCGCTGGATGATCCGGCGAGTGATGCGCCGCCGGATCGTCGCACGCCGGTATCCGCGAAAGTCCACCCGGGTGGCTGCTTGTATGAGCGCGAAGATGCGGTTCAGTTGAGACTCGTCCCCGGCGTTCTTCTTGGGAACATCTGCCGGCTCCCGTGCGGAGAGGGAAAGGTGCCGTCCGATCCTTGCCAGCTCGCTCGCGATCTCTTCAGGGGGCAAAATCAAGTCGACGGTTCCAGCCGCGATTGCGGTTCGCGGCATGTCGGGATGTTTGGCCGAACTCTCGCTTTGAACGATGGCAATGCCGCCCTCTCCGCGAATCGCCTGCAGGCCCAAAGCCCCATCGGAATCCGCACCGGACAGGACCACGCCGATCGCAATGGTTTTCTGGTTTACCGCCAGGGAGCGGAAGAAGTAATCGATCGGCCTGGGCGCGCCACGCTCCATCTTGCGAGGTTCGAGTTCCAGGACGTCGCCCTCAATGCGCATCAGAGTGTTGGGCGGGATGACATAGACATGATTGGGCTGAACCGGTGTGCCGTGTTGAACCTCCCTGACCGGCATCGCGGTCGTGCGCGACAACAACGAGGCCAGCATGCTGGGATGCTGGGGAGCAAGGTGCTGGATAAAGACAAAGGCCATTCCGGTGTCGGCGGGAAGGTGTTGCAGAAGCTGCGTGAATGCCTCCAATCCTCCGGCGGAAGCGCCGACGCCGACGACGGGGAGAGGCGCCATTTGTAGCGAATCCTCTTCTTCGGAATCCCCTACCAAGGGAATGCGGTCATCCTCTGAGCCCGCTGCCGGCGCATGCTCCAGACCCGGCGTATGCGACCTCACCCTGGACGCCTGTCCCCTGTCGCGGACGCGCCGCGACGTGCGTTTGCTCTTTGCCATCAGCGCCGCCCTCCCCACGAGCCTGTAAGCGTTTTTTGCAGATTCCCAAATCGTCCCACATTATCCATCCTGTCCGGGTACCGAGTCAACCGAAGCGCGCGTTTGGGCAGGAAATACCAGCGTCGGGCGCCCATTGCTTCATCCAAATTGCTATTTTGGCCGCGATATCCTAGGGATTTTCCCCACGCCAGCCAGGCACCTGCCTAGTTCCCATGCGGGGGAGGCTGCCTTATAAAGGAGCGGGCACGGGTTGATGGCTTCTCACAGGGGGTGATTCGGGAGGTAGTCATGGCACAGGTTATGCGGCAACGGGAAGAAAAGCAAGTGATCTGCGTTTGCTGTGTGTGCGGAGAAGCACGGGATGATATCGCTGCTGATGGCGCCTGGTACAGCCTGAAAGCGCACCTGAGCAGATATGGAATTCAGGAGCAGGATCTCATGTTTTCCCATACATTCTGCCCTTATTGCCTCATGCACTATAAGGAATTGCTCGGCCTGGTACCCGGGCGCCGCTAGGCTCTTTCCCAATCAAAACCAGGCACTTGCCTAGTTCTAG
>JAFNAG010000607.1 GCA_017860135.1 Acidobacteriota bacterium
GCCGAGATGAACGGGAGCGGAACCTCGCGATAGAAGATCGAGTCGCCCACCGGGTCCGTGGAGGTCCGGATGCGGACACTCGCTGAAGAGGCGGCCTTCGCGTCCGGGCCGACGCCGACGATCGCCACCTGCGCGTCCCGCTCGACGCTGCGCTGCTTGATCGTTGCCCAATCGGCCTCCGACGGGCGCCAGCGGGGTTCCGTCGTCGGGAACCGGAGCACCTCGCCCTTATCATCGAATCGAACCAGGACCGTCCAGTTGCTGACTCCCTCGGTCTGGTCGCTCCAGACGAAGGTCGGCGCAACGATCTCGGGAGGGAAGAGCGTCTCATCGAGCGGATACTTGATCTCTATGCCACCGGTGGGCTCGCTCGGGAACGCGAGTGGTCCTGGTGCAGACTTTTTTCCGCAGGCGCCGAGGACCAACAGCGCAGCTAGCAGAAGACACATCCCAGCAGGGGAGGCCTTCCCTCGGGGGCTTGCGCCGGCTCGACCTTTGTATCGTGCTTTCATTCGCGGGCGATTCTGGGTGACCGGTTGAGGCGGCGTCAAACGAGGCCCGGAGGAGGGAGCGGTGGGCACGGCGGGCTCGGCAATGGCTGTCAAGACACCGTGCGATTTACCATAAGCGCAAAAAATTGACAGGCCAGTCCACTAGGACAAGAATCCGCGAAAGAAGCCGGCGGCTGATGCGCCAGAGAATTACCGAGCCCGCAACAGATCAAGGGACGAGCTCGGACCACAAGGGGAGAGTCGAAGAATGAGAACCAGATTGAATTTCCGTTCCGTTTGGCTGGCGCTTGGACTCGCATCTCTTGCGGTCTCGTCGGTTGCCAATGCGACTGTGCACCGCGTGTTTCCTGGTAAGTCTATCCAGGCGGCAATCGACGTCGCCGCGCCGGGCGATACGATCCTGGTCGAGCCGGGGACGTACAAGTTCAAGCCCGGCCCGAAGGTAGACGGGACGTATTACTACGGCCTGCGCATCAAGACCAACAACCTGCGCCTGATCGGCAAGGAGGTCCCGGGTAGGGGCAACGCGGGAAAGGTCCGTCTCATTTACGACGGCCCGGCCGATAGAGCTGGAGATGTAGGCGCCGGAATCTACGCGGCTCCCGATGTCAGTCTCCCCGGGAGCAGCAGGAGTTGCGATCCCGACGTCTCCGACGACTCCACGCTGGGACAGCATTGCAGAACGAACAGCGTCAAGGGCTTTTACGTTCGCGGCTTCTCCGTCGAAGGATTTCCGCGCAACGGCATCCAGACCCGGTGGGTGGATGGCTTCCAGTTCGTTCGCAACGCATCGGTCAACAATCTCAACAACGGCATCTATCCGACTCTTTCCGCAAACGGACTGGTCCAGCAGAACATCTCTTACGGTTCTCTCGACACCGCGATGTGGGTCGCGGGTTCCGAGAACGTTCGCGTCATCGGCAATGAGGTCTTCGGCAGCGTGATCGGCTTCGAGATCACCGTCTCCAACAACGTCCTGTTCACCCAGAACAAGGTCTACGACAACACCGTGGGCATCGGCCTGTTCCATCCGAACGGGGCGGGTAACCCGCCGACGGCCGTCGACGCCCTCAAAGACTGGGTCATCGAGCACAACGACGTCCGGAACAACAACCGTCCGAACGCGGCACTGCCCGGAACGTTCCAGAGCGCACTGCCGCCAGGCATCGGGATCCTTCTGGCTGGCGTCTCCGGCCACACGATCGCGAAGAACACCGTCGAGGGCAATGCCTACGTCGGGGTCGCGGTTCTCGGCTGGTGCACGGCCAACAGCAGCTCCCCCCCCGACGCCATGCCCGGGGACCCCGGTTACAATCCCAATAATTGCTTCGCCAAGCCGCCAGTGATCAACGGTGTGTATTACGATCCGGCTGTCAGCGACAACCTGATCTCCCAGAACAAGGTGAGCGGCAACGGAGCCAGTCCTCCTGCGAATGCGCCATTCCCGCCCGCGGACCTGCTCTATGTGCAGTTCGCGCTGCTTGGGGACGAGGGGGGAGCTGGCAACTGCTTCGAGAAGAACAAGCCGAGTGGCTTCACGTACTTCTCCTCGACCGAGCTTGATTTTTCAAACGGATATCCCGAGCCCGTGCCCGGGCCGCTGCCCACCGACGGGTGCAAGAAGCCCTGACTCCGGCGACCAGCGTTTGATCCAGGCCGCCCGACGTTGCAAAACGTCGGGCGGCTAATGGTTCACAGAACGCTGATCTGACCGTGGGTACTGTGCGAGCATGAAGCCAGTTCCCGCCGCCGGTCAGAGAATCGAAGTGTCTCCCCATCCCGTTGCCGACACGATCGAGGCGCACGGCTGCTCGGTCGTTCTCCGTCGGGTCGAAGGTCCCGAAGCAAGGGAACTCTATTTTCACTGCCAGCCTCCCGCTGAAATTACGGACGCGCGCGGGCAGGCCGAAGCGATCTATCGTGCGATCCTCTCTGTGCTCGCAGCCAATGGTGGAAGCTTCGGGTCAGTCGTCACCGAGACGGTCTTCCTGCGGCATCTGCGGGCAAACGTCGAGTCCGTCCGCGAGGCGCGCCATCGGGTTCTCGCCGCGCATGGGGGTGCGAATCACAGGACCGCCACGACCGAGATCGAGCAACCCCCGTTGAACGAGCGCGCCTGCCTGGAGGTCTCGATACAGGCCGTGCTGCCGAACCAGTCGCCAGTGCGGTTCGAACCCATCGTAGCCACGCCCGCCTGCGGCTGTGCCGAGTGCGCCCGTGCGCACGGCCTGCGGATCCACGTCGGCGATGAGACCCGGTTTCATGCCGCCGCACTGTGCGGGCCAGGCAAGAGCGCGTATCAACAGACTCTTGGCATGTTCGGTCTTGCCGAAGAACTGCTGCAGCAGGCCGGGATGGAGTTTCGCGACGTGGTACGCACGTGGATCCATCTGCGCGAGATCGACCGCGACTA
>JAFNAG010000608.1 GCA_017860135.1 Acidobacteriota bacterium
TGGCTTCACCCACAAGTACTACGTGGATGCAACGCCGGCCTTCGGCGACGTCGATTTCGGGCGGACCGGCGGAACGATCGGCACCGCCGACTGGCGAACCATTCTGGTTGGCGGCCTCGGCAAAGGCGGACGCGGCTACTATGCCCTGGACATCAGTACGGCCGATTCTTCGGATACCGAAGCCGTCATCGCATCCAAGGTGTTGTGGGAATTCCCCAACAGCGCTACCACTTCCACCGCAAATATTGGTTTCAGCTATAGCAGGCCCATCATCGTCAAGACCAAAGCGCAGGGATGGGTGGTGCTGGTCGCTTCCGGGTATAACAACGGAACGGACACGGGCGGCGACGGTCACGGCTATCTTTTCGTCCTCAATGCGAAGACGGGTGCCCTGATCCGAGCGCTCGACACCGGAGTCGGCACCAGCTCAAGCCCAAGTGGCCTGGCGCAGATCAGCGGCTATGTCGAGGACGCGGATGTGGACAATACGGTCGAGTATGTTTACGGTGGCGATCTCAACGGCAATCTCTGGCGCTTCGACTTGACAAGCACGAGCGACAGTGGTTGGACTGTATCCAAGGTCGCGACGCTAGTGGACAGTGATAGTGGCGGCGCTGTCCAGCCGATCACCGCTGCGCCCGAACTCGCAAAGACAAGAGTCGGAAGTGCCTACAAGCGGCTTGTGTTTATCGGGACAGGACAGTATCTCGGCGACTCGGACATTCCCGGGTCCGCCGCACCGAACGCGAATGCCGCACAAAGGCAAACGATGTATGGGTTGGTCGATGATTTGAGCGGGACTCCGATCACGCCGCTGAGATCGAACCTCCAACCGCAGATCTTGAATGCGCCGAGTGGCTCCACCCGGACCTTCACCAATCCGCAGCCTGTCGATCTTACGAACAAGAAGGGTTGGTATATCGATCTGAACATCGACGGCGAGAGAGCCAACACCGATCCCTCGCTGGCGTTCGGAACCTTGGTGTTCACTACGAATATCCCGAATGTCGATGCATGTACGCCTGGCGGTACGAGTTGGTTGTTTGCCGTCGATTTTCAGAGCGGTGCCTATGTTTCCAACTCCACGACGGTCGCTACTTCCCAAGGCGACGCCCTTTCAAGCCGCCCGGTCTTGATCAAGCTTCCGGACGGCCGCGTGATAGCACTGGTCCGCAAGTCCGACGCCACCACCGTTGGCCAGCAGGTCGCGACGCCTCCAGGCAGCGCCACAACCCGCAGGATCTCCTGGCGCGAACTTCCCGAGGGATGATGACGGACGGCAAGCAGAGAAGCGCGCACTCCGAATGCGATCGGATTTCCGTTGCTGGCGAGACCATTGATGCTGCCGCAGGACCGCTCAAGGAGCCAATCGGGAGCGCGTGACGTCGCCCAAGCGGGCGTCGGACGGATTGCTGCGTGCCTGGGCCTGTCGGTCCTTTTTCACGCATTGGCACTTTTCGCGTCAGCGAACGGCGGTTGGGTACACACGACTGCAGAGACGGGCGCGTTCGTGCCTCTGAACGTGGTCATGCGACCGCATTCTCTGGCCGAAATGGAACCATCCGACGCCGTCAGTCAGCGCGCGTCGGAGCCGTCTGTAGCCATCGAATCGCAGGATACCGTTCGATACAACAAAGTAGCGGAGGACCGCCCCTCGGGTGCGCTTGCGATTTCGTCGGAATCGGGACCGGACTCCGACAAGCCCATCCCTCTGGCGCAGAAGTATTACCGAGTCAGCGAACTGACGCAGAAACCGCGGATCCTCGTCGAGCCGGAATTTTCTTACCCGGCGGGTAGGGAACAGGATCAGGCTGGGGTCGTTCGCCTGGCCCTTTTTATCGGCGATGACGGTTCCGTCGATTCCGTGGAAGTGAAGCGCGACGAATCGACCTTGTCGGAGATCTTTCAGGACTCCGCGTCACAAGCCTTCGCTCTGAGCCGATTCGTTCCCGGCGAGATTGACGGCACCCCGGTCCGCAGCATTCTCCAGGTCGAAATCAGCTTTGAGGCGGGTCCCGATCAGGCAGCCGGCAGCCAGGACTTTGCATCGCGCCACTGATCACACTCACCTCACGGAACGTGTTCTGACAATGATGTCGACGCCTTCCGCCGTCATCCCTGCTGGCAATGCCGGCAGCCCGATTACCTGAATATCTGCTGCCGGGATATCTGTAAGCTGCCCACACTCGGTGTCATAGAAGTGGTGATGAGGCATTGTGTTCGGATCGTAGAAAATCTTGCTCGGATCGACGATCACTTCGCGGACCAACCCCTTCTGGACCAGAAGGTTCAGCGTGTTGTAGACGGTCGCCTTGGATGTCGCCGGATGGGGTTGATTGACCAGGGCCAGGATCTGATCAGCGGACAGGTGCTCCATGCGGGAAAACAATACGTGGGCAATTTCCAGACGCTGATGGGTAACATTGATCCCATGGTCGCGGAGGTGTGCGGCAACCTCTTCTCGCGAAAGAGAATTCTTTTCCATGAGGCGAGTATAAAGCATGAGCTGGACTGTGTCTAATTCTTATCTTCAGCGCTCATGCCGACTCAGGGCCACGGTGCGACTTCGGGTCAGCGACCCGCTGCCGACGCAAGCTCCTTGGGCAGAGGAAAGGTCACGCCCTCTGATACCCCATCGAGTTGGGAAATACGGGCGGCGCCCAGCTCGGTAAGCCGGTCCGTCACCTCCCGCACAAGGATTTCCGGCGCCGACGCTCCCGCAGTCACGCCTATGCGATCCTTCCCCGCGAGCCATGCCGGATCGATGTCGTCGGCGGAATCGACGAGGTAAGCCGGCACGCGCCGGTTCGCCGCGACCTCGCGCAGTCGGTTGGAGTTGGAACTGTTGGGCGAGCCGACCACGATCACAATGTCGCATTGCGGCGCCATGAACTTGACCGCATCCTGGCGGTTCTGCGTGGCATA
>JAFNAG010000219.1 GCA_017860135.1 Acidobacteriota bacterium
GTCGAATCGGCTCACACGCTCGAGGATTGCCGAGGTCTGCTCATTCAAATAACGCTCGTTGTCGAATCCCACCGCCAGTGTCATCTGCTTCCCTGCTCCCCTCTCCTCGTACACGCATCGCACGCAGGTTCTCGCGTGACTGTTGCTGTCTGTCGGCAGGCACCACGCGTGCGCGCCGACGATGGTGGCCCGTGGCATGAGCCGCCATTATGGGCCAGCGATGGCAAGTCCCATCTGCCTACGGATTAGACATACCGGCGGTAGATTACACCAGAGCAGGGTGGGCTGCTACCACTGAAGGCAGGCAATCTCCCGCGGCGGGAGCGTCACAAACAGACGGCCCTCGTGGGACTCTATGCCGGCGGTGGAAAAGAGGTCCCGTGCCTCGGATGCAGGGGCAGGCAGGCGAACCTTGACGAGCTGTGGCTGCGGCTCATAGTTCAATAGGAACAGGATCCGCCTGCCCAGGCTGGTGCCGGACCGCCACTCGACCAGGGCATCGGGCGCCGTTTCGACGACGTCATCGCCGGGAACTACAGCGGCTTCACGCAACCACTCATGCGCCATCGCGACGAAGCCGCTCGCAGCCGTTTCCGCATGGCATTGCCCGGGGTGAAAACCGAACAGGACGGCCCGGCCGTTTCCGCAAGTGCGGGACACAGCCGCCGCCCCGCCGTCGGGCCAGGTTGCCAGCAGGTGACAGTCCACGGGCTCCAGGACCGATCGCCGCGAAGAAATCGGCAATCGCATCCCGCCATAGTCGAGATAAACCGTCGCCGCGGATCTTACCGTCTTACCCTGGCTCGCACCGAAAAGCCTGTCCAGTCCAGCAGCCGAGGCGATCGAGATCGTCCCACTGGAATTGGCCCTCACGCCGCTCGTGCCAGCGCCATTGCGGCCGCACCTGAATGAAGGTGAAGCCCATGTCCCTGATACGCGGGAGGTCCGTCTGCCATTCCTCCGGGAGCGGCGTCGGTGCGCGGTAGTATTGGATCCCGAGCGGCAGGCCTGGCACTTCTCTGTTCATTGTCTCTGCTCCTGCTCACCTCCCGGGCACGGCAAGCGAAAAGGATATCCGCTGCTCGCCCGGCCGGATATAGCGTCCCGGCTTCAGCTGCAGAGGCACGGAAAGCGCTCCTACTGCATGCGCCAGGTTAGTCTCTGGGCCGTTCGCATATGGATTGAACGGGTAAACCGGCCAGATCAGCCGTGCCGGAGAATCCGTTTTCAGCATCCAGCCGCGATGGCGGATCCAGGCACCGATATCGCCGGCCGCCAATTCGACCCGATCGGCACTCAGGTTGAACTTCCTGCCGGCTGCAGTTTCGAGCACCTCACCCGGCTTAAGGCAAAGTTGCAGCGTCAGACAGGCTTCTTCCGGCGGGTCGCCTTTTCCGGTGATCGCAAAATGGAGGTCTTGCTCGGACTCAGAAGGGACCGGCACATGAAGGTCACAAAAGAAACTGTTGTAGGCGAGTGACAACCGGTCCGCTGCATCGCCCATCTGCAGCCGGCTGCTCACCGGCATGTAATACACCTGGCCGAGCAGCTTCTCCGAGAACGTGGCTAGTTCCGGCTGGCGTTTGGAATTGGCTCCGCTGATGATCAGTCCGAGTCCTGTGCGATAGACACTCAGGTTCCCCTGGCGATCCAGGTAGAACTGGTTGTTGACAGCCTGGGTGCTGATGATACCTGAGAGGCAGACAACCCACGGCCCGGTCTTCCGTACGCCTGCCGGAACAGTCATGCTGTGATAGTACGCAGCCATGTCCTGGGGAATAGGCTCCATGGGCCCGGGATGGTAGTAGAGTGCGTCCTGCGCCAGCCGCCCCAGCTCGTCGATAGTGAGAGCGTTGGGGCTGAAAAAGCCTGTCAGAAACTCCGCATAGCGCCGTCCATCGGGGAAGTTGGTAAAGGCAAACTGGCCCCAGGCGCTCACTCCCCAGTAACGGTTGCGATCGTTGATCACCTCTACGGGGGTGCCGTCAGGATACGTGAAGTACTTGTGGAAGTCGGTCGCTCGTCGCAGAGCAGGCAGGATCACCGGGTTCCTGCTGTGCTCATAATAGAGCGCCAGGCCTGTGAGCGTCAGGTGGTTGTAACCGGTGGTTGGACCGGAATGGTTGTGCTCTCCCCAGTACCCGTCCGGGGTCTGCTCGGTGGTCGCGAACCGGCAGAGGACCGCTGCTCCGAGCTGCTGCCATTCCCTGTTGGCGAAGACACACCCGGCGAAATGGAGTATGGAGGCCCACTGAGCGTAATGATTTGGGGACGTACCGATGAAGGGCGACTGGTACCAGGGGAAATCCAGGCGCTCCCTGGTCTCGCTCACGAGCAGAGATACATTCTCTTCGATCGCCCGCCTCCAGCGCGCACGCCGTGCTTCGCCCAGATCACGCTCGAGCAGCCGGTATGCCTCGAGCCACATGTACGTGTCCCAGTCGCTGTCGAGGCGCGGCTCGTAACGGCCCTTCTCATTTTCGTCGGCCAGGAGGTCGCCGATCCTGACAACCAGCTCGAGCATGCGGCGATCGTGGTACCGGCTGTTGCCGGGATCCTCCTTTGCATACAGGACCGCCGGAGCCAGAATGGCATACGGAAAATGTCGCCAGCCTGGTCTCGCCTCGAGAGCGGCAAGGTCAGCCTGCGGTTCTGCTGCCAGCCTCTCTGCCACCATGGCGGCACCGGCCTCCAGCAGTGGAAAGTACCCGCCCGGCAGCTCTGCAGCCGTCGCATTCGGCAGGAGCAGCGCACCCCGAACCACCAGACTGAGTATCAACACCTGACTGAGCTTCATGGTCCCATTCCCCCTCGGCAAAGACGGTGGAGTGTGCGGAAGTCCAGATCGGCTTCAGCGTTTCTGCGGTGCATCGGCACCCAGCCTCTTCAGCGCTGACTCTGCTGCCTCGCGGACGAAAGCCTGGGGATCGTCGTTCTTCACCTTCAGCAAGGCTTCGACCGCCCGCGCATCACCCATGTGACCGAGAGCCGTGGCAGCTGCATAGCGCACGTCCTCCTTGCCGGCTTGGAGCAGGTCCACGAGGGCTGGTACTGCCTGCGGGTCACCGATGCGCCCGAGCGCTTCAGCTACGCCTCGAAGCTCGGGTTCTTCGCGGCGCTTGATCTCCTCAATCAATGCCGGAACAGCGCGCCGATCGTGCAAATCACCAAGGGCCTGTGCGACATACATCCCCAGGTCGCCGCCTGCCGTCGGGAGGATTTTCATCAAAGGATCCACAGCCCGCTCGTCGCCTATTCGACCAAGCGCCTGCGCGGCCATCCACTGGACCTCTCCGACTTCCACCGGGACGAAAAGGTGGTCGTGCTTTCCGGCAGGAATCTTGCCCGAGGCGATGTCGATGAGTACAGGCACGGCCTCTGCGGCTTTGAGATCTCCAAGCGCGACGCAGGCGGACATCCTGACTGCGTCGAATGCGTCGCTGAGTGCACGGATGAGTGCCGGAATTGCATCAGGGGAGCCTAGCTTACCCAGGGCGTCTGCCGACCAGTAACGGAGTTCAGGGTCCTCGGCCTGCAGGGCTTCAATCAACCGGCCTGAAGCTCCCTTTTCCCTCCTGAGACCGGCCTCGATGATCGTATGATAAACGGATGAGACCGCGGGTTTGTGAGGCCGGACAGCCTCCAGCCGCAGCGAGTGCATCTTCACGGCATTCCCACCACTGCAGTTGGCGAAGACGTCAAACTCGAACGGGAGGCTGGATGCCGTCCTCTCGATGTGCTGCACCCCGTTCTTGTCCGACCATTCCAGCGCGACTCTGAGTGCAGTACCAGGGGCCATGGACTGGGCTGCAACATTGATCCGGTTCCATCCAGGCTCAAGGTTCGGAAGCGCCATCTTGTTCATCATGACTCTGTTGCTGAACTTGATGTCGGCGAATGACACGGCCGCAATATCGGACATCGCTTTCAGTTGGAACCGGACCGCATATGAATACATGCCGAGTACTGAAGGCAATCCTGACCTGTCACGCTCGATTCCAAGGTTCACTCTCGCCCGGCTCTGGCCTGCACCTGTCAGACTCCACGCCCGATTCCATATCCTGCCGCCATCGGCGGAGAAACTGATCGCCGCGCTTGTCTGCGGATCGGTGCTGCTGAATGCACATTCGAGAACGGCATCAGAGATCAGGTAAGGAAAATCGAAGTGGTAGGTGAAAACCGCCGGGTCACGGGGCATGGCCGGCGTCAGTCGGCCCGACCTCAGCGCGACGTTCGCGGGGGCTTCAGCCAGGTCATCAGCCCATTCCGGGCGGCTCAGATCGGGTGAGAACAGCAGTTCCCCGCCACCGATGAAGTGAGAGTAGGGACCGCCTTGTTTGTATAGCGGGCTCTCGGCTGAAACTGAGGCACGCGTCCTGGAATTGACGTAGTAGATCCCGGCGTTGTCCCACAGGAGTACAACGCTTTCTCCCTGGCGGAGATCCAGCTCCATCGAATGCGCGGACATCTGGCTGAGGTGCGTGCGCAACCAGCCCTTGGTTCGCATCTTCAGATCCTGATTCACGGCGGTTACCAGCAGCGGATTGCGCTCGATGTCCTCGCTGCTGGCGATCCAACCCTGCTCATTGCGAACGTACCAACCGTTGTTGACATCCAGCGCGTGCCATCGCTCCTTCCCATCTTCATCGCGCCAGTAAAGCTCGACAAAGCTGTGATGACGCATCGGGATGTAAAGCCGGCATCCCTGCCGCCCAAGCGAGCGCCACATGGTCTCCAGGATCCTGGCTTGTCCGTCGCACCAGTGGTTGCCATAGACCGCCAGAAACTTGAGCGGATCCGCCACCGCCACCTCACGACCCGGAGGTCCTTCGTAGGGAGACCCTCCGATGGTCATCACCCTCGCGATCCAGTTATAGAGCGCGACGGCCTCTTCCTCCTGCGTGCGTGCCCGCTCAATTCTGATGGCGCCTTCAGCAAACGACCGGAGCGTCGATGCATCCGGCCAGCGATCGTTGCTGATCCGCAATCCTCGAACGACCGGATTCAGTGCGGAGGGGACGGTGGGTCGAGAATACTCCTGTGCCCGCACCAATGGCACAAGTCCCAATGAAATCATCAGAATCAGGCGAGATCTCATAGCGATCACCGCAAGAATCGTGCTGTGAAATCGAAATCGCTCCGACTGCCCCGCGGGACTATCCCGCGCTCCCAGAGTCTCACGCGTTCTCCTCCGGGATCTCTTCCACCATCTGGCGGAAGGTTTCCCTGACCAGAACGAACACGACGTATGCCGATACAGCAGCCCCGGCGAGGAAGAGCATTCCTTTCCACAGGCTGAAGTAGACTACTTCCCCGATCCCGAATATGCTGATCCGGTCTGGAGTCTGCAGCAGCATGACAGCCCGTTCGGGGCAGTCACCGCTGTCCCGTGTCCCGGGGGCAGCGGTTCAGCCATCCTCATTTCACAACCACGGTCCGTTTCCCCGTAGTGCCGTCCTCGAAGCTCAGGATTCCCTGCTCTGAAACAGCACCCCTATACCTTACTTTCCCGTTGACTTCCACCACCACCTCCTGAGAAGGAGGCAGGTTGACATGCAGATGCCGGGCGGTCGAAAGGGAGGAGACATCATAGCGGAGAGGCAGCGAAACCGATCCCTCCTTTTGATGTGCGGAAAAACAGATGATCTGATCCTGGGGAGCTGCAACATAGTGCACCCCGACCATCCTCTTCCCGCTGCGCATAATCAGATGCACATCAGCAGCCGGCCTGGCGCCGCCGTCCAGGATCTGAAATGCGTTGAGAAACCGGTCTTCGCAGGATGGGACTGTCGGCGCAATCTCGATCCTCCAGCCTCCGGCTTCACGTGCCTGGCGCCCCCGATCCGGCAGGAGCGGGGCGTAATTAATGCCCTGAAATGAATTGTAGTATTCGAATCCCTGGCCCCCGACTGCAATCAAGTCGCGGCGGAGCGGCAGCAGCGTATGGACCAGGAGTTCTCCCGCGTATTTCACCGTCCTGCTGCCGACAACCAGTTCGCCGCTCCGCCGCACGCTTGTCACGCGCGCTCCTCTGAAGCTGCTGAGGCCGGGTCGCGGTGCTGCCCCCTCTATGGAGGGCGACTCCTGGAAATGCAGGAGCGAGCGTTTAATGAGCTCGGGCCTGGCCGCCGTGACGCGATCGTACACAACGAGGAAGTCGTTCGCCGGGAGGTAGACAAACTGCCGATCGCAAGCTGTCACCTTGTCGCCGTAAGCACCGGTCAGATCGCAGTGCAGGTATCCATAGCGATCCCGCTCATCGAATGCGTATCGAAGAACCTCTGCGGTATCCAGCCGCTCCTTCCTGGAATGGGCAAGGTATGTCTGCCAGTCCTGGTGGTGCTGGAAACCGCGCAGGATGTTCTGGCCCCCATCATTGCCGTAGCCCTCGGCGAAAACCTGGTGGGGATCGAACACAAGGAGCGTATTGTGTGCAAGCGACCGGCATGCATATTCGGTCCAATGGCTGCGGGGTGTGTACAACGTGTCATACACGCCGCCGTCCACCAGCAGACCGCCACGCCGGTAGATCAGGAAGTGCCCCTTGTCGAAGTGCTGGTGGTCCGTGTAGTGATCGCCGGCAAGAATCGTGATCAGGGTGCTATCCGCTCCCCATCCGTTGCGGAACATGATCTGTTCGGATGTGCCGGCACCGAGGCGCAAGGAGAGCGGCAGCGTTCGATAGGAGGGAGTGATCGGCGCGTCGGAGTCATGAAAGACACGCATCCCCCAGTCGAACTCCGGAGCAAGCGCCTTGTCGCCGTAGGAATCCTCCAGCTCGCGCGCGAAGGAGCGGAGGCGCGCGGCTTCGGCGACATCATCTAAACCGCAGGAGATCATCTCCACCGTGAGGGGCACGGTGATCGCCGCAAAGACGCGGCTTGCCGTGATATCACCGATCCGCTCGAAAGTCAGGTCAGGCCTGACCGAGGCAATGAGAAACCTTCCAGACCGGGCCACGAAATCCCCGTATTCGCTTCTGATTCTGGGAAAGTAGTCCGTGCCTGTTGCAGTCCGATAGGCGTGAAGGGTCATGATAAGGGTGCGAAGTGTCTCATGGAACGTGTAGTGACTTCCCTCGGACCAGGCTCCCTGTCGCACCTTCCAGGTATCCAGCACCCTGCCCGGTCCTTCGAGCCAGAGTGCGGCCATCGCCAGGTATTCACGGGCCCTCGCGTCGAAGGGCTCTGCCTCGCCCCGCAGGGCGAGGCCGCACATCGCCACGGTCCGAAGGGCCATGTATGTGTAATTGTGGTTGATGTCCGGTTCACCGTGCAGCAGGAAATCGGCGCTCGAATCTGCGGTGGTCACGATGTTTGACATCGCCTGTCTTCGCTGTGCATCCGAGAGCCCATCGTAGATCCAGTCAAACGCCATCGCCATTTCCGCACCGGCAAGAAAGCCGGAGACGTCATCCGCAGCATAGGAGAACGTTCGGGTAGCGAGAAAGCGGCGTACTTCGTCAAGGTCGGCAGGCGACCTGTCCTCGAGATAACGCGCAGCGCGCTCTGCGATGCCGGCCGGCCCGCTGGATGATACAGGTCTTCGCCAGCGCGCATATGCCGGGCTGCCTGCCCGCCGGCGCAACTCACTGACATTCAGTCCCAGACCCAGGGCCGCATCATCATGACGAACATAGATCCGCGGGTGACGGGCAGAAACCTCCGTGCGCACCGCCGGATCCTGGAATGCGGCTACTGAGGAGACAAGGAGCAGAATCAGGACGATCGTGGTTCGCGATAGGAGAAGAGCGTCGAATCCTTTGGATTCACGGCTGGGATAGGAGGACCGATGCATGTAGGTCAATTCGGTAAAGCGTTCCGGTCAAGCCTGGTCATTCGTCCCGCACCAACGGCAAATGAAGCGGGCCAGGGTTTCCACTGTCACAACGGCGGATGGAAAATCAATCCACTCATCGGGGGCGTGCGTATTGCCGCCT
>JAFNAG010000220.1 GCA_017860135.1 Acidobacteriota bacterium
CTGATGGAAAGAAAAGTAAATCTGATCCAGTGAGCGCGCGCTTTAGCTCGAATAATTATTCGTACCGCATGCTCTCGATGGAGCCGAGGGGAGGAAGATTAGGGGTTCGAAAGCGCACGGGCTGAAGCCCGTGCTCACTCTCGATTCCCGGTGAGCGCGGGCTTCAGTCCGGATAATTACTCGTACCGCAGGCACTCGATCGGGTCGAGGTTCGACGCCTGGACTGCCGGGTAGATGCCGAACACCAGGCCGACGAGGGTGCTTACCCCGAACGACAGCGCGATCGACGCCGCAGTGATGATCGTGCTCCACCCTGAAAATGCGGCGACGAGCTTCGAAGTGCCGTATCCCAGCCCGATGCCGATCAATCCACCGGCGAGGCTGAGCGCCACCGCTTCGGCGATGAACTGCATGCGAATATCCAGCTTGCGGGCGCCGATGGCGCGTCGCAACCCGATCTCGCTGGTCCGCTCGAGCACGGATGCGAGCATGATGTTCATGATGCCGATGCCGCCAACGAGGAGCGATATGCTGGCGATGGCGCCCATGACGATGTTGAAGATCCCCTGCGTCTTCTGGTTCTGTTCCAGGAGCTTTTCGGGGACCACGAGAGAGTAATCATCCACGTAGCGGTGCATGGTGGACATCAGGCTGCTGATGGACGCCGCCTGATCTTTCAGGTTGATGCCGGGCTCATCCGGAATCTGGACCACGACCTCGTTGAGCTGGTTCTCGAGCGCGTCCACATCGAATTTTTTGATCGACGTGTAAATCGGGATATAGATGTCGTTGTTGGGATTCTGGATTTTGATGCCTTCGAACTCGGTCTTCCCCACCGTCGCATCTGCAAGGACTCCGACAACCCGCATCCACTGGTCGTTGATCTTGACCATCTGCCCGATGCTGTCACCGAAACCGAAGAGTTTCTGTTTGGCCGTGATCCCAAGGACGCAGATCTGGTTCTCCGCTTCGTCGTCGAAAGGCATGAAAAAGGAGCCCTGCAGCAGCTTCAGGTTGTTGATTTCCGGATAGCTGCTGCTGACGCCAAGAACCCGGCTGTCTGCGCGCCCTCTGTCGGAGGCAACCTGCCAGGTCTTGACGACGCGCTTGGCCGAGACCAGCGGCCGGGGTCGGATGACGGCCTCGATAGCCTCGACATCGCGCATGTGCAGGCCCAGGGACTCGGTGCGGATCTGCTTCAGTTCTTCCTGCTTGAAGTCCTTGGCAGAGATGATGATGTTGCGGATGCCGAAGTTCTCGATGATTTTCAGGCTCTCCGCCTCGGCGCCGGCGCCGATCGACAGCATCGCGATAACGGCGCTGACGCCGAAGATCATCCCCAGCATGGTCAGGAAGGATCGGAGCTTGCGCCGACCCAGGTTGCTGAGAGCGACTTTGACACTTTCCATGGTGAAATCTTCCTTTCAGCCCTACTAGCGTCTGAATCCTCTGAATTCTCACGCCCTTCCGAATTGGGGCTAGCGCCCTCCCCGGCCGCCGCCGCCACCGCCGCCGCCGCCACCGCCGCCGTAGCCACCGCCGCCGTACCCGCCGCCCATGCCAGGACCGCCGCGGCCACCCACTTCAATCATCATGCGCATCTGGTCGCCGCCGGGCCCGCCGCGGCCTCGCTGCCCCTGGGTTGCGGAAGCCTTGCTGAAGTCGGGCAGGGTCAATTTCCGGGTTTCGAACGGATTGCGCAGGGCGACGAGCTCCTTGTCGTTCACGCCGCTCAGGATCGTGGCCTGGCCGTGTTTCCCCATGCCGAGCTTCACGGGGCGCTTTTCGAACGTGTCCCCTTTTTTAATGTAGACCAGCACTTCGTCAGGCTTGAAGTCGATGGCGCTGGCGGGAACGACGAAGCAGGAATCGTAGGTCTCGAGAACAACGCGGGCCTGCAGCGCCATGCCAGGCTTGATGTAGCGCATGTATTCCCCGGCGTCGCCGATGGTGACGTCACAGGTGAAATACTTGAGCGGCGAATTCCGTTCCAGGGACGCCGCGACGGATGAAACGGAGCGCACGATGCCGTGGAAGTCCCTGTCGGAGAGAGCATCCAGCTTGATCAGCACCGGCTTGCCCTTATCGAGGCTGCCGGCTTCCTTCTCCAGCACGTAGATGCGCGCCTGCAATGCATGGAGATCCACGACCTCCACAAGCACCTGCCCGGCCTGGCTGTTGTCGCCGATTTGCGGATCGCGGCGCCGGTCCCGCCGGTAGAGCAGGAGGCCCTGCGCAGGGGAACGCAATTCCATGGCGTTCAGAGTCTGCTGGATGATGCCGATCTCCTGCGTCGCCCGGTTCCGTTCGATGGTGGTCACCTGCGCCTGGGATCTCGCCACGCGCTTGTTGACCTTGGCTTTGGCTGCCAGGTTGTCTATCTTCGCCTTGGCGAAACCGGCGTTGATTTTAGCCTCGATGATGTCCCACTTCGAAAAGATCGTTTCGTCCTCCGGCAGGACCTGCATGGAGTAGTCGTAGTCCATCTGCGCCTGCGTGCGGTCGATCTCCATTGTCTTTTCGCTCAGCTGCTGGCTTCCGGCCTGGATCTTGGTGTTCTCGAGGTTGCGCGTCAGCGTGTTGTTCTGCTGCTCCAGGCTCAGCTGCGTGTCCGTGCTGTCGAACCGCACCACCGGAGTGCCGGCCTGCACCATGCTCCCCTCGGGGATCAGCCAGGCCAGCTTGAGGGAGCCGCTGCGCGTGTTGGGGGTGGGCACCGGCACCGTCTCCAGACCCACGATCTCGCCGATCGCCTGCACTTCCAGCTGCAACGGTCCGCGTTCGAGACTCAGTAGCGGAATCGGGTCCTCGTCCGTCGCCGCAAACACCTTGCTGAAACGGGTCATGATCTCGTTTCGATACATGGCAACCGCGGCGACGGCCCCCACCAGGATCAGAATTCCTATCCCTCTGGCAACCAGTCGTCCCCAACCGGCCTTCTTCTTTAATCTGTCATCCCTGTCGTGATATACCATGGCTGCCTCGCCTTTACATTTTGGGTTTGGAGCGAATCATTTCGTTAGCTTCCAGGCCGGACTTGACGACGGCAGACAGCTCGTCGTTGGTCTGGAGTTCAATCGCACGCCACTCGAATGCCTTTTTGTCGGGTGTCAGCACCTGCACGAACGAACCCCCGTTCCGCTCCTGGATACTGGCTAGCGGAATGACGATCGCCTGCGGGATGATGCCGACCTGGATCTGCACCGTCGCGCTCATGCCGGGGCGCAGCAGCGTCAGATCCTGGCCCAGATCCAGCTCGACGCGCGCCTCCGCGACTTTCTGGGCGCGGCTGAAATCCGCCTGCTTGAGGATGGCGCTCAGTTCGATCACCTTGCCGTCGAACGTCATGCCCTGCAGGGCCGGGACGATGATCCGGGTCTTCTGGCCGACCTTCACTTTGCCGGCATCGATCTCGTCCACCAGCACCTTGACGCGCATGGTCGACAGGTCCGGGATCTCCAGCAGCGGATCCATGGGGTTGGCGTCGTTGCCGATCACGGGTTTCGGTTCATTGTTGTAGTCGCGCCGGTAGATCACCACTCCGGCCACGGGAGCGCGGACCGTGAGCGAATCGATCGTGTCGAGCAGATCCTCCATCTGTCTCTTGAAGTTCCCTTCGTTGCTGCGCGAGATCTGCATGTCCAGGCGGCTGCTCTCATCCTGCAGCTGGACCTGCTTCTCGAGGCTTTCGACCTTCATCACCGCCATGTCCCGTTGAATCTTGGTCTGCGCGATCGTGAGTGCGCTCTCGAGTTCCGCCTGCTGGTTGAGCTTGTTGTTCAGCTTGTCCAGGTCGGACCGGGCCTGCTCCAGGTTGAGCTTGTTGTCCCGGACCTGGTTCTCACGGCTCGAACGCCGCTGCTGATACCTCTCCTGCTCCGACTGGTACCGGGTGGAAGCGTCGCGCAGACTGCGGCTGAAATCGGAGCCGTCGAATTCCATGAGGAAATCGCCTTCCGCGACCTGCGTGCCTTCGTCGACGACCCGGACCAGCTTGAATCGCCGCGCATTGCCGACCTGCGGGCAACCGACCGGGACGCTGGATTTCGCCTCCAGCAGCCCCGAGGAGTTGATGATCTGCGGGTAATCGACGCGCACTGCCGGCATGAGGTCCTTTTCATTCACCAGGGCGGAGGCCGTGGAGGACATGTAGAACCAGGTTCCCGCCGCCGCGATGACGACGATGCCGACAAGTAATGCCAGGAGTCTCTTGTATTTCATTGCTGTGCCTCCGCTACCGCCTGAATCTGGAGCAGGCGATCTCCAACGTTGATTCCGGACACGATCTGCACCATGCTGTCCCCGAAAACACCGACCTTGACCAGTTCGCGGGACGCAGGGGTTTTGGGGCCATTGTCCTTCAGAACATAATATCTGCCGCGGCTGTCCAGCGCCAGGTGTGTCCGCGGCACCGCCAGAACGTCCGATCCCATGGAGATGTTGACTTCAGCCCGGGCGGTCATTCCCGGCTTCATCACCTCCAGGTCCACCTTGTCGAGGATGATCACGGCCTTGAACACCTTCGCGGTCGTGGCAAAGCCCTTGCGCGTCGCGACACTGGTCAATGTCGTGATCTTGCCGTGGAAGGCCCTTCCGGGCACGGCATCGAGATGGATGTCGCACCCCATGCCGGGAGCAAGGTACTGAAGCTCGGTGTCATAGACAAAACCGGTGACCTGCATCTGTGAAAGGTCCGGCAGGATGATCACCGGCTGGTTCGGGAACGCCTGGTCGCCGACCTGATAGCGCCGGTTCGCCTGCCAGTTGTCGCCGTAGATGACCACACCGTCCTGCGGGGCATCAATCGCCAGGAGCACCAGGTCGTTCTGCATCCTCTTCAGGACGATTTCGGCGTTGGCCTTGTTGAGTTCCTGCAGCTTGATGTTGGAGTCGTAGCTGGCCTCGAAATTCGCCAGCTGCTCCTTCGCGCGGCTCAGCGACAACTGCGCCTTCTCGTAATCGTTCTGGTATTTCATCCAGGTGTTTTTCGGCTGGATGTCCACCGGGATGTCGGCGTTCAGTTTGGCGATCTTCAGCTGGCCTTCGGCCTGAGCGACGGTGTTGAGGTAGCCGATCCTATTTGCCTCCAGGTCTTTTTTCGTCTTTTCGATGTTGAGCATCGATTCGTCGACGTTCCGCTGCTGCTCGGTCATCTGGGACAGCAGCGATGAGTTGTCGAACTCGATCAACCGCTCACCCTGCCGGATGGTCTCTCCTTCAGGCGCCAGATACGTGATGCTCAGAAGGCTGCTCATCCTGGTCAAGGGTACCAGGATGTCCCTGGAGCGGGACGCCTGCAGTTCTCCCGTGACGAGAATCGTGCGGCTGATTTCATTCTGGGCCACGACGTAATCGGCTGCGGCCTGGGTTGCCGGGAGCTTGCCGGCCGCCTCGCTCCCTTTCTTTGCCGGCGCGGCAGGCCCCTGCGCTTCGGTGGATGTCAGGCAGACTCCCCCCGCCACGATTAAAAATACGGCCAGAATCCCAAGGACTCTTCGCATGGCTGTCATGTGAAATTTCGAAACCATAAATTTCCCTCAAGCCTCCAGGTTAGGTTCGGAAAAATCCTCCGATTCCTTCTCTACCGGGTGATCGTCTGCGGATTCGCAGGCTTCTGCGCCTTGACCCATTCGGTCCACTCGGCCTCGATCTTGTCGATATTCGAACCCAACAGACTCATCACGACTTCCAGCGTCTCCTTGTTATTGCGGTTCTGCTGCACCATGTCTTTCACCTTATCCACGCCGACCTTTTCGACGAGGTAGTTCAGGAAAGATGTGGCCTGGGCATCGAACATCATGCGGTCCATCACATCCTTTGGAAGAACCGCACCGGACCCGCCGCGTCCGCCGCCGCGTCCGCCGCCGCCCCCGCCTCCCATCGATATGGTCATCGTGCCGCCGCCCCCGCTGCCGGCATCCTGAATCGCGACGAAGGGCCGCGACATGGAGAGCATGTCGTCGAGCGGGAAGGTGTCATCGGGGCGCTCCTGCAATGTGCGGTACACGGCCTGCGACTGCCCTGTCGCACGGGCCACCAGCGCGATATCGAGCCAGTCGTTCAGGGGGCTCCGGCTCATGTCATCCAGGCGTGATTGCCGGTACGGCTTCGTGTTGTTCAGGCTCGACATCAGGATGGCGTAGCAGAACTGGCTCGCCATCGCTGTCGCCGCCCGCATTTCGGGAGACGGCTGCCCGCCCGGGCCCTGCCGGCCGCCCGGCTGAGAGCCCCCGCGACTTTGCGTGCCGCCCTGCCGGCCGCCTTGCGCCCCCGTATCGCCACTACGGCTCTGCCCGCTGCGGCTGCCCTGCTCCCCCTGCGCGCCCGACGCGGCCGCCGCGGCCTGCATCCGGGCCATTCTCTCCTGGCGCTGCGCCTCGGCAGTCATCTGGGACAGGTACCATTTGTAGCCGTATTTGAACACGCGCTGCTCGTAGACCGCATCCTTTTGCTCAAGTGTCGAACAGATGAAGATTGCCCCGGGCGCAATCCCTTCGCCGATAACCCCTGCCAGGCTGGCGCGCGCGTCCGCCACCGGCTTGACAAACGACTCGAAATCTTCCCTCTGGCTGGCATAGAAATCGACGCCGGGGATCACCTCTTTGAATTGCTTGAACCTGGGAAACGGATTGCCCTGGGCCAGCCCGAAACTCGAGGTCAGGGCCAGGAAAATCACGGCGGTTGTGATTCGATGTTTCATAGCGCTCCCTTGTACTTCCTCTCAGTCCGAATTGGGACCCGCCTCTCGGCGTTCACCTGCCTTCCATCCATCCTTATGGTCCGACTCCGTCCGCCCGGCATGCATGCAGGCATAGCCGAGCCTTTTCTGCGTCCTCCCGCACATAACTACGTCTCGAATCCGGCTCTGTTCCGCTTTTTGGGGCGGGTCGGCCAGAAAGAATGTAAAAAGTTTGTAAGGTGACGGTTTTCGCCTGTAAACCCAACGTTTGCCCCGCCCCGGGCAAGGCCGCCGGAACCCGTCCGGGCGCCAATCAGATCCTTCGGGTAGAGCTTCATTATGGGGTTAGGGAGTCGAATCTGCGAGCACGCGGGCCAGAGACTGCGGCATTTCCGCCTTGCTGTCAGAAAACAAGTCTTTTATCAACTGAGGTTTGCGGGCTGCGACCGATTCCAGGGCGAGGCACGTGAAGCGGCGCACCACCTTGTCCTCGTCCTTCAAGCGGAGACTAAGATCCGCCAGCACCGAACGGGCACGTCCGGGGAAGCAGGCGCTGATCCGGCCCAGACTGTAGACCAGGTGCCATCTGACATAAGCGGAGTCGTCCTCCAGGGAGGCGCCCAGCCGCTCCAGGTACCGGAGGAGCCGGGATGGGTGGGATTCCGACAGGCGTGCAAGCGTCGCCGCGGCACGGCCGCGAACCGTCCGATCCTTGTCCTGTAGCAGCGTGACCAGCTCTTCCAGGCGGCGCGGATGATTCACTACCGTGCGGACGACCTCGGAAGTGCGCAGTTTGGAAAGGGGGACTGCGCTTTTCTTGCGATTGCGGGATGTGCGAGGCTGCAATTTGGCTTTCATCATACCCTGGCGTCCGCCCCGGCCACACCGGCACACTGGTCATTGCGATGATACGGCACCGAGCTGCCAGGCGGCGGGAAGATTCTATGAATTCATGTCAATAAAAGATATGTATGATTTCGGGACCCCTCTAGTTCCAAAAGGGAGTATGACGCTACGTGGCAGGGATGTCAATCATCCCACTCGCCTGCCCGCGCTGACGGCAAAGTACATCGATTGATTCGGTATCGGTATCCCGGTGAAACCCCCAATCCCCACAGAATCGTCAGACCCCTGCGCCATGAGACCTGTACTACTAACCTGAAAATCCTTGCCAAAAAGAAAAGGATTTTTCAGCACCACGGAATGACGGTCGGGGTCGGCATCGGCATCGGGGTCGCAATCGC
>JAFNAG010000221.1 GCA_017860135.1 Acidobacteriota bacterium
GATCGCCGAAACTCCCTCAGACCTGTAAAACTCCTCCAGTTCGTCGGCAGTTATGTCCTTGGGAGTCGGAGGATTCTTCATCCAGGCTTCCTCCTGCAGATTCGCGAGATTGATGTCGACGCCTTCGGTCTCGTAGGCTGCCAGTGCTTTTTCGTCGTAGCGCACGGCGTCGGGCGTGAAACGGGGGGCGAACTCGCGTTTTGGTGTCGAGAGTACGATTTTGTCTTTGAGTTTTCCCCTGTGCCTGTCCAGGTCACTCTTCTGCCGGATGTCCGCCAGGACGGCATCCCGCACGATGTCTCCCCCCGTTCCGGAGGTGAGGGCCAGGGGGTAGCCGATAACCATCTGATAATTGGGCTCGACCAGGTGGATGGAGGCATGTTCCACCTCCCAGCTTGCGAACGAGTCGCCCCAGGGCTCGAGCGCGGTGTTTGCCAGCCCGAGTTCTCCCATCCGGGTCTTGAGCCATTCCTGCGCCCTCCGCATCGCCGGAGATGCGGTCAGCCTGGGTCCGATGAAATCGCTGAGGTACCAGACGTATTCAGCCGCCTTCGAACGGCTGAAGCCCTCCGTGCGGATACGTTCCAGGGTATTCCAGTCGACCTTCTCCTGGGGAAGCGGGAAAGAAACAGCAGGAATGAAGGCAACGAAAAACAGGATAACCATACGGCACAGCCTCATGACACAGCCTCCTTCTTACAGAACTCAATGCGCCAGTTCGTCGGTGCGCGGCTGTCGCAGACGGATCATAATTGCCTGCCATTCTTGGCATTCGGGCCTTTCCGTGACGCGCCCGCCTGATCCGACCCTGAACATCTGACGATGAAACCCCTCCGCTCCCAATTGCGTTATTGCGGCGTGATGCGTGCGGCCCATCCTCCGCCGGGGGCCAGGTGGATCTTGAGGCGGCTTGCTGCGGAAACCGGAATGGTCTCACGCCGGTAATCCACCGCGGCCCGGTCTGCGTTGGGACCGTCGCGGTATGTGTCGGCCCGGAAGGCCCCGCGACCGAGGAATGATAGGTCGACCCCCAGGTCGCGGGCGGTCCAGTTGGTCATTCCGCCGGCATACCACTCCCGGCCGTTGCGCCGCGCGAGTAGAATGTACTCACCCAATTTGGCGTCGAGCACGCGCGTCTCGTCCCAGACAGTGGGCACAGCGGAAAGAAATTCCAGGCTCTCCGGTTCCTTGAGGTAGTTCGAGGGAGAGTCCGACAGCATCTGGAGCGGGCTTTCGTAGACCACGTACATGGCCAACTGCTGGCAGCGGGTTCCCTGGCTCATGGGCCGGTTGTAGATCGCCTTGAAATCCGCCTTCGTTGCGTTGATCATGGCTCCGGGCGTATAGTCGGCGGGCCCGGCGAGCATCCGGATGAACGGCCAGGTGACGGCGTTGTCGGGAGACGCTTCCTCCCCCCACTTGCTGTGCTCGAGCCCTTTTACACCCTCGCTGGTCAATACGTTCGGGAAGGTCCGGTAGAGTCCGGTCGGCTTATAGGCGCCGTGGAAGTCGACCAGCAGTCTGCGCCTGGCGGCTTCTCGGGCCGTGCGCTCGTAGAAGTTGACCATCCACTGGTCTTCCCGCTGCATGAAATCGACCTTGATCCCCTTGACCCCCCACTTTTCGAACTGGTCGAGCGCGGGCTGCATCTGCAGGTCGAGTGTCTTCCAGATGACCCACAGGATGAGCCCGACGTTTTTCTCCCGTGCGTGGGTCACCAGGGCGTTCATATCGATAGCGGGGACGATCGACATCAGGTCTCCCAGCTTGTACCAGCCTTCGTCGAGGATGACGTACTCGATTTTGTGCGCGGCCGCGAAATCGATGTAGTACTTGTATGTTTCGGTATTGATGCCTGCCCGGAACGGCACGCCGTAGATGTTGTTGGCATTCCACCAGTCCCAGGCTACCTTGCCCGGTCTGATCCAGCTGGAATCGGCCAGCATGTTTTCCGAGGCCAGGCGGAACACGATGTCGTTCTCAATGAGTTGGCGGTCGTCAGAGGCGATCGCAAGCACGCGCCAAGGAAACTCGCGCGTGCCTCGTGTCTTGGCGATGAAGTCGGCGCGCTCGACCACTTCCTCATTCCTGTCCCTGCGCAACTGGACCTGCACCGGATATTTCGGGAACAGTCCGCGAAAACTGTTGGGCACATCGTCCCTGGTGAGGTCCATTCCGGCGTAATCCAGAAGGTCCGCCTCGGTGATAGCGACTTTGGGGCCATCCGGAACAGCGATCAGGGTCGGCAGGGAGGCGAATCGCGGCGCTGCAATCTCGCTGATTCTGGCCTTCACGTACAGGCGCTCCTGGTGTGAAAGGAGGCTCGTCTCTTCCGGGAAGAAGACGAGGCCGTCGTCGGCAAAGCGGAAGGTCGACTGCTCATCTTTCACGGTAATCTCGCCGGGCAACCTGGTGGCGAACCGGTAGGCGACACCGTCATTGAACACCCGGACCACCAGCGAGTAGCCGCCCTCGAAGTCGATGCGCCTCTCGTTGTAATAGTCCCGGACCTCCGCGCGTTTGATCCGGAGTACAGGCTTCAGCCGCTGATCTGCGCTTCGAGTGCTGCTTGCGGAGGGCTTTGCCGGCTTTCCCAGCACCTGTCCCGTGTCCAACGTCATCGATATGGGGGAAGCCCGCACGATGAGTCGTCCGCCGATGGACACCGAATATGTGAGTTCTGTACCAGCACCGATAGACACCGAGATGTGCCGGTCGGGGGAATCAACATTGTAGGACTCTGCTGCGATTTGCATTGACATGAGTTTATTGTCCTCAGAGCGCAATTGAGGGGTTGCCGATACCGGGGCGGGCACAGGCGCGATGGAGGAGCAGGGTAGAATAATGAGGAGGCATGTTACAGCGGCAAATAATCGGTTGTTCAGCATGTCTTTCTCCTGCGCTTCAATCAACCAGAGTACATCTTATGAGAGTCGAAGCGGATAGGGTCTTTTTATCGGCCGCCAGCGGGCGATCAGGTCGATGATGCCATGAAACTGCCAAAGTCTGAAAACGAAAGTTGTAAAGGAAACCGTGCCTGGTCGTTCTGTCCCCTCTGGCCAAAGCCAGGACAAGGCGAAGAGGGGACAGTGTTACCAGGCACCGATGCTGACGGGTGCCAAGGGCTTTGACAACTCACTCATTCCGGACTAACGTGGGGCCATGCGGGGTCCCATAAGGCAACAACTGCGGACATTCGTCGCCGGCGCAGCCGCGCTCCCGGCTGTAATCCTGTTGGCGAGCGTTGGGGGCGGCGCCGGCGCGATACCAGGAGAGGCGCATCGGGCCTTCGCTCCCGATGGTGCCTGGTGCTGGTTTGCCGATCCCAGGGCTGTCTTCGTCGGAGGCCCCATCGGGAAGGTCTTCGCCGGCTGGGTGGACAGCGCGGGCAGCATCACGGTGGGCTGCCTGGACCCGCAGAGCGGCACGATTGTTTCGACCGTTCTCCATGATCGTTTCGAGAAGGACGATCACGCCAATCCGGCTCTTCTCGCGTTGCCTGACGGCCGGATCGCGGCATTTTACTCCGCGCACGGGGGCAGCCAGGGAATGCGTTACCGCATCTCCAGCAAGCCGGGGGATATTGCCGATTGGAGTGAGGAGATTCTGCTCGACACCAACACCGGCGGGCCGCGCGGCTACTGCTATGCGAATCCATACCGGCTGGAAAAGGAAAAAGGGCGCATCTACCTGTTCTGGCGGGGCGGGGACTTCAAGCCTGCCGTTTCCTGGACTGATGATCTCAAAACCTGGGCACAGGCGCGAACTCTGATCGCAAGCGATGAGGACAACCGCGTGCGACCCTATGTGAAATATGATTCGAACGGCGCCGAGCGCATTCAGATCGCTTTCACCGATGGGCATCCCCGCAATGAAGCAGCTAACAGCATTTATTACGCGTGTTATCGAAACGGCGCCTTCTGGGATGCGTCCGGTCGGAAAATCACGGATATGGCCGGGCTGCCCCTGTTGCACCGGCAGTCCGATCTCGTTTACGACGGCAGGAAGCCGGGAATCCGCTCGTGGATCTGGGACATCGCTGCGGATCGCGAGGACTGTCCCGTCATCGTGTATACCCGGCTTCCTTCCGAATCGGACCACCGTTATCACTACGCGCGCTGGACGGGGAGGAGCTGGGAGGACCACCAGATTTGCGCCGCCGGCCCCTGGTTTCCGCGCACGCCCGAAGGGAAGACCGAGCCCGAACCCCATTATTCGGGCGGGATCGTGCTGGATCACGGGGATCCTTCCATCGTGTATATATCGCGCCGGATCGAGGGCGTGTTTGAAATCGAACGGCGCCAGACACGGGACGGCGGCGCAACCTGGACGGTCGAGGCCGTGACTTCGAGTTCAGCCCGCGACAATGTCCGCCCGTTCGTTATCCGCCGCCACCCGAAAGACGGCCCTACCGTGCTTTGGATGACGAATGAGAATTACGTCCACTATACGAATTTCAAGGCTTCGATCCGGTTCCGGTAATGGAGCCGGATCTTTCGGATTCCCGATATGATAGTGAGAGATGCGGAAAAATCCGGGAACCACGAAACACACAAAATTTTTTCGTGTGTTTCGTGGTTCCGGTATCGGGATACGGATCACTCCATCAAGCCTTGCCACAGTGTGATGCGTTTCATGATTGTTTCCGAGTGCCCCGGTGGCGAATAGAGAGGCCCGCGGGGCGCCAGGGTGCGAATATGATGAGACAACTGTGCGCCGCTTCCCTGCTCCTGGGAATACTTGCCTGTCCGTGCCACGCGCAAGCGAGCTCCAGCCGATGGATCGAAGAAAATTTCAGCGTGGCGGCGCAGCAGGCGCGCAACATGGTGGTGGCGATGCGGCCCTACCCGGGGCAACTGCCCCGTACGACCGATGCAGACGGCAAGTTGGTCCCATGCAATTCCGGCTGGTGGACAAGTGGATTTTTCCCCGGAACTCTTTGGCTTTTGTATGAAAGGACGGGGGATGAGCAATTCCGGGAATACGCAAGGGACTTCACCGCCAGGATCGAAAAAGAGAAATACAACACTGGCACCCACGATCTCGGGTTCATGTTGTACTGCAGTTACGGAAACGGTTTCCGCCTGACGAAGGAACCGGCCTATCGCGATGTGCTGCTGCAGGGAGCCCGCTCGCTGATCAGCCGGTTCAATCCGCGCGTCGGCTGCATCATGTCCTGGAATCCGAATTCCAGGTGGCAATACCCGGTGATCATCGACAACATGATGAACCTTGAGCTACTGATGTGGGCATACAAGAACAGTGGCGATGAGGCCTTCCGGAACATCGCGATGACGCATGCGGATACCACCATCCGCAACCACTTCCGCAAGGACTTCAGCACCTATCATGTCGTTTCCTACGAGCCTGCTTCGGGAGCGGTGGGGAAACGGCAGACAGCGCAAGGGTTTTCGGACGAGTCCGCCTGGGCGCGGGGACAATCGTGGGGGCTGTATGGATTTGTGATGATGCACCGCGAAACCGGACTCAGGCGCTATCTGGATCAGGCGCAGAACATTGCCGCTTTCCTGTTGGGCCACCCCAACCTGCCTGGAGACAAAATCCCGTACTGGGATTACAATGCGCCGAAGGTTCCGAACGAGAAACGGGACGCTTCCGCTGCGGCGATCATGGCCTCGGCGCTGGTGGAGTTGAGCTGGTACAGCGATCCGGAACCGGCGCGGAAATACATCGCGACG
Source organism: Acidobacteriota bacterium (assembly GCA_017860135.1). Lineage (GTDB taxonomy): Bacteria > Acidobacteriota > UBA6911 > UBA6911 > UBA6911 > JAFNAG01. The sequence goes on from JAFNAG010000221.1 coordinate 5,700, forward strand.
GCGGTTGCACAATTGCAGAGCCTATCCTCTCAGGAATACCGGGCGGCACCCGGCACAAACGGTAACTTCATCCTCAGGCACAGCATCGGTTCAATTCCTGGCAACAGCGAAGTGGATGTTCCCCTGAGCTATGCCGACTATTATTTCCTGGAGGCCCTCAAGCGCCTGCAGGACAGACGAACCGACCGGAATGCCGTGCCGGGGCCTATTCGTAGCGCAGGACCTCCAGGGGATCTACTCGTGTTGCCCGCCGTATCGGCGCCCAGGAGGCAGCCAGCGCTACTGCTGCCAACAGAGCCATTACGGCGGCGATGATCACGGGATCATCTGCCGTGACCCCGTACAGCATGCTTCCGAGGAACCGTCTTGTGGCCAGGGCTGCCGCCGCCCCCAGGAAAAGGCCGGCGAGGACCGGGGTCATGGCCTGGCGGAGCATCATGCGGCGCAGTTGCCCGACCTGTGCGCCGAGGGCTGCCCGTATGCCCATTTCGGGTGTGCGCCGGGCTGTCGCGTAGGATACGACCCCGTAGATACCGAGTGCCGCCAGCAGAAGTGCCATCACGGCAAACGACAAAGACAACAGCATCTGAAACCGGCGCTGAGCCACGGATTCGGCCAGAATCTCCTGCATCGTGCGCATCGCAGGAACCGGCACGTCGCGGTCGACGCTGCGGATTGCCTCGCGCAAGATCGATGCGATCGAGAGCGGGTCTCCCTGCGCACGCGCAATCAACGTGACGTGGCGCGGACTCCAGTCCCAATAGGGACGGTAGATCATGGCCACCGCTGGCTTGTCGGGATCTGCCCGGACATCTCCGGCGATGCCGATCACTTCTTCCAACCGCTCATCCCCCCGGGTGAGGAAGCGCCCGAGGGGATCCTGGCCAGGCCAGAGCGCCGCGGCGAAGCGTTCCGACAGGATGGCAACTTTTCGCTTCCGGTCACGCTCGGAAAAGGTCCTTCCCGCGAGCAGGGGAATTCCCATGGTCTTGAGATAGTCCTGGCTGACGAAACGCACATTGGCGACGGGCCTCTCGACCGGTGGCCGCGGGTCGCCGGGAACCCAGGCGGAGTCGATCCAGGTCTCACCGGTCAGGGGCAGCGCCGTCGAGATCGCCGCCGAATGTATGCCCGCGTGCGACTGCAGCCGCGCCAGGACCTCTTCGTAAAAATGATCGCGCTGGCCCACTTCCCGGTACTTTGACAAAGGGATCGCGACATCCGCCGCAAGCACTGTGGGAGCGCGAAAGCCCTTGTCGGATCTCAAGACCTTCATGAAGCTGATCCCGAGCAGGGCAGCGAGAATCAGAAGCGCCGCACTCAGTCCGACTTCGGCGCTCACCAGCATTTGGCGGAATCGCACACCCTGGCGTGCGCCAGTTGCCGTCCGTCCTCCTGCCTTCAACGCTTCCTGCGGCTTGCTCCGCGTGCAGCGCCATGCGGGGCCGAGTCCGAAAAGCAAGCCCGTAGCCAACGTTACGGTCAAAGAAAAGAGCAATACACGCATGTCCATCGTGACTTGATTCAGACGTGGGACGTCCGCAGGTATATGCCGGACAAGTACGCCAAGGCCTGCAGATGCCAGCGTTATAGCCAATAACCCGCCCGTCAAGGCGATGAGAGCGGTTTCGGCGAGCACCTCGCGGACGAGATGTGCACCGCTTGCTCCCAGAGCCGATCGGATCGACCATTCCCGACCTTTCCGTTCTGCGCGCGCCAGCATTACGTTTGCCAGATTCACGCAGGCGATAAGCAATACCGCCCCAACCGCGCACAACAGCATCACAAGGCCGCGCCGCGATCTGCCGACCATGCTTTCCTGGAGAGGGAATACGGCCGCCTGCAGGTTTACCTTCTCCCCCGCCGTTTTCTCCAGTTGGGAGGCGATTCCGTTCAACTCTGCCCGAGCGGCTTCCCGGCCCACTCCTGGTTTCAACCGCGCGACCGCCGGGTAGTTGAATTGGCCCATCAATTCCCTGAGCTCGTTTTCGGAAAAAACAACGGGCCGCAGGACCTCCGGCCTTTCTTCCGTCATCGGCCCGCTTTCGAAAATCGCAGTCGAGGGATACTGGAATCGGGGAGGCAGGACTCCAACGATTGTACAGGGAACACTGTCGAGCATTATGGTCTTGCCGGCGATTGCGGGATCTGCCTGGAATCGGCGCTCCCATAGGCCCGAGCTGATGACAACGACGCGGTCCTGCCCCTCCACGTCCTCCCCCGG
>JAFNAG010000609.1 GCA_017860135.1 Acidobacteriota bacterium
ACGATCTGCTGAGGCACGTTGTCCTCAAAGACTCTGAAATCCTCCCGGGCCAGGTCTCCTACGAGACTCCCCTTTCGGTCCCGCACCGTGAGGTCAACGACGACAAGATCGGCCTCCGTTCTGTAAACCGGCGTCTGCGCACGAGAATTCTGTGCCTGCTGGCCGGCTCGGGGAACAGCAAAAGCAAACAGGCTGCCAAGGACGCAGCCCGCACAGAGAAGCAGAACCCGGCCGCTCCGCACCACATTACCGTCTTTGCACGGTTTGGACATGGGTTGCGCTCCTAAAAGTTGATCCTGAGATTAAAGGTCATCGCGCGCATCCGGCCGACGCCGGTGACCTGCCCGAAGTTTAACGCGGTGACGCTCGTGCTCACGCTCGACCAGTTGGGGTGATTGAAGACGTTCGTGACCTGCCAGCCGAAGTCAATCCTCCGGTTGTTCTCTCCGAGGCGGAAACTCTTGCGCAGCGACAGGTTCATCGAGTGCGATCCCGGCCCGGCGATCGTGTTCCGGCCGGCGTTGCCGTACTGCCCCTGGGGGATGGCAAACGCCGTGGTGTTGAAGTACTGCAGCACAGTGCGATCGCCCCAGGGCAGGCTGACCGGGACTCCCGTGGCGTCGGGGCGCAACGAATTGTAGAGCGCAGAGCCGCCGCCGCTGGTGGTGCTGGTGTAACGCGCGCTCATGGGAGTCCCGCTGCCGATCTGGAAGTTGCCGTTGATCGTCCATCCCGCTACAAAATTGAGCACCCCGGTCGAGGCTGCCGCGAAAAACCTTCGGTTTTGTCCCATGGGAAGTTCGTAGCTGAAACTGGTGTTGAAATTGTGACGCTGATCGCCGCTGCTCAGGGAACGCTCGGCAGCCAGGTCGGCATCATTCTGTGCCACCGCAAAGCCGCCGCCGATGCCCGACGCATTGTCGATGCTCTTTGCCAGAGTGTAGGAGTTCTGCACATTGAACCCGCGGGAGAAACGCCGGACCAGGGACACACTCATTCCGTGGTAGATGGAATTGGCGCCGTTGCTCTGGTATTGGAACTTGCTCGCAGTGCCTGCGGATTCCGCCCCGTTGGGAGCGCGCACAATGTCGAGGCCTGTCCCCCTGGTTCCGTTGTAACTGACATCCAGCATGAACAGTTGCGAGACCTGCGTCTGAACGGCGAGATTCCACTGCTGAACATAGGCGGGCCGGTAGTTGGGATCGATGGCGTAGGTGTTCAGAATGACCTCGGATGGAAGGACCGGGAAGCCGTTTTGAAGAGTGAGCGGATCGGAGGGATCCGTGGGAAGATTCTGCGTGAGTGCGAAGGGCGGCTGTCCCACGAGGTTGCCGATGATGCTCGAGTAGGCCGACACGTTAAAGGAGATCCCGTAGCCTGCCCGGAACACGAAAGGCGATCTTGAGGTGGGCTTCCAGGCAATGCCGATGCGCGGGGCGAAATTGTTCCGGTCCGCATTCACCAGCGATCTGGGGAAATACTGGCCGCTCAGGGAACCGGTTTCGTTCGGAAACACCTGGACCACCTCTGAGAACCCGGGCGCCACGTCGAGGCTCGTCAATCGATCGTACTTCTCATAAGATGGCCCGGTGTATTCATACCGAAGACCGACATTCAGCGTCAGGTTGGAGCGTGCCCGCCAGTTGTCCTGAATGTAGAGGCTGTAAGTACGGTTCCTCAGATAGTTGCTGCTGCCGTAAGGATTCTGCGCGGGATCGACGTAGCGTCGCGAGGTGGAATACGGCAGCCCGAGAAGAAAATCGGCAAAGTCGTTGCCGCTTCCCGCAAGCTGCCGCCCCTCGGCATCGACTCCGCCCGTTGCATAGCCGTTGAAGACAAAGGTGCCCCGGGCGTTGGGATCGCTGAGGATGTTCCGCTGATTCCAGTTGACATCTCCGCCGATTTGGATGCTGTGGCGGTTGCCGATCATGTTGACGCCGCTGGAAACCGAGAATGTCTGGTTGCGGTTCAGAGACGTGGCGGCGAGGCTAAGATCGCCGTAGTTCGTATAGTTGACTGTGGGAACACCATAGTTGATCGGTTCCCGGGAGACGCCGGTGATGCCGAGCTCCCCCGCGACATCGTTCACGTAAGCAAATCCATTCATACTTTCCGTTCGTGTCCGGTTCCATGTCACGCGCCAGTTGGCTATAAGGCGAGGCCGGAACGAGTGCATGCCCGAGAGTCCGGCGTTCTGGGCGAAATTCGTGCGCGTGGAATCCAGACCGGGAAACATTTGGGCGCTCAAGGAGCTGCCGCGGCGCATGCTGTAATTGACTGCGAGGTTGTCTCGGGATGTCAGCCGCAGGCCGCTCACGTTCGCCTGGATCTGATCCGATGTGGATGGCAGGCTGCGCTGAAAGGCATAATTGTTCACGCACGGCAGGTCCGCCGCGCAGGGAAGGTTTGCACCGGGGATGTATTCGAGCAGTCCTGCCGCGATCGGATCGATGTTGTTGATGGTCGTGAAAAGTGATCCCGGATCCGTGGGTACGCGATACAGCTGTACAGGCCGGGTGACCATGATCAGCTCGCCTGTTGCCGGATCCATGGTCTGCACCTGGACGTAGGTTTGCGAGAAATCGCCGCTGCGTTCCAGGTCGCTCGGCACAGTGGTAAGGATGTCCTGCGCGCTGCGGTTCCGGCTTCCGCTGTAAGTGAATGTCCAGCCGGGTTGGCCGCCTCCCCGGCCTCCGCCCCGGCCGCCACCCATGCCGCCGCCGCGGCCGCCCTGCTGGGTATTGGTCGCCGGCTTGATGAAGGGGATCACACCCCCCAGAGTCAGACTGTAGTTATTGCCGATCTGCACCGGCTTCGGCAGTTCCTGGCCGGTCAGTGAATAGGAGCGTGCGTTGAGCGCCGAATTGCTGTAGTTTTCCGTAATGCTCCCCTGAATGACCGGCTGCCTGAAGG
>JAFNAG010000222.1 GCA_017860135.1 Acidobacteriota bacterium
AGCGCGGGCGGCTTTCTCCCAGGATCCTGCGACCGGGATATCCCTCTATTCTGATGCATTCAGGCGTTTTTCTCCTTACCACGCGAAGGAGAAGCTGAAATGCGCTTATCTGATCGTCAACAGCGTGGTCACTAAACGCGAGTCATCCCAATCGATCGAAACCGGCTCCTACATCCTCAGACTGACCCGGGAGGCGTTCGATGAGCATCCTCAGGATGTCTCCTTTTACATGTACGTCAACGACATGTTCAACGGGCTCGGACTGTATGCCAACCAGGAGTTTGCAAGACAGGCGGAAGTCTTCGGCAGGAAAGCCCTGGAGCTGAGTCCGGAACGCCAGGAGGCCATGATGAAGCTGGGGCGCACGTATGTGATCCTCAACCAGCCCGGCCGGGCCGTGGAACTCAGCCGACGCATGCTGAAGAACGCTGACTTTCCTTTGGGCCACTGGCTGCTGGGCCTGGCCCTGTTGCAGAACAATCAGCGCGAGGAAGCCAAAAAGGAAATCCGCACGGCAATCGGGATGGGCTACCAGCTGAATGCCACCGATACGACCACGCTGAAGGGACTCCTGGGGGAGCAGGAATTCGGCGGGCTGACCGGCCGGAAGGACTGAACCGCCAAGCCCTCAAAGACCTCAAAGAAGAGTCTTTGAGGTCCTCGAGGATCCGACTTGAGAGTGGAGCGCGCAGAGAATTTGTGGCAGCGACTTACTTCTTTGCCTGGGGATTCGTACGCTGCTGCTGGCGGGTGCCATCGCCCAGCTTTTCGATCCTGCGGGCTTTCATGTTGTAGACGTCGCCGGGAGAGAGCACGTAATACGGCTTTTCCCATGGCTGGTACAGCCGCGTGTTGTCGTGAACTGCGACCTTCCAGGCGCCGATCACCTCGAACATGTCCCCTTTCACCACGATCGCGGTGTCTTCGGAAAGGCCGATTCCAAGCAGATCTGGGAATTTCTTGATCACCGGGATCAGATCGTCCCAGCGGTTCCGGGCGTTGATGTGCTGGTCGATAGCCGAACGCCGCAGGAACGCAAATGCCTTCTGGTGTTCCGGCTCCGGCGCCATGACGATCTGGCTCCCCTGGACGGCGCCCCGGACCAGGTAATCGCCCTGAATGGTGGCGCCCGCGGATGAACCGCCGATGACTCCGCCTCGCTCCAGCACTTTGTGGAATTCCTTGAACGTCAGCGTGTTTGCATAGGAGTCGACGATGTTCCACTGCCTCCCGCCATCAAACCAGACGGCATTTGCCGCACGCAGGTTTTTCACAAACTCCTCGGTGTCCGCGATCTTGGGATCGTGCGTGTGAAGCATGGTGACGTTTTTGAGCCCGCGCTTCTTCCAGGCGGCGATCACTTGCTCTTCCGTGTAGACCCGGATCGAGCCGTCCTGGTTCTTGTTTCCGCCTGCAGTGGGAACAATCACGAATCTGGCATCCGGCCCGCCGGCAAGCTGTATAAAACGTTCGGCGATGGCCGGATCCCTCATATTGCCGCCAACGATGAGAAGGGTGCCGTTGGGCGGGCCGTATTCGGGTACTTCCTGGCTGAAGGAGAGAGCTGCGACGAGCAGAGCAAAAACCAGTGCCGGGTGCGGCAGGCGGATACTCTTCATTTGTTCGATCCTCCACGTGTGGCAAGTACGGGCTACATTGCTCGAATCGGGTCGAGCAGACGAATTGATTGGCAACTTGGGAATAACAGATATCAGTCGCTCATACGGCCAGCGCGCGACTGCTGGATCGCCACGAACCGATCGTGCTGGTCGACTTTTGCCAAGGCTAATATCTCGGGGCTCGGAGTGTACTCGGGCACGATCTCCTGCAATTTGCCGACGAGACGGTGCACGTTCTTTGCAGATACGATCTCTCCCAGCTCGTCGAGCCAGGCGCCGATCCGTGCGGGATCCGCAAGTCCTCCGTCCAGCACGCGGATTTTTTCATGCGCGGTGGGTTTCAATCCCTCGCCGTGAAACATGAGTTCCTCGAACAGTTTTTCTCCGGGGCGCAGGCCGGTGAACACGATCGGGATTTCGCGCCCCGGCTCGAGTCCCGACAGGCGGATCAGATTGCGCGCAAGTTCCACGATTTTCACCGGCTCTCCCATGTCGAGCACGAAGATCTCTCCGCCCCGTCCCATCGTTGCAGCCTGCAACACAAGCTGCACTGCTTCCGGGATGGTCATGAAATACCTCCGCGCTTCGGGATGCGTGACCGTAACCGGCCTTCTGGCGGCAATCTGACGTTCAAACAGCGGCACAACACTGCCGTTGCTGCCGAGCACGTTCCCGAAGCGGACGGAAACATAGGAAGTTGGCTGGCCCTGCAGGCCGAGGATCAGGATCTCGGCGATACGTTTTGTGACCCCCATGATATTGGTGGGATTGACCGCCTTATCCGAGGAAATCATCACGAAATCTTCGACTCCCGACTGCCCGGCCGCGAGCGCCACGTTATAGGTCCCGAAGACGTTATTCGTCACGGCTTCGAAGCAGTTCCTTTCCATCATGGGGACATGCTTGTAGGCCGCGGCATGAAACACGGTGCTTGGCCGGTGCGAGCTCATGACTTCGCGCAACCGCGCCGTGTCTTGGATGTCCCCTATAGCCGGAACGTATGCCATCTCGGGGAAGCTCTCGGCCAGCTCCATCTCGAGCCTGTGAAGCTCATTCTCGGTGCGATCGAAAAGGACAACCTTGCCGGGATTGAATCCCGCAATCTGACGCACCAGTTCCGAGCCGATCGAACCGGCCGCGCCAGTGATGAGGACAATCCGCTTCTGGAATTTACGCTGAATCTTCGCCAGATCCAGATGCACCGGTTCCCGCGCCAAAAGGTCATCTACTTTGACCGGCCGCATCAGTCCAAGGGAGATGGTGCCGTTGATGATGTCTCCCAACGCCGGCAAGGTCTTGAACTCGACCTGACTTTCGACGCACAGATTGATTATTCTCTGCATCTGTTTTCCGGTCGCCGACGGGATGGCGATCAGGATCTGGGAAACATCGTGCCTGCTGATGATTCGTGGCAGGTCGTCGGTATTTCCCAATACTTTAATCCCGTGGATGCGCTCCCCCCTCTTCGCGGGATCGTCGTCGAGGAATCCGATCAGCTTGTAGGCAAGCCTCTCGTTCTGCTGGAGCTCCCGGGCGATCGCGCCGCCTGCGCGTCCTGCCCCGATGATCACCGCGTTGACTTCCGCCGTGTTCTCCCGCACCGACTCAGTATATGCGCGCACCGCGAACCGCATACCGCCGATGAGCCCGATTGTGAGCATCAGGTCAATGATGAAAACCGAGCGGGGATAGCCGACGAAGCTGAGTCCGTTTTGAATATATACAGCAATGGAGATGAGCACGGCGCTGAGGAACGAAGCCTTGATAATATCCAGCAGATCGCTCATGCCAACATAGCGCCACCAGCCCCGAAACAGGCGGAAGTAATAAAAGGTTGCAAACTTGATGATCAGGACGAGGGGCAGGGTGCTGATGAAGACCGACTGGAAGTGGTCGGCGACCACGAAATCAAAGCGCAGCAGGAAGCCAAGATAATAAGTACATGCAAACAGAGCTGTCTGCGAGAGCAGGATCAAGATCTTTCGGTACTTCACAATCCACGAATTCACTTCCAATACTCCTTCACTCTTTCTGCCAGCCTAATTTTGTCCCAACACTCTACCATGGGACCGGCCGGCCTCGATACGTTTCCTGTCTCCGATCACGGCAGCCGCCCACAGTCCCAGGCAGAGCAGAGGAAGCGCCAGAGTGACTGTGACTGCTCCACGGGCAACCCTGGTGGACCAGACCTGTGCCAGCAATCCGCCAATCAGCGCCAGGCCGGAATAGAGCAGCGCCACCCTCGCATGCCCGGAATGAGCCGTGGTCATGCGCTGGTACAAGTGGGACCGGTGCGCTGCGAAGACGTTTTCGCCCTTGCGAAGCCGCCGCGCGAAGGTGAAGAGAGTGTCAAAAACGAACGGCCATACCAGAAGCAATGCCACTGCCCAGATCCCGCTGCCTGCCTCGTCGAAGAATCCGTACATAACGGGGAAAACCGCCAGCGTGTAACCGAGAAACGCGCTGCCGACATCACCCATGAAGATCCGAGCAGGCGGCCAGTTGTGGATCAGGAATCCCAGGCTGCTGCCCGCCAGCGCCAGCCCCAGGCCTCCCACCATCGGAATGCCCCCTATCCAGCCGAGTACCGCCCACCCGAGGCTTGCCACCACTGCCTGAGCGCCGGCAATCCCGTCGGTGCCGTCCATGAAATTGTAAGCATTAGTCAGGCCCACGATCCAGAAGACCGTCACGACGGCTCCCCATCCTCCCAGGCTTACCGTTCCCACCAGCGGCAGGCTGACCTCTTTCCAGTATCCCAGGCCCGCGACTGCGATGCATGCGGCCAATAAATGTGCGCCCAGCCGGAGCCAGCTCGGGAGCGTGCGCACATCGTCCAGCCAACTGACGATTGCAACCAGAAGCGAACCGCCCAGATAAGGCACGCATGTGATCCATGAGCCGCCCGGGAGCGATACAACTGCCAGTAAGAATCCGCAGAGCAGGGTGACCGAAACGATAACCAATCCCCCCCCGCGGGGAGTTGGACGCGTGTGGGAACTGCGCTCGTTGGGCATGTCAACGATCTGTCTTTTTTCCGCCCACACGCGAAACCGCGCGGTTCCGCTCCAGGTTGCTGCCATTGCCAGGATGCACAGAACTACCGCCAAAAACATACGAAACATTCCGCGGCGGCCGCCTGCGCGAGACCATTGCCGGGGCGGCGGCTCTGATGGTGCGTCAGGACGGGTTTACAGGAGATAGAAATCCGAAAATCGACCGGGACTACTGGCCGGACCGTCCATTGCGCAGAATGCAAACGCTGCAAAATCAATGCGATTCGGGAACAATCGCGTGTCGATCCCGAACGGTCATCATAGGAATACGTCCCTCCGGTGTCAATGATATTGAGGATTCAGGGATCATTTCCCATCCGCATTATTCGTCCTTTCCAGGAAATAAGCCAGTGAGCGCGGGCTTTAGCCCGCGCGCTTTAAATCTCCTAAGTGGCACAGCTGTTCGGATTCCGACGCCGACAAGAGGGGCTTTATTTCCATTAGGGTGGGATTTCCTGACCTTTTAATGGGGGAGTGAACCCTTGGGAGAGTGAATGCGTACACATAGATGCAGGCGATGAAGTTCCTGATCCCCCGGCAGCTGCGAGGGGGAGAAAGTGTGTGATTCACCCTGAGTTCGCAGACCACGGGTTCTGCAACTGATCCGGCGGGAATGGCAAGTGCACCCTGATACCGCTGTAAAGGTGGATGATTCCACCGCACGGGCGTCACAGTTGAAGACCCCGGCCCATCCCGAGATTTCCGGATGGCCTGGAACGGGTGCGCCGGAGGACCTGATGCGCCGCGTGCAGTCGGGAGATATGGACGCTTTTGAGGAAATCATCCGGCGATTCAGGACGAAGGTGTTCCGGGTGATTAGCAGCCATGTGCGCGACCCGGAAGACGCCATGGAAGTGCTGCAGGACACTTTTTTAAAGGTCTATACGGCGCGCAGGTCCTGGGACGGCCGCTTTTCGTTCTCTGGATGGCTGTACAGGATTGCGATCAACGCGAGCATCGATCGCTACCGGAGGTCCGACCGCCTCAAGACGACGTCGCTGGAGGGGATCCTGGAGAGCCATTTGGAGCATTCCAGCACAACGCCTCCGGCAAGTGAACCGCTGGTCGGCGTGGCAGATGGGGAGCGGCGCCGCCTTCTGGAGAGAGCCGTGCGCCGCCTTCCGGAGCGTCAGCGGGAGGTTGTATCCTTGAGGTACTTCGGCGAAATGAGTCTGGAGGAGATCGCCGCGGCGCTGTCGTGCCCGCTGGGGACGGTCAAATCCAATCTGCACAAGGCCGTGATGAACCTGAAGAATCTGCTGCTCCGGGGGGAAGGAGTTCTTGGTTATGAGTAGCTGCGACGCCGTGAGGGAACTGCTGGTGCTACATGCCGAAGGCGCTCTCGATGCGGCGGAAGGCCGCCGGGTGGCGGAACATCTGGCAGCGTGTGCCGATTGCCGGGCCGAGGCGGATCGGATCGGGATCGTCCGGGGCTGGCTGGCAGACTCGAATCTGTTTGAGCCGGTGCAGGACCTGACCTGGGAGCTGCTCCCCGGAAAGATCGCCGCCAGGGCCAGGCTTCCGGTGGAGACGAAACCCCGGTGGAGTGTCCTGCGGATGCCTCGCTGGGCGTCCGGCATGGCTGTTGTCCTGATACTTGCTTCGGGGCTGATCTGGACGCTCCGGCGTCCTGCGCCACTGCCACCCGCAATCCCCTCTGCCGCTGCCGCCCCGGGCAACGAGGCGTTTCTGAGCAAGGTGCGCACCGCCCATGCGCGCAGAGCCGCGGATCTTTATCTCACCGCATGCCGGGGCCTCCTCATCGACCTGGTCAGTTCGGAAAAGAAATGCGAGGGAGACCTCTACGACGTTTCGCTCGAAGTCGCCCGCGCGCGCCAGCTTCTCCAGCAGAAGCGCCTGCTGGACTCCGATCTGCGTGTTTCTGAGATTGAGCGGGCAAAAGGGCTCTGCGACGACCTCGAACAGTTCCTTGTGAATGTGTCTGCGTCGCAGGAGTGCGAATCTCGCGATGCGGTCGAGAGCATGGAGCGTTACATTGAGAAGGAGCAGCTCCTCCTGCGCATCAACCTGCTGCAGTCGGGGGTTTCCTAGGAGGTTGCCATGAAACATTCAGGGTTGCGATTTCTGATTCTGCTGTCGGCGCTCGCACTGGGCTCCATGACCGGGCTTGCCGCCGATCCGGCAACCGACCAGGAGATTTTCAATCAGGCGAAGATCCTGATGTTTGATCTGAACTGGGAAGGGGCGCGCGAGATGTTGCAGCGCCTGATCCGCGACTTTCCCAGGAGCGGGCTGGTACCCCAGGCCTATTTTCATTCGGCGCACTGCCTGCGAATGCAGAGAAAGCCGGAAGAGGCGCTGCGCGCCTACGATCAGTTCCTGCAGAAGTATCCGAATGAGCCTTTCTTTGCCGGGGAGGCCAGGCAGGCGGCTGTCGAACTTGCCGCGACACTATTCGAGCAGGGAAAGACCGGCTACCGCGGCCGGTTGGCCGCAGCCCTGGGGGATGCCAAAAAGGAAGTGCGCTATTTCGCCGCGATTCGATGCAGTTCGCTGAAGGACCGGGAACTCAACTCGAAATGCGTGCCTATCCTGAAAGAGATCCTGGCCAGGGAAACGCAGCAGGAGCTGGTCAACTATGCGTCTCTGGCGCTGCTGCGCATCGATCCTGACGCGCTCGCCCCCGCTGAGGCAAGAAAAGTCGAAAAGGAGCCGCAAAGGCGCGGCTCGGACGGCAGGATGTTCCACCTGCGGATCTACGAGGGAGGGGAGAGCACGGCGCCCAAAGTCGAACTGGATTTCCCGGTGAGTCTCGCGCAACTCGCGATCATGGCGCTCGATGAGCCTACCAAAGCCGAGATCCGCAAGAAAGGTGTCGACATCGACAACATCTGGGAGAGCCTGAACCGCCACGGATCCGCCAACATCCTGACGATCCGCAGCGGCAACAACATTCTCAAGCTCTGGATCCAGTAAATCGGACGCAAGCCGTTGCAGTTTTCCAACCAGAAGCAGCCGCGAATCAAACGAATTACACTCAGCGTCATATGTTCGCGACACGATTCGATGGTTAGTTCGCATTTGGGACAGTCAGGATCGATCGCATTTTCACCACAGAGAGCACAGAGATCACTGAGGGGTAATGCCGTTATTCATGCCCGGGGGCCAACGCTTCGCGTTGCGCGATTCACGTCCGGGAGCGGCGGGAAAGCCGCTCCCGTTACGGGTTCCATGCGAGTGTCTGATGGCTTTTCTGCCGCTCCCGGACGTGAATCGCG
>JAFNAG010000610.1 GCA_017860135.1 Acidobacteriota bacterium
TGACGGGCGCTCCGCTCGGGCCGGCAGCAACCATGAGCCAGGCGCCGGCGCAGCCGGCAGCCGAATATGTCCTGGCGGAGGCCGTGCTGCACGCGGGTGCGCGTGTGCACCGCTGGGAGGAAAAGGCCGGCTTCAGCTTCCTGTTCGAATACGAGTCCGTGCCGACGCCCGCGGTGCCCGCGGAAACGGTGATTAGAAGATCCGACATCGTTGACCTGACGTCGAAGACGGCCGCGGATGGGAGTCTGGAGTGGGAAATCCCGCCCGGCAAGTGGACGATCCTGCGCATGGGATACTCCCTGACCGGCGCAAAAAACCGGCCGGCAGTTCCCACCGGGCTGGGCTACGAAGCCGACAAGCTCAGCAGCAGGCACATGCAGGCCTATTTCCAGGGTTACGTGGACCCGATCGCCCGGTCTCTCGGGCCGCTGATGGGAAAGGGCCTCCAGTACATGCTGATCGACAGCTGGGAAGCCGGGATGCAGAACTGGACCGACGAGATGCTCGGCGAATTCCGCAAACGGCGGGGTTACGATGCAATTCCCTATCTCCCTGCCCTGGCCGGCCGCGTGGTGGAGAGCGCCGAAGTCAGCGACCGCTTCCTCTGGGATTTCCGCCGGACCCTGGCGGACTTGTGGGCCGATTGCCATTACGGAGTGCTGACCGAGCTGCTCCATCAGCGCGGCATGGGGACATATTCGGAAGCCGCCGGGGTTTCCCTGGAGATTCCCGAGGACACGCTGCTGAACAAGAGCAAGGTCGACATTCCGATGGGTGAATTCTGGGTCCGGGATCTGCACCCCAGGCTGATGTATTACCAGGATGTGCGCGGCGCGGCATCGGCAGCCCACGTCTATGGCAAGAAGCTGGCGGCTGCGGAATCGTTCACCGGCGGCGGATATGAATCCCCTTATGCGCTGAAGAAGGTCGGCGACTACTGGCTTGCGCAAGGCATCAACCGGGTCGTATTCCACACCTCGGCACACCAGCCTCTCGACACCAAGCCGGGCAACACCATGGTCGGGACTCACATCAACCGCAACATCACCTGGGCGGAACAGGCAAGGCCCTTCATGACCTACCTGGCAAGGAACTCATTCATGCTGCAGCAGGGATTGTTCGTGGCCGACCTTGCATTCCTGCTGAACGAGGGCGCGCCTTCCACCATGCCCATTTGGGGATCCGGATTGACGCCGCCTCCCCCCGACGGCTATGACTACGACTATATCAACGCGGATGTTTTGCTCCAGCGGATTTCCGTCGGCGAAGACGGCCGCCTGACACTGCCTGACGGAATGAGCTACCGCATCCTGGTGCTGCCGCAGATTGACCGCATGCGGCCCGAGCTGCTTCGGAAACTTCGCGCCCTGGTTTCCGGGGGAGCCACCGTAGTCGGGCCGAAGCCATTGCAGTCGCCGAGCCTCACCGCATACCCGGAAGCCGATGCCGCCGTGCATGCCCTGGCCGCCGAGTTGTGGGGCGACCTCGACGGCGTGTCCCGCACGACACGCCGTTATGGCAAGGGCACAGTCATCTGGGGCCTGCCGCTGGATCAGATCCTGGCCTCCGCCGGTATTGAGAAAGACTTCGAATGGGAACGAGGCCTCGATGCCGACCTGGCATGGCACCATCGGCGGTCCGGTGACATCGATATTTATTATGTGGCGAATCTGACAGATCGCGCACAGGCGTTGGATGCGCGCTTCCGCGTTCGCGGCAAGGAAGCGGAGCTTTGGCATCCGGACACCGGTGAAATCGAGCCGGCAGGATATGCGTCGGCCGGGGATCAAACCATAGTTCCGCTGCGTATGGATGAACGCGAGCTGGCATTTGTGGTGTTCCGGAAGACAGCGGCCGCACCCTCACGAATCATTACGCCTGAAAACGTTGCAAGGCTGGCCGGTCTGACCGGGCCGTGGGATGTCAGCTTTCCACCGGGTCTGGGCGCGCCTGCAAGGCTCCGGTTTCCCGAGCTCCGGTCATGGACGGAGAACACCGACGAAGGAGTGAAGTACTTCTCCGGCACGGCTGCGTATACCAGAGCGATTGAGGCAGCAGGGACATGGTTCACCCCGGGAGCAGAGCTGATCCTGGATCTCGGGAATGTGCGCGACCTTGCGGAGGTCTCGGTCAATGGACAACCGGTTGGCTTGCTCTGGAAACCGCCGTATCAGGTGAATGTGACCCGCGCGCTGCGGCCTGGCAAAAACAGCCTGGAGGTCAAGGTCACGAACCAGTGGACAAACCGGCTGGCGGGTGATCGTACGGCGCCGCCGGAGAGGAGAGTCCTTTCGGCGGGCGGGCCCGCGCCGGGCCCCATGGGCGGCATGAGCCAGGCGCTTCCCCCCTCCGGATTGATCGGCCCGGTCACGCTGATTTCGAAGAGGAGAAACTGAGCAATCGGCCACGCCCGGAAGGCGCAGGTTTGCCCCCCGCAGAGCTGGCTGCGGGACACACTTGACACTGTGGGTAAATGGTTTTGCCTACTATCAGGAAACGCACCAGGTCAGGGAATCGAAAAGGACCCCGCAGGGGGGACCGGCAGGACAGCCCAGGGCGCAGGCCCTGGGAACTGTGGCAGGTCCGGATGTCCGCCCTGAATGGGCGGTGCGGGCTGCTTCGGCTTTTCCGGGTTGGCATCCTGGGCGTCAATGTCGCCAGTGCTCGCGCGCTGGCTTGCCCTGCTCGACCCTTCAGGGTCGGAGCGTAGGTGATTCCCCGGTTGCCAGGATGCGTGTTTCTTCCCAGGGCTTGCGCCCTATGCTGTCCTGCGCGACCCTTTCAGGGTCGTCTGCATGGAGCAAACGGATCTCAGACCGGTATGCCGGCAAAATATATGACGATCGGCATGGATCGGGGGCAACTGCTGACTGTCAGACCTCTGCGCCTCATCAGGCGTTCACTGGGAA
>JAFNAG010000611.1 GCA_017860135.1 Acidobacteriota bacterium
TTTCGGAGATCCGTCCCTCGAGAAGAGCGCCTGATTCGGTATCGCGGAGGCCTACCGTCCCGCCGGGGCGAAGGAGGCCCGAGTGCTCGGTCGGAATATCGGCGAGGACCTGCGGTCTTTCGGTCGATTCGAGTACCAGCAAAGGACTTCCGGGGAAGATTGCCGCCCCCGGGTCTGCGAGACGCTGAACGACCCGGCCGGGCGACGGAGCCTTGATCTCGGACCAGCCCAGCATGACGTCCGCGCGCCCGGTCTGGGCTCTGGCCTGCGATATCCTGGCTTCCGCCTGTTTGATCCGCTGCTCCGCGGCGGCCACCATGGCCTCTCTCGATGCCACTTCCGCACTGCCGGCATCCCGGCGAGACCGGACCTCGTCGAGTTCTTGCGGCGTAACCGAGCGCGACTCGGCCAATTTCTGGTAGCGGGTGAAGGTCTGGCCCGCCAGTGCAGCCGAAGCTTTGGCCGCCTGGTGCATTTCGACCGCGGCCTGATGGGACTTGCGCGCTTCCGAGAGCGCGGCCTCGGCTTCCTGCACGGCAGCCCGAGCTACAGCCACCTGGCTCTCGGCATCCCGTGCATCAAGCGTGGCCAGGATCTGGTCCTTCCTCACGGGATCTCCGACGCGGACGCGCATCTCACGCACGAAGCCGTTGATTTGAGATGCCAGCGAGATTCGGCTGCGCGGCTGCACTGTGCCGGGCACTTCCACGACCGACGCTATCGATGCGTAGTCGACAGTGCGGGTGCTGACAGGGATCGGTGATCCCGCGATCTCCGGCCGGCCTTCGTTCTTGCCGCTGCAGGCTATCTGGATCGACAGCCCCGAGATGGCAAGGATAAGCAGCGTTTTGGATGTCATAGGTGCCCCTCTCTATCAGTCGTTTTCATGAATGCAGGCCCGGCGTTCCCGAGGCCGTCCTGAAAGCCGGACCCAAAGCGTCATTGAAGGCTCATTGCCATTGATGTCGGACTCAAAATGCCTGCCGCGTGCTCCACCTGTGCGTAGCTGACCCGCTGACGGTAGACCGCCTGGGCCAGGTTGGCGCGGGCGCCGCTGCGGGCTGTTTCGGCCGAGAGGAGATCGGTCATGGTCGCCAGCCCCGCATCGTAACGGTTCCGGAGAATCCGCAGGCTTTCTTCACTCTGGGCCTCCGCGGCCTGGGCGGCCAGGACCTGCTGCTCGGCCGCACGGTACTGGATCAACGCCCTGCGGATCTCCAGCGCCATGGCTGATTCCACCGCCGATACCTGACGCCTCTTCTGTTCCAGTCGCTGCCGCGCGGCTTCCAGATGTGCCGCGTCGCTTCCGCCGTTATACAGGTTCCAGCGCAAGGTGATTCCGGCCGACCAGTTGTTGCCGCCGTAATTGTCCAGGGCAGGGTTGTCCATTTCCCAGGTTGCATAGCCCGCTATGACCGGCCGGTACTCCTTGGAGCGGGAGTTGGCGGCGACTTCCGCCTGGCGTAATTCCGTCAGCAGGTTCCGATAGTCGGGGCGGCGCGCCTTCTGCTCGGCGAGCAGCGTCTCCTCGACGGGGGCCGGGATTGGCTTCACCGACAGCGTCGCCGTTTCCCCGATGGGATTGCCGAGAGGATTCCCCATGAGGCGGTTCAGCTGCGCCCGCGCGGTCTCCAACTGCCCCTGCGCCTGGATTTCCTGCTGTTTTGCGGACGACACGTAAACACGGCTCCGCAGGAGATCCGCCTCGACGGCAAGACCGCTTTCCACCCGCGCCCTGGCCTGGCTCTCGATGGCTTCTGCCGAACGCAACGCCGTGCGGGCTGTCTCGAGCGCCTCTTTGGCCAGCGACGTGGAGTAATAGCTGTCAAAGACAGAAAGAAGTACCTGTCGTGTGCGCTCCTCGTGGAGCTGGTCCGCCAGATCGATCCCGAGCCGCGCCAATTCCCGCCGGTCGCCGGTCCTTCCGAAATCCCAGATGTTCTGCTGCAGTGTGGCTCGCGTCTGGAGGTTGTCGAGGGCGGAAGGGGAGTTCAGTACGGGGAGGGCAAAATTCCCGGCTGTGAATGCCCGCTGATTCAGCAGCGTGCCGAAAACGAAGACGGGATTATTGCCGGCCAGGTAGGACTGCTCAAAATCGAGGCGTGGCAGATAGCCCGCCCGGGCAGCTTCGAATTCCGAACGGGCAGCCTCCTGGCCGGGCGCGTCGACTGCGAGGTCCGGATTGCTCTCCAGCGCCCTGGCGACGGCTTCGGACAGGGAGAGGCGCTGCTGGGCCGCGAGCGGGAAACTTGAGAAAATCCCAATCAGGATGAAGAGCCAAGTTGTCTGGTATCGTTTTTCCATAGTTCACCCGGAAAGAAATTGCTTAACTCACGTTCGATGGCGGAACCGAAACCGGCCGAATGGCCGAGGCCAGCTTCTCCCCCTTTTTGAGGCGCCGATAAAGAATCGAGCGCATGATGGCGCAGGCCTGGTGGATCTCGGGATCGGTCAGGCGGTAGAAGATCTGCCGGCCGTCGCGCCGGGGTTCGACAATCCCGCTGTGGACGAGCAGCGACATATGCTTCGAGAGGTTCGCCTTTGAGATCTCCAGCCCCGCGATCAGGTCGGCCGCCGCGGCTTCCTGGATGCTGAGCCGGTCGACGATGGCCAGCCGGAGCGGGTGGGCCAGCGCCTTGCAGATCTCGCACTGCATTTCGAAAATCCTTCGAGCCGTCTTTTTGTATTCCATAGGTTCCATTGTTATATAGTTTCTAAACTGAGAAACTACTTTTAACATTGCCTCCGCCTCTTGTCAAGGCAAAACCCAACCTGGATTGGACCGATGCATCCTTACTGTCACAACGGGTGATAGTACGAAATAAGGCCTCAATTCTTCGCTCAAAAGCGTTTGGGCGGTCGCGCGTGAGCCTGCAGATCGGGTAGCCTCTCGCGGGACCGTCT
>JAFNAG010000054.1 GCA_017860135.1 Acidobacteriota bacterium
GCCAGGTCAAAATCGGCCCCGGCGCCGAAATCCCAGGCCAGGACCCGGTACCTGCGGACCAGAGCTTCGATCTGCCTGTAGAAGAGCCTGCCGGTGCCGTCGAGCCCCGGAATCAACAACGCCAGTGGTTTTACAGTGGATTCTACTGTCATGGATCCTCGATCCGTTTCAGACGCCTGCCGCGATTGCCGCAATCATGCCGCCTCCTGGTGTCTGAGTCGCACAGGTCAAGATGAATATAGCAGAGGAAGCGGCACTATTTCGTCGTATCGTCCAAAAATCCGCATAATCAGGAACCACCATGCGCTCGCCAGCCTGTCTCTGGACGGCCTGGCGGCAAGGTAACTGTCCAGCCGGCTCGGAACAGTTAAGGGTCTGCAGATAAAGCCACGAATATTTTTACGAATTCTCACGAAGAATTATCTCCCTTGATGCGGGCCATACGATGCGGCTTTCGTGACAATTCGTGGAATTCGCGGCAGTTTTTTTCGGGCTGGCCAAACAATTACGCGGCAAAAGCGCCTCCACGCCGCCAAATGACTTCATTGCAGCGTGCAGCGGCGTCCTTCCGCGTCCCAAGAATATCAGCCTCATGATTCATGAATAATCCCGGTCAGACATGAGTGGGAGGTGATGAGATTCCCGGCAGCAAAGGAAATTTCCAGCCCTGACGCCCCACTGTTTTTGGACAACTGTTTTCCGGCGGCATGCTTTCCTGTATGATCCATTGCGCCAGTGCTGATGTCTGAAGTCCGAGGTCCGAACCTATGGTAACCTTCGAAGACGTTGCGTCCGCCGCGCGCCGCATTTCTTCTGTGGCGCACCGCACCCCCGTTGCGACTTCCCGGCTTCTGGACGAAGCGTGCGGCAACCAGATGTTCCTCAAGTGCGAAAACCTCCAGCGGGTGGGGGCTTTTAAGTTCCGGGGTGCGTACAATGCCATCAGCCGCCTTGAGGACGCACAGAAGGAGAAGGGGATTCTCACCTACTCGTCAGGGAATCACGCACAGGCGGTGGCGTTGGTATGCCACCTTCTCGGGATCAAGGCGACGATCGTGATGCCGGAAAGCGCGCCGGCGATGAAGCTGGCTGCCGTCCGCGCTTACGGTGCGGACATTGTCCTTCATGATCCCAGGACTTCCTCCCGCGAAACGATCGCCCGGTCCCTCGCGGGCGAGCGCGGGGGAACCATCATTCCTCCCTTCGACCATCCGCACATCATCGCCGGGCAAGGGACGGCCGCGATGGAGTTGTTCGATGAAGCCGGATCGATGGACTATCTTTTTGTCCCCTGCGGAGGGGGAGGGCTGCTGAGCGGCTCGGCAATAGCGGCCCGGCGCCTGGCGCCGGCCTGCAAGGTCGTGGGAGTGGAGCCCGAGGCAGGCGATGATGCGACCCGTTCCTTCCGGAGCGGCGTTCTTCAGAGCGTCCACAATCCCGAAACGATCGCCGATGGAGCTCGCACACCGTCCCTGGGAGAACTTACCTTTCCCCTGATTCGGCAGAATGTCGATGAGATGATGACGGTGTCGGACGAGGACCTGATCCGCACCATGCAGTTCACCTGGTCAAGGATGAAGCTGATTGTGGAACCGACCGGGGTGCTCGGCCTGGCGGCACTGTTCCGCCACCGCCATCCTGTGACCGGCAGGAAGGTCGGAGTCATTCTCAGCGGCGGGAATGTCGACATTCTCACCGCAGGCCGCTGGTTCGAATCCCTGAACCGGTGACACCCTGATTCGAGAACCTATGAATCCAAATCACGCCGCCCGTGTACTGATCACCGTTTCGATGTTTTTCCCATTGGCAGTGATGGGATGCTCCCGCCAGGATCCGGCTGTGATCGCAGGGCCGGAAACGCCTGTGAGGGTCGAGGCTATCCAGGTGAAGGCAGACAATATCACGCGGACTGTCGACCTCGTGGGCACGCTGGAAGGGGAGCGTGAGGTGACTGTATCCAGCGAGGTGTCCGGCCGCGTGCTGGCATTTCATGCCGACCTGGGTGACCACGTGACGAAGGGACAGGTGCTGGTGGAGCTGGATTCGCGGGAACTGGTTCTGGCAGTGGAACGCCAGAGGGCGGCACTCCAGCAGGTGCTGGCATCCCTGGGGTTGACTGCGGAGACAGACCCCATGCCGGATCCGGCGCAGACTTCCGTCGTGCGCAGGGCCGCAGCCGACCTGGCGGACGCCAGGATCAACTTCGAGAGGGTACAAGCGCTGCTCGCCAAAGGCGTGGCGGCCCGGCAGGTGTACGATGTTGCAGAAGCCCGGCTCAAAGCATCCGAGGCGAACCACACGTCCGCGCTGGAAGGGGTAAACAACCTCGTTGCACAGGTCGAAAACCTCCGCGCCCAGCTCGCCATTGCGCGGAAGAAGGTCGCGGATGCCGTCATCCGCGCCCCGTTCGACGGTGCCGTGCGCGCCCGCATGGTCGAAGTGGGGCAGTACATCAAGGAGCAGGGTCCGGTGATGTCGATCACGGCCATGAATCCGCTCAAGCTGCGGGCCAGCATTCCCGAGCAGTGGTTCCCCTACGTGGCGATCGGCGCCCGCGTTGCACTCGTGGTGGAGGCCTATAACGAGACCTTCCAGGGGCGAGTGGCGCGCCTCGCGCGAGCGGTGGATCCCCAAACCAGGACATTTGTGATCGAGGCGGAGGTGAACAATCCCGGTGAGCGGCTGCGGCCCGGCCTGTTTGCCCGTGCGAATCTCACCACCTCCAGAATGGATGCCGTCGTGCGCGTGCCTGCGAGTGCCGTGATCTCCTACTACGGCGTCCAGAAAGTGTATACGGTGGAGAATTCCCGCATTGTGGAGCAGGTGATCAAGCTGGGCGATCGTTTTGGCGACTTCATCGAGGTTGTCGAGGGATTGAAGCCGGGCGCCTGGATCGCCACGACAGGGCTCACGAAAATCCAGCAGGGAAGCCGCGTGGAAACCGTCAAGGGGAATTAGATGGGGCTGGCTGCGCTGTGCGTACGTCGTCCGGTCTTTGCGACCATGCTGATCATGGCCCTGGTTGTCCTGGGTGTGGCTTCGTTCCGCGAACTGGGCATCGACCAGTATCCGAAGATCGACCTTCCGATCGTAACCGTCACCACGACCCTCCCCGGCGCGAGCGCGGAGGAAATGGAATCGGAAGTGACCAAGACGATCGAGGAGGCGGTCAACACGATCCAGGGAGTCGACGAGTTGCGCGCTACCACCGTGGAGGGAGTGTCCCGTGTGATCGTGACCTTCGTTCTGGAGAGGGATATCGAACAGGCGGCCCAGGACGTGCGGGACAAGGTGTCGGTGATCCTGCGCCGGCTCCCGGAAGGCGTGAATCCGCCGGTGATCGAAAAAGTCGATCCCGACGCTTCTCCCATCATGTCGATCAGCGTCTCCGGCGGGCGCAGCATGCGCGAGATCACCGAGATCGCGGACAAGCAGGTCAAACAGCAGCTCGAGAGCGTCAGCGGCATCGGCCAGGTCCTGCTGGTCGGCGGCCGCACACGCGCCATCCAGATCGAGATCGACGCCGAAAAAATGAATGCGCTGGGATTGGGAATCAACCAGGTATCTTCGGCCCTGCAGCGGCAGAATGTCGAGATCCCAAGCGGCCGCATCGATCAGGGGAAGCGCGAGGTGACGTTGCGCACACTGGGGCGGATCACCTCGCCCCGCCAGTTCAGCGACCTGATCGTCACCGTCACCACCGGCACACCCGTCCGGATCCGGGATTTTGCCACCGTGACCGACGGTTACGAGGAGCCACGCGACATGGCCCGGCTGGACGGAAACCCCGCGGTCACATTGCTGGTGCGCAAACAGTCAGGCACCAACACGGTTGCCATCATCGATACCGTGAAGACCAGACTGGCCGAAATCAGCCGGACTCTGCCTCCGGACCTGAATGTCAGCGTGATCCGTGACCAGTCGGTCTTTATCGAGGGCTCCGTTCATGCGATTTACGAGCACCTGATCCTGGGCGGACTGTTCGCAAGCCTTGTCGTGCTTTTCTTCATGCGGAACTGGCGCTCAACACTGATCGCGGCAATCGCAATTCCCACTTCCCTGATCTCCACCTTCACCGTCATGCGCGCCCTCGGCTACACTCTGAACAGCCTGACACTGCTGGGGCTGACCGTGTCCGTGGGCATCGTCATCGACGACGCCATCGTGGTCCTGGAAAACATCTTCCGGTATATCGAAGAGAAGAAGGTTAAACCGTTCGACGCTGCCGTTGCGGCAACCCGGGAAATCGGGCTGGCAGTCATGGCCGCCACCTTGTCGCTGGTCGTGATCTTTGCCCCCGTGGTCTTCCTGGGAGGAATACCGGGGCGCTTCCTCCAGAGCTTCGGCGTGACTGCCGCAGTCTCGATCCTGGTCTCACTTCTGGTCAGTTTCACTCTGACGCCCATGCTGTCCTCCCGCTTCCTCCGGATCCGCGAGGGCGAGAGCGCGAAGCACGGCTCCAAGGAATCGCGGTTCTATCACTGGCTGGAAAGCCGGTATCTCCGTTCCCTCGAATGGAGCCTGGCGCACCGCAAGACCATGGTGGTCATCTGCACGCTGACTTTTCTTTCGATCTACCCGCTGGTGACCCGTATCGGCGTGGACTTCTTCCCGGCCGACGACCAGGACGAGTTTGAGGTGATCATCAAGGCGCCCGAGGGGACATCCCTTGCCGGCACCGATCAGATCCTGCGGCAGATGGAAGACCGGATCCGGCCCCTGCCCGAGGTACGGCATCTTCTGACTACGATCAACTCCCAGGGCACCGGCGGCGTCGTGGACGGGTCCATCTATGTCCGCCTGTCGCCGCTGCAAAGCCGCAAGATCAGCCAGTTCGACGTGATGGCCCAGGCGCGTGGCGTGTTGCAGGATTTTCCCGGCGTTCGCGTCGCGGTCCAGAACGTGAGTACCATCGGCGGTCGCGGCTCTCCGGTGAATGTCATCGTGCGAGGCCCGGACCTTCAGGAACTCGCGCGCCTGTCGAGTCAGTTCACGGCGAAAATGAAACAGATCCCGGGACTGGTGGATGTCGACAATTCCATCAATGTCGGAAATCCGGAAGTCCAGGTCAACATCCTGCGTGACAAGGCGTCGGATCTCGGCGTGAGCGTGACGGACATCGCCCGGGCAATGCGCACGATGATTTCGGGCGAGGAAGATATCACCAAGTACAAGGAAGGCGACGAGCTGTACGAGGTGCGGTTGCGAGTGCGTCCCGACCAGCGGTTCAGCGCCGATGCCATCAGCGGTCTGATGGTGCCCTCATCCCAGGGCCGTCTGGTCAGGCTCGACAACGTCGCCCTGATTACCAGGGGAACGGGACCCGCGCAGATCGACCGCTACAACCGCCAGCACCAGATCACGCTGACGTCCAACCTCCTGCCGGCCAAGTCTCTGGGAGAAGCCGTGTCGGATGTACGGGGAATCATCATGGCGGCAGGGCTTCCTCCCGGCTACGACTTTTATTTCGCCGGACAGGGCAAGGTGATGGGGGAGATGATCACGAACTTTTTCGTCGCCTTCCTGCTGTCGTTCATCTTCATGTACATCGTGCTCGCCGCACAGTTTGAAAGCTTTATCCATCCGGTCACCATTCTGGCTTCACTCCCTCTCGCAGTGCCGTTCGCCCTGCTCTCCCTGTTTGCCACCGGCAAGACGCTGCACATGTGGAGCGCCCTGGGCCTGCTGCTCCTGTTCGGCATTGTGAAAAAGAACTCGATCCTGCAAATCGATTTTGTCAACCGGCTGCGACGCGAACAGGGCTACGAACGCCACCGGGCGATGATAGAGGCCAACCGTGCGCGGTTCCGGCCGATCCTCATGACAACGCTGTCCATCGTCGCGGGCATGATTCCGACGGCGCTGGGCACAGGACCGGGATCGTCGACCCGGTCGGCGATCGCCGTGGTCATCATCGGCGGCCAGTCGCTGTGCTTCCTGCTCACATTGCTTGCGATCCCCGTGCTCTACACCATTCTCGACGACATCGTTACCGTCCGCTGGCGGGAGCGTATCCGCGCATGGCGCCTCACCCTCGTCAACGGCCGAAGCGGCGCCTGATAGCGAGCTGATTATGGTACATGCGAAAAACAAATATCGAATACCGGCTTTTTGCGTGTTGTTGCTGATTGCGGCGGTCTCGTTGCAGGCAGAAAACCGGCTGGCAGTCGAATCCGATTTTGAGAGGCTTCGCGCCGTAATCGTGATGTCGATCGATGAGTCGATTTTCAAGTCGTCCGAAATGGGGAGTTCCATTCACCCCATCTTCAACAAAGGCCTGCCGCCGGGGACGATCGATGAGCATCGTGCGCTGTTGAAGCTCCTGCAGAAGGCCGGTGTGAAAGTGCTACAGGTGCGAGACCTGTTGCAGGATGCGGTCGAGAACGCCCGCAAGGAAGGCGCCCTGGAAT
Source organism: Acidobacteriota bacterium (assembly GCA_017860135.1). Classification (GTDB taxonomy): domain Bacteria; phylum Acidobacteriota; class UBA6911; order UBA6911; family UBA6911; genus JAFNAG01. The sequence continues at coordinate 6,411 of JAFNAG010000054.1, forward strand.
CCTGGGTGCGCGAGACCTATCCCGACCAGTTCGACCGCATCCTCCCCCACCTGGCGGATGTCACTGCCGATGCGATTCTCCAGCGCAGCGACAGCCTGTTTTACCGCACCGGCGGCAACGGCGAACTCGATCCGCTCTTCCTTCCCATCAGTTCCATGTATTGGTCCCGAGATTTCGCCATGTCCACTCCGAAAGGGATCATCATCGGAAACGGCCAGAACTTCGGCCGCACACTCGAGAATGCGATTGCCCGCCTGATGTTCCGGTATGCCGGCGCGCTGCGTGAATTTCCGGTTGTCTTCGATGCGGCCAAAGAAGGCGTAGTCCTCGACGGCGGCGATGTGATCGTCCGCGACGAGAAGACTCTGTTCGTGGGGGTCGGGCAGCGCAGCGACAGGGAGGCCGCCGTGCTGCTGGCGAAAAAGCTCGGCATGGACGTCCTGGCCGTGAGCATGCCGCCGAGAGAAAAGCCCAACGGGATGAGCCGGCAGCTGCTGCACCTCGATTCGATCTTCAACTTTGTGGATAAGGACAAAGTTGTCGCTGTCCCCTTTTTCCTGGAAAAAGCCTTTGCCGGTACCAACCCGATGATGAAAATCCTGTCCGGGCTGGCCTCGGAAACCGACGCCCTCAAGGCGCGGCTGCCCTCGAACTCGGGCGCTGGCGGTGACTCCAAGCAGTTGCTTGTCACGATTGATGCCATGCCCGGGGTCGGCTGGGTGACCCAGTATGAAGCCGGGACCGGCAAGGAAACTCCGCTCGGGTTGAAGCTCGTCGACTATGCGCGGTTACAAGGCTGGAGCGTGGTGTTCGCGGGCGGCGACCGGCAGGGAATGCCGGAGCTCAAGTGGGTGATCGAACGCGCAATGTACGAGCTTCGCTGGCAGGGTGTCAACGTGGCGCAGCTGCGTCCCGGCCAGGTGATCGCCTATGAGCACAATGTCCACACCAACGCGGCGCTGCGCCGGGCCGGAGTGCAGGTGCAGACATTTCCGGGGGCGGAGCTGGCCATCCGCAATGGCGGTCCGCACTGTTTGATCCTGCCCCTTGTGCGCCGGAAGTAACGCCACGTGCTCCCGCATCCATATGGATGTAACAGGCATCATCCCGTGCTGGACGGCGGCCTGCGCTGGCCGGCGGGTCCTATTCAGATCGTCGACGCCCTGTTATACTTTCCGGGCGTGGGGAATTGGCTGCGGATGCTGAGGAGCACCGACTCGAGTGACTCCCGCGGGGTTGTCCGGATGTACGAACTGACTCCCGGGATCCATTTGACGAACGTCGGGATGTCGCGACTCAGGCTCGCCGACTCGATCTCGACGATCACGCCCTGATCGGTTTCCTGAAAGCGCCACCAGCTCACCAGCCGCCACAAGAAGCCGCGGTCTTCGCCGGGAGGGATTTCCTTCTCCTGGGGCGTGCCGGGATTCTCGAGTTCGGCGATCCTGGTGGCGACGCTCTTGCTCCAGACATGCCTGGCGTCGACCGTGTAGTAGGTCGCTTCCTGCACGGTATTGTAATAGGCGGTGACAAACGCCTTGGAGCGCATCAGCCGGAATTGGAAGGTGAAGCGGTCCCCGTCGCGTTTGATCAGGTGCGATCCCACAACATCCGCAAATTTCCCTGCGTGATGATCGTAGTCCTTCAGGAAACGCATGAGCTCGGGGAGTCTTACCCCCGGCACCAGCACGGCGCCCCACCAATGGTGAATCTCCCCATCCGGCACTCGGAACGCATCCGACGCCGGGACGACACCGATCATGCGCGCTATATACGTTTCGCCGGCGCCGAGCCGGCGCCGCGCCTCCGCCCTGTCCGCGGGGGAGAGCAGATCCAGAATCAGAAACCTCCCGGGATTTTTGACCTCGCGCATCACTCTTTCGTCGGCCCAACGGTAATAGCGGTCCCATGCCTGGACTGTGGTGCTGCGCAACGTGGCCGCTTCGGCGGTCAGGAGGAAGACGGCGGAAGCCGTCAGGAGCCCGGTCAGAGCCAAGGCCGACCTGCACAATGTCCTTCTTCGGCAGATGCGCAGATTCCAGCCTCTGTCCGGCGGGGAGTTTCGACTCTCCTTCCGGTCTGCACGTGCAGCAGGAGGGATTCCCGTCATGCTCCGGTTTCTCCCAGAATCAGTTGTCATCGGTTTTCTGCGCAGGCGGCATCCCGAATCGGCCTTGACTATTTTCGCGAGTGCAGTGCTATGCGATTGCCTTCCGTGTCGGTCAGCAGTGCCATATAGCCGATCTCATTTGTGATCAGCTTCTTCCCCATGAGGATTTTCCCTCCGGCAGCCTCGACGCGGGACAGTTCCTGGTCGAGATCTCCGGAATGCGCGGTGAAGTAAACAAGCGTGCCTTCGGCGGAAGGCCTGTAAAAATCCGGATGCCGTACCAGCGCACCGGCCGTTCCCAGCCCCGCGGTAACACATGGGAACAATGCCATGTCCAGCACTCCCATAGACTGGCGCTGCAGGGGAAAGCCGAAAACGGTCTGGTAGAACTGTATCGCCCTTTCCATGTCATGCACGGGAATTTCGAACCAGGCAACGACATTGTTGTTCAACTCCATCGATTTCCCTCCCCAGACATTTAAGAGTAGCTCAGTTCCAATACGTCGGCCAGCCGAGTGTTGATGTCCCGCGGATTAGAAAACTGAAATGTGTTGCTATCGCGGCATTTGCTCCTCGGCTCACGAGGCAGCCTGAGCCGCGACCGTCACAAGCCGATAGCCCTGACCTGCGGACAGAGATCAGCTCACGGGCACAGGCGGCTCCGGCCGCTTCCCTCGGCCCTGGAGGAGGAATCGTCCGTCGAGTGTCCGGGATGCGGTTTTCCATGATTCGATCCTGTACACGATACTGCTGCTGCGATGCCTCTCTATACGCTGGCTGCGGGACACACTGGACACTGCGGGTAGATGGCCTCGCAGGCTATCAGGAAGCGCACCAGGTCGGGAAACTGAAAGGGACCCCGCAGGGGTCCGGCAGGACAGCCCAGGGCGCAAGCTTATGGCGAACGAATTTGTAATTTGCAGTTGAAAACATCTTGACGCAGACGCGCAGAGGTCCAGGACCAAGTCCAGGTCGAGGTCCAGGACCAGGAAAGGCAATTCGACAATTTAGCGGCGGCAGCCGGTCAGGAGTGCGGATCGCTTGGATGAGAGCCGGAGTGTAATTGCCCGGCGCAGCTGATTCAGGTCAGGCAATCATGAACGATGTGATTCAGGATATTCGATATGCTCTCAGAATGATGTGGCGCAGCCCCGGTGTTACGGTTGTGGCGGTGCTGGCCATCGCGCTCGGTGTCGGCGCCAACAGTTCCATCTTCAGTGCGGTCAACAGCGTGTTGCTGCGTCCCCTGCCTTACAAGGATCCGGACCGCCTCGTGCAGATCTGGGGGCAGATGCCAAGCCGCGGCATCCCGATCCATTTCGTCCCTTTCGCCGACTTTTTCGAGTGGCGGGAGCGGTGCGGGGCCTTCGAATCGATGTCGGCATATCGGCCCGCTTCGATGAATCTGACCGGCCGCGGAGAGCCTCAGCGGCTCTCCTGCCTGTGGGTGAACGCGGATTTTTTCAGGATGATCGGGGTGCCGCTCATGCATGGCCGGGGATTCCTGCCGGAAGATGACCTTCCGGGAGCGGATCGCGTTGCCGTTCTGAAGCACAGCCTCTGGCAAACGAGTTTCGGGTCCGATCCCGGATTGGTAGGCCAGACAATCGTCCTGGACGGCCAGAACTGCACGGTTGTCGGAATTCTTCCGCGGGGCTTCCAGTTCGGCGGCCGGGACACGTCATTGTATGTGCCTCTGGCTGCATCCGGGAGCCGTGATCCCCGGAATCCGGGCCCATCGGTCGGCGCATTCGCGCGGCTGAAGGCGGGCGTTTCGCTGGCGCAGGCGCAGGCGGAGATGGAGACCATTTCCCGCAGTCTGGACGAGCGGTTTCCGGGCGGGGTAAGTCGGGGGGTGCGGGTCTGGGGGCTGCGGGAGTTCATGGTGCGCAACGTGCGCCTGAGCCTGCTCATCCTGATGGGAGCGGTTGGGCTGGTGCTCCTGATTGCCTGTGCAAATGTCGCCAACATCCTGCTGGCGCGTGCGGGTGTCCGGAAAAAGGAAATCGCCGTGCGCGCCGCCCTGGGCGCAAACCGCTGGCGGCTCGCAAAGCAAATGTTGACCGAAAGCCTGATCCTGAGCCTTGCCGGAGGGATCCTGGGGGCAGTTCTAGCATACTGGAGCATCACATACATCGCCGGGACCTATTCGGCCGACATCCCGCTGCTCGAAAACGCCGGCCTGGACGCCACGGTGCTGGGATTCACGCTCCTCGCCACCTTGCTGACGGGGGTGATATTCGGCATGGCGCCGGCATTCGCGACCTCCCGATATGGAGCGTCGGCAAGCCTGCGCGAATCGCTGAAAGAAGGGGGGCATGAGGCGGGTGCGGGCGGTTCCGGCAATCGGTTGCGTTCGGTCCTGGTGATCGCCGAAGTCGCGCTCTCCATGATGCTGTTGATTGCCGGAGGGCTGCTGATCCGCAGTTTTTTGCAGCTGCAGCAGATCAATCCGGGATTCAACCCCAAAGGAGTCCTCACCGCGAGCATAACGCTGCCGGCGGACAAATACCCGACCGGCCCCCGGCGTATTGATTTTTTCCAGGAGTTCCTGGAGGTCCTGGCGCGAAAGCCGGAGGTGAAGGCTGCAGGGATCGTCAACGCGCTTCCACTCTCCGGAAGCAATACGGGCATCGGCATCAGTGTCGAGGGGAGGCCGGTTCTCCGGCGCGGGGAAGCTCCGATCGTCTGGCTGCGCATGGTCAGCGAAGACTATTTCCGGGCCATGTCGATCCCCCTCGTTTCGGGGAGGAACTTTACCGCCAGGGACAATCTGGAGGTTCCTCCGGTGGCGGTCATCAACCAGACCATGGCGAGCCGCCTTTGGCCCGGCGAAAATCCTCTGGGCAAACGCTTCTCCTCCGGAGAGCCTTCCGGAAACGAGCCGGTGCGGTGGATAACCGTCGTCGGGACTGTCGGGGATGTGAGGCACATGGAGCTGGTGCGCGAGCCGGATGCTGAACTGTACCTTCCCTACCGGCAAATGGCCCCTGCCGGCATGAGCGTCGCGATCCGGACCGATCTCGAGCCGATGCATCTTGCGACGCTGCTGCGGCGGGCTGTTGCGTCCGTGGATTCACATCAGCCGATTTCGAACCTGCGCAGCATGGACCAGCTCATGTCCACCTCGATATCGTCGCGCCGACTTACGATGTTCCTCCTCGCGGCATTTGCCGCCGTGGCGCTCGTGCTCGCCGCCGTGGGCATTTACGGCGTGATCTCCTACTCGGTGACGCGGAGAACCCACGAGATCGGCATTCGCCTGGCTCTGGGGGCCCGCAGAGGGCATGTGCTGAAGATGGTTCTTGGGCGCGCACTGTTGTTGGTGGCGATCGGGGAAATCCTCGGCCTGGCCGCCGCCTTCGCGCTGCGCCGGGTGATCGGGACACAGCTGTACGTCGTGTCCTCCACTGACCCGCTGATTTTCACCCTGGTCCCCGCCGCGCTGACGGTGACAGCAATCCTGGCAGGCCTGATCCCGGCGCTTCGCGCGCTCCGCGTCGACCCCCTGATCGCCCTGCGACACGAGTGAAGACCTGCGAGCGCGCAACGGCCGCTTACCCGGTTCCTGCCTGCTTCGACAGTTCGCGCATGGCGCGGCCGACGGCTCTGAGGTTCGGCACGCGCATCTCCTCGTATTCACGGGAGACCACGATGCCGCCGGCGCCGGCTTCGATCGCCTTGAGGGTCGCCTCGTATATCTTTTCGGGATCTTCGGGCGGGCTTCCCGGCACGTTGAAGCCTATGCCGGAATAGACTCTTGTCTTGCCGTTGGCCGACGCCACACTTCTCCTGGTCTCCCGATAGACATAGTCCGGCGAGAAGCCGATGCGGGCGAGCCCGTCCACGTTCGGCTCCATATTCCTGTCGTAGCCGAAGAGGGCGTAGTAGAGCTCCAGCGACTGGTCCAGCGTCAACTCGCTCAGGATCGTCCGCCGGAATCGCTCGAGGTACCAGGACCGGATGCGTCCCCCGAGCACAGCATGGTAGAGAATGAGCTTGATAAAGTCCGAGTAGGGGGCCATCTCTTCGTAGCTCATCTCGGCGCGGTAGACGATATCCCAGCTCGACGGCTGGTGGTCGATGTGCCAGCCGACCTGCGCAGCTGGCTTGATGGCTTTGATCGTGTCATACATGCCCTTCATGACTTCCTCGCGCGACAGACGGTACTGGTACTGCCAGGCCAGGATCTCCGGGTACCGGATGATGTGACGCAGAAATACAGTGAACACGCCTTCTGCAGGTTTGGGATCTCCGGCCATCAATTTCCGCACATATTCGAAGAGCTTTCGGAAGCCTTCCCGTGCGCGCTCGGGATCGATGCCTTTGGCCTTTCCGCGCGCAATGCAGTGCTCGCAGAAGCAGGTTGGCGGCGTGTCGTTCCAGGGCAGGATGACATTCATGAGCGGTCCCATGCGCTCGGCTCCCCACTGGAACCCGTCCAGGTCATAGCTGCGGAACATGTCCTCGACGATGGCGGCCCACAGGTTCTTGTAGTCGGGATTCGTCCAGCAGCCCACGCGTGTGGGTTTGCCGTAGACGTCAACGGTGACCACGGATGCGAAGTTTTCAATCGAACTTCCGGAGCTTTCCAATACCCGCGCATACACCTTCATCCCCCGCCGCCGCGCCGGCTCGAGCATCTCTGCGAAAAGGTCGCGCTGCGCGTACTCGAGGCCCGGGTCCGGGGGCCGCACGCGCAGTCGGGTGTTGCGAAAATACTGATCATGGTGCCTGACCCAGACGGAAGGGAGCGGGTCGCGGTTGATGCGCGGCGGTTTTCCGTGATCGGTTGCCAGCGCTCCGGCCGGCTTGCGCAGGTCGCCGTGAAAAGAATGGCTGTAGGTCAACACGGCGTTGATGCCGGCGGTCTCCTGGATCAGGTCGAGACAGGGCTCGATTCCCTCATCAAGCATGGTGTGCGGCCCCATCTGGATGCCGTTGAAGATCGGGCCCGCGGCCGCCGGGACCGGGGCCTTGGGTGCCGCACCTGTTTGCTGCCGCGTTTGCGACTCCAAGGGCAGGGGCAGGCCCCCAGTGGCAGCGAACCCGAGAGCCACATTCCGCACGAAATCGCGCCGCCGCATCGGCGGTGCTGCTTGTGATTCAATTGTCTGTTTGGCCATGATCCCAACTCCCTTTCCCTGGATTCGATCATCGGTGCTCGATTTAAGCCGGCGTTCCGCGACTTGTCACGGAAAACGCCGACTCCGCAAATTATCATAAGCGGGTGGCGTCCAGAAGACCACCTTCCGATGCAAGGCGCCCTCGCCTCACAGCGGCCAATGAAGCGCACCGTATTGACTTGGCGTTATTGTTTAGCCAGCCTGAAGAAAGCTGCCACGAATTCCACGAATTATCACGAAAGCCGCGTGGTATGGCTCCCAAAGAGACCGGTTTTAAGACGTGACGGCCGGATTTCGGCCGGCCTACGGCGGATGAAACTATCATCCATTATTCCAATGGGCGGCCCGCAGCTTCAAAAGAAGTCACTCAAGCCGCCGGTCACGGGCGCGGCGCCCGGACCGGTTCGAGGTTGCGCGCGGACAGCAGCTTGTTGAAGTCGGGAATGTCCGCCTTCGAGATGGAATCCAGGCGCTCAAGCTGGGCGTCCAATCTTGTCGAGAGATCCCGGAAAACGTCGTAGGACTGGTCGGTCGGCCGCGAGTCGGCGCTCTGCACCACTCCCAGGAGCGCTGCCAGCTTGTTGTTCAGTTTGATGGGAAAGTTGAGGGGGTCCTGGCTGCTCTGGTTCCGGTACTGGTAGATCTCGCCCTCGATGTCGGTCAGCCGCTGCCGGAGCGCCTCGCCGCCGGCGATCACCGCCTCATCCTTCGACTTGTCGAGCTTGGCCAGCCGCTCGCCGATCTGCTCCTTTAACGCGCGCATGCGCACCACCGCCTCGTTGGCACGGCTGAGCCGGTCGCGGATCTGCAGCGACAGCTTGAACTGCTCCTGGAGGTCGGCGTCGGTGATTTGTGTCAGCTTCGGATTCCTGGTGACGGCGAACGACCGCGACTGTACCCCGCTCGCCGCCGTCAGCCTGACCTGATAGGCGCCGGGCGGTGCGATAGGCCCGCGGAGGCTGGCCGCCCACAGGATCATCCCCGGAAAACCGGCGGCGTCGGGGTAGCGCATGTCCCAGGTGATCCGGTTCATGCCGGCCCTGGCGTTGATGTGCGATTGCCCGGCGCCGCGCGCGCCTTCCTCTGCTGCTCCGCCCGCCTGCTCCTGAGGCTTCCGCGTTTCGGCAGTCGCGAAAGTACGCACGATGTTTCCCCGGGCATCCAGGATGTCGAGGGTCACTTTTTCGGCCGGCTGCTTCAGGTAGAAGTCGATCGTGGCGCCCGGATTTACAGAGCGCATGACATCCGCCGGATCGAACAGGAACATTTCCGACTGCGAGACGGCCGGCGTCAGCTGCCGCAGCACGCTGATATTGGCAAGCACGTACATCGAGCGGCCGTGCGTCGCGATCACCAGGTCATCATCCTTGACCACAAGGTCGTGGACCGGAGTCGCCGGCAGGTCCAGTGCGAGGGATTGCCAGCGGGCGCCGTTGTCGAACGACACGTGGATGCCGTGCTCGGTGCCGGCAAAGAGCAGCCCCGGCCGTTTAGGGTCCTCGCGGATGGCGCGGGCAAAATCGCGCGTCCCGATGCCGTCCACGATCTTCGTCCAGGTCCGGCCGTAATCATCGGTCCGGTACAGATAGGGGCGCCAATCGTCCTGCTGATAGCGGTTCGCCGCCAGGTATGCCGTGTCCGGCCGGTGCGGCGATGCTTCGATGAGACTGATGCGCGCGAAGCCGGGCAGATCGGGGGGCGTCACCCGCTGCCAGTTCTTTCCGCCGTCGCGCGTGATCGAAACGATCCCGTCATCCGAGCCGGTCCAGATCGTGTTCGGATCTCTCGGCGACGGCGCGATCGTGAAGATTGTGGCGTAGGTCTCGACGCCGGTCTGATCGAGCGTGATGGGGCCGCCGGAAGGCCCCATGGTCTTCGGATCGGCGCGGGTGAGGTCGGGGCTGATGCGCTCCCAGTTCTGGCCCTCGCCGGTCGTGCGCCAGAGGTGCTGCGAGCCGACATAGAGCACGCGCGGATCGGCCTGCGAAAAGACAATCGGGAACGTCCACTGGAAGCGCTCCCGGATGTCCTTCGAAGAGTGGCCCATCGGGTTTTCGGGCCAGATATTGATCTGGCGCATTTGGCCGGTGGCACGATCGTAGCGCGTGAGCATCCCGCCGTAGCTCCCGGCGTAGAAGATGTCGGGGTTGCGCGGGTCGGGCGCGATGTAGCCGCTCTCGCCGCCACCGATCTGGTAGAATTCGTCGCCGCTGGCGTTGCTCGGCATGCAGGCCGTGCTGTTGTCCTGCTGGGCGCCGCACGCGTGATACGGTATGTGGGCCGTCGTGGCGACGTGGTAGAGCTGCGCCGTCGGATAGCGCTGCCCCGTCCAGGTCTGCCCGCCGTTGACGGATACGTTCGCGCCCCCGTCGTTTCCGTTGATCATCCGCGACGGATCTTCGGGCGCGATCCACAGGTCGTGGTTGTCGCCGTGAGGCGGGCGCAGGGTCGTGTAGGTCTTGCCGCCGTCGTCCGACCGATAGAGGCCCGTGTTCAGGACATAAACGCGGTCCCGGCTCCGGGGATCCGCGTAGATCCGGGTGTAGTAGAACGCGCGCTGGCGGAAGCGCCGCTCGTCGTTCACTTTGATCCACGTCGCGCCGGCATCATCCGACTGAAAGACGCCGCCGTCTTCGGCCTCGACGATCGCCCACACGCGGTTGCTGTCGGCACCCGACACGGTGATTCCGCTCTTGCCGATCAGGCCTGCGGGAAGCCCGGGATTACGCGTGATTTCCGTCCAATGGTCGCCGCCGTCGGTGGACTTGAACAGGCCGCTCCCCGGCCCTCCGCTGGAGAGCGAGTGGGGCGTGCGGAACACTTCCCAGGTGGTGGCGAAAAGCACCTGCGGATGCATCGGATCCAGGCAGAGATCGACGGCTCCCGCGCGCTCGCCGCGATAAAGCACCTTTTCCCAGGTCTTGCCGCCGTCGCGCGAACGGAAAACCCCGCGTTCCGGATTTTGGCCGAAGGGGTGGCCGAGGGCGGCCACGTAAACGGTGTCGGGATCGGTCGGGTGGATGCGGATGCGGCCGATCGCCTGGGTGTCGGCCAGGCCGCCCGGCGCCCACGTCCCGCCGCCGTCGGTCGACTTGTAGAGGCCGTCCCCCTGGATGATGTTGCCGCGCAGTTGGACCTCGCCGGTACCGATGAACACAATGTCGGGATTCGATTCCGAGACGGCGACGGCGCCGACCGAAGAAGTCTTGATCGACCTGTCGGTCACGGGCCACCACGTGGTGCCCCCGTCGGACGTCTTCCACAGGCCGCCACCCGTCGCCCCAAAATAATACTCGAGGGGCCTGCTGGTGCTGCCGGCGACGCCGATCGATCGCCCTCCACGAATCGGCCCGATGTTGCGCCACCGCAGGCCGCTGAAGAACTGCTGGCCGTAGGAAGCTTCCGACTGGGCCATGCCGGGAATGCCGGGCTCCAGAAGCGCAAGGACTCCGGCAAACGTCAAGAACACATGAAGAAAATACAAGGCACGTTTCATAGTGATCTCCTGGGCTTGACGACAAGCCTACCCGACCGGCAAGTTGCAGGTCAAGGCGTCAGTGGTTCGAGATCCTGCCCGGCAGGAGGCACCCGGGATTCTCTGTCTGCCCGATCTTGAACCACTCGAACAAAAATGCAACTTTGTCCTTCAGCGGCCCGGTGGAATTGACTGCACCGTCGACTGGTCAGTATAATCTGACCAGTTAATTGAGCGCAGCCAGGTCGGAGGTCCGAAACGCGGACCATCGCGCCATCACGCGGTCCGCACTCCGCAGCACCGCGGCTGCCGCAGCCGCCGTGTTGGCCGTCGGGGAAACATCGGCCGCCTGCATCGAGTTCATCAGCCCGCCGAGCGACGCGCCAACGGCCCGGAGCGTGTCCGCGGCCGCGGCCTGCGCACCGCCGCGGGCGGCCTCTGATGCAAGTTCTTAAAGCAAGGGAGACTTCGCGGGAGTTCGGGCCTGAAACGAAGATTCCCCTGCAGGTTCTTTCCAACCTGCTGTGGGCCGCCGACGGTGTCAGCCGCTCCGACGGAAAACGCACGGCGCCTTCCGCGGTGAACTGGCAAAACATCGACATATACGTCGCAATGGCGGATGGCCTCTACCTGTATGATGCCCCGCAACACGCACTGAAGCTCCTGCTCACGGAAGATGTCCGGGCTGCGACGGGCCAGCAGCCTTTCGTAAAGGCGGTCCCTCTGAATCTGGTCCACGTGGCGGACTTCGCCAGGGCAAAAACAGCTAAAGGCGTAAATCCCAATGCGGAAGTGTGGTCGGCCGCCGGAGCGGGCTTCATTAGCCAGAACGTGTATCTCTACTGCGCGTCGGAGGGCCTGGCCACCGTCGTACGCGGCCTGTTCGACCAGGCTGCGCTGGGCAAAGTGCTGAATCTGCGCCCGGATCAGAAGATCATCCTCACGCAGTCCGTCGGATACCCGAGAAAAAAGTGAAGGCCATGGGTGCCAGGCTGCTATGTCCCTGCTGAGGCAGAAGGGACACGGTAGCCTGTCACCGTTCCTCTTCCCGTCCCACTCCACAAAAAGCCGCGATCATCAGGCGCCAACGTGTGACAGTTGCTGCAGGGCGGTCTGGAGCTGGGCGTTGAAGTGGCGTGCAGACCGCGGGCGCTGCAATCCATCGACGGCCAGGGAGCGTCTGAAAAACTGTTGGAGCTGCGGGGGCAATGCCG
>JAFNAG010000612.1 GCA_017860135.1 Acidobacteriota bacterium
TACAGGTGCGTAGTTTCGGCCTTCATCGCGCGGGCCAGGGACATGCGCTTGACCTCGCGCGACTCATTCTTCAGGATTTCGTTGGCGCGGGCTTGCATCGCCTTAGTCGTGACCGTGTCGGCAGGCCCGCCGGCAGGTGGGTTGTACTTGAAGCCGCCGTCGTCAGGTGGATTATGCGACGGCGTGATCACCACGCCGTCGGCCAACCCAGTGGTCCTGCCACGGTTGTAATTGAGGATGGCATGCGAGATGACAGGCGTGGGCGTATAGCCGGCGCCAGCATCGATCATGATCTCCTGTTCGTTTCCGGCAAACACCTCAATGGCGCTCGCGAGCGCCGGCTCGGATAGAGCATGCGTGTCCATGCCGACGAACAGCGGGCCGGTGATACCCTGCGCCTGACGGAACTCACAAATGGCCTGAGAGATCGCCAGGATGTGGGCTTCGTTAAAGCTATCTCTGAAGGATGAGCCGCGATGCCCAGACGTGCCGAAGGCAACCCGCTGGGCCGGGTCAGCAATATCCGGCTCCCGGGTGTAGTAGGCAGTAATGAGGCGCGGCACATTGACCAGCATGTCATAGGGGGCAGGCTTGCCCGCCAGAGGATGTAGACTCATGGTTAAGCTCCTTAATATTCTAGACTGCAATCACCGCTGCAGTCTCAGCCAGGCGGGTCGAGTAGCCCATCTCGTTGTCATACCAGGCCGCTACCGATACTAGCTCTTCCTGGACGGCGGTCAGTGGCAGGTCGATGATCGACGAGTGCGGGTCTCCCACAATGCGCGACGAGGCCCATTCGTCTTCCAGCACGCCCATCACACCCTTCAGCGGGGGTACGGCCGCTGCCTTGCGGAAGGCGTCATTGACCTCTGCTACGGTGACGCGGCGTTCAGTCAGCAGGTTCAGCTCGGCGATGCTGCCGGTGCGGGTCGGCACGCGATAGGCCTTGCCGGTGATCTTCAAGCCCTTCCAAATAAACGCCAGGGCGCGCGCGGCACCCGACGAGGAGGGGATGATGTTCTCAGCCGCAGCCCACGAGTCGCGGCGATCCTTCATCGGCTGATCGGTGAGCGACTGGGTGTTGGTGTAAGCATGTACCGTCGAGAACAGGCCGTACTTGATGCCGAAGTTTTCGATGACAACCTTGACCACCGGCGCAAGGGCATTGGTGGTGCAACTCGCCATGCTGACGATCTTGTGTTTCTCCGGGTCGAACGTTTCGAGGTTGATGCCCGGCAGCAACACCGCATCGCAGTCCTCCTGTTTCTTGCTTGGTGCGCTGACCAGGACGCGCCTGGCGCCGGCGTCGAGATGGGCCTGCGCGCCGGGGCGCGTGGTTGCCCGGCCCGTGCAATCGATCACCAGATCGACGCCGAGCTCCTTCCAGTCCGGCAACGCCTTCATTGAATCGAAGTAGGGAATTTCTCGGCCACCGATGACAAATCCCTTGTCGGTAGACGTGACTTCTTCAGACCAGCGACCGTAGTTCGAATCTACCTCGAACAGCGCCGCCAGGTTCGCGACATCCTTGATGTCGGAGATGGAGACTGGCGTGAACAGGTTGTTCTTGAGCGCCACCTTCATCAAGGACCGTCCAATGCGACCGAAACCGTGAATAGCAATCCTAGGCATATTATGCTCCTTCTCTCTCTATATTCGATGCTAGCAGTCGTACAATCCTGTACGCTTACAGTGTAGCCACTTGTGGCCAGGTCCTCTACTCCCGACGGCTGATCGTGCCGCCGCTCGGAACCTCGAGCTGGTCGTAATCATCCTTCTTCGTGTTTGGATCGATCCGGCAGTTCCGTCCAATAATGGCGCCGGCAGGGATGCTCGCCCGCTTACCGACTATCGTAATGCCCGTGTTGATGTTTGCCGGTTCAAGCTGGTTGGGCGTGTTGTCGTCGCCCGCACCGACCTGTGCACCAGCGCCGATCTCGATTTCCTTATCCAGTACACAGCGATCGACCACCGCGCCGGTCCGGACTACGGTATCGTTCATGATGACCGAATCACGTACTACGGCGCCAGGCTCAACGCAGACGCCCGGTGACAGGACACTATTGACCACCATGCCCTCGACAACGCAGCCGTTGGACAGCAAGCTATCGCGCGATTTTCCCGACGGTCCCAGCCTAACCGGAGGCCGCTCTTTGGAGCGCGTGTGGATCACCCAACTGGGGTCATACAGATCGAGCCCTGGCTTCTCCTGCAACAGCGCCAGGTTGGTCTCCCAGTACGATGAGATGGTCCCCACATCCACCCAGTAGCCGCTGAACGGATAGGCGTAGACGTTGTCGTTTGCGACCATTTTGGGAATGATGTTTTTGCCGAAGTCATGCGAGGATCCCGGATCCGCCGCGTCCTCGTTCAACCGCTGCAACAGGAAGCGCGTGTTGAAGACGTAGATGCCCATAGAAGCCAGGGTGCTATCTGACTGCTTGGGTTTCTCGGTGAACTTGGTAATGCGTTGGGTCGCGTCGGTGGTCATGATGCCAAAGCGGAAGACCTCTTCCGGCTCCACGTTCATCACGGCCACTGTGAGATCAGCGCCCTTGGCATCGTGGAAGTTCAACAAATCGCTGTAGTCTTGTTTGTAGATGTGATCTCCCGACAGGACTAACACGCGATCGCTGCCCAATTCGGCAATCAAGTTGCGGTTCTGGTAGAGCGCATCAGCCGTGCCCCGATACCAGTCCTGGTCCTTTCGCCCTTGGTAAGGCTGCCAGATCTGCACGCCGTTAGGCTGGGCGCGATTGAGGTCCCATGGTTCGCCGATGCCGATATGCTGCATCAAAGAATGCGGTCGATATTGCGTCAAAACGGCAACACGGTAGAGGCCGGAGTTGACGGCATTGGAGAGCGGAAAGTCAATAATGCGATATTTGCCGGCAAAGGGC